>JAYVXB010000063.1:0-8574 GCA_043785585.1 Deltaproteobacteria bacterium | reverse complement strand
AGGATCATGTTCGTCGCGCGCGTCGCGTCGACCTCGGCGATGTCGATCTGCGGGCCCGCCGCGAACGCGAACGGCCCCGCGCGAACGCCGGCGAACGGTGCGATGCGGAGCACCTTCACGCTGCTCTCGACCGCCTCGAAGCGCAGCGCGGATCCCGCCGGCCACGACACCGACGCGCCGAACGGCACGTGCACGGAGAGACCCACGGTCACGTTCGCGTCGGACCAACTCGCCGCGAGGTACGGCACGAGCTGAAGCGACTTCTTCGCGTCGACGCTGAACGCCGTTCCGGGCGATCCGGGCGACGACGTCGCGTGGATCGACGCGAGCGCGAACGTCGTCCCCTGCCCCACGCGAAGTCCCTTGCCGTCGACGAGCGCCGCCGGATTGAAGTACGCCGCGCCCGGATCTCCCGACCTCGCCGTCGACGCGCCGCCCGTCCCCGATGCGACCGCGCTCTGATCGGAGACGTCCGTACCTACCGCGCGCGCATCGCGCGAAGACGCCACGCACGCGACGGCGACGCAGGCCGCGAGGAGAAGACGACGTGTCGGCATGGCGGTCAGTGCGTCATGCCGTCGACGAGGTACGAGACGAGCTCGTCGAGCATCGTGTCGCCGACGCCCGGGATCACCAGATCGCCGTGGAGCGGTGACGGGTACGTCTTCATCGGGAGGTTCGTCGCGCGCTGCAGTCGCTTCGTGACGAAGTTCGGGATGATGATGTCGCCCTGATCCATCTGCATGTAGACCGGGCGCGTCTTGAGGAGACCTGCGACGGCTTGCGGATCGACCGTGTCGATGAGCCAATGCGCGACGCTCATCAGGCGCTCGCGCTCGAAGCTTCCGAGCTCGAGCTTTTCGCGCGTGAAGAAATCGTCCATCTGCGGCTTGAAGAACGTCGACTGGTTGAACAGATCGACCTCGTCCGCGCCCGGCACGTTGAGCACCGCGCGCTCGACGTCGTCGGCGATCGCGACGTAAACCGCGCCGAGGATCCCGCCGAGCGACTGCCCCGAGTAAAAGACGCGGCTCGTCTCGAGCTCGATGCCTCCGAGGAGCAAGCTCCAATTCGCGAGGCGAAGCACGCGGCGCATCGCCGCCATGTCGATCACCGCTTGGCGCATCCGGTTCGGCACGTGCGGGATGTCGTCGACGTCGATGAGCGCGGAGCCGCCCGCGGCGGGCATGCCCGTCGTCGGGAGCATCGCGTAGCCGACGTCGTTGCCGTTCGCGCCGAGGCAGCGACCGTCGGCGCTGCACGTCGCGCCGGACGGGCACGGCGGGAACGACAGGAGATCGCCGGCGAGGCTCGGATCGAGCTTTCGGATCGCGGGCGGCAGCGGGTTCGGAAACGCGACGAGCGATCGCTGCGTGCATTTCGTGCGCTCGCCGTGAAACGGGAAGTCGAACGAGATCGCGCCGAAGCCGCGCCTCGCGAGCGCGCCCGCGATGGTCAGCACGAAGCGGCGATCGGTCATGAGACCGTGGCCGAACATCATGACGGGGATCTTCGCTCCGTTCGCGGGGCGATCCGGCAGCGTGAGGACGAAGTGGACGTCCTCGCGATCGAAGCCGTGGTCCGCTCGCACGCCGCGCGTCGCGCGATCGAGCGTGTACGGTGACGCGAACGTCCCTTCGACGATCGTCCGCACGCCACGAATGCGTGGAACATACACAGACCCGATGATCGCGCCGGTGACCCCGGGAAACAGCCCCGAGAACGCGGCGATCTCGCTCTGGCCTGCCGCGCCGAGCGCGCCCGGCGTGATGTCCTTGCGACTCGTGATGTTCGGCGTCGGATCGAACGCGGCGGTGTCGGGCAGCTTCATCGCGTCGCGAAGCCCCGGCGCCGCGTCCATCGTCGTGAACGACCACGCGGCGACGATGTGATCGCGGCCGAGCGCGCCGGTTCCGACGGGCGTTCGAAGGAGCGCGTCGACTTTGCTGCGCACGCCTTCGAGGAGCTCCGCCTTGTCGAGCGGGAGCGCGACGACCGTGCTCTTTCCATTCGCGACGAGCGGACTCTGCGCGCGGAGGAAGTGCCCCATGATCATCGGACGGAGCACGCCGCCGTCGCGCGGGCGGAGGCGGTCGTCGACGACGATCGCGTAGGTCGTCGCCGGCGCGAGCGGCAGCTCTTCCTCGGCGAGCGACACGACGACGTGCGTGCACGAGTCGCCGATCGGAAGCGTCGCGCACGACGCCGCCCCGTCCGACGGAAGGACGCGCACCTGATCGACGCGCAGCTCGTGCGGCGACGCGCCGAGCGCGTACACGTGGACGCTCGTCGGGCTCGCCGTCGACGAGTCCACCGCCTGCGTCAGCTCGAACATCAGCGACGATGCGACGCCGAAGCCGTTCGTCTCGTTGAGCTGGAGCTTCGCGGACGCGTCGCGCGCGCTGTCGAAGGTCGAAGGCGGCAACGTCACGCGCTTCGTCTTTGCGTCGATGAGCGGATCGAACGGGAGCGGCACGCGCTGCGACGGCGCGTCCATCGCGAGCTCGGTCGCGGTCGTCACCGTGAACGTCCAGAGCGCCGACAGGTCTTCGCGCGCGATCTTCGGCGTCTGCTTCTCGAGCGCGTCGAAGAACGGAACGAGCCCCGCGCGAACCTTCTCGAGCTTGGCGCCCGTCGCGAGGCGCTCGGCGCGCGTGTCGCCGGGGAACGCCGTGTTGTTGTCGTACGTATCGAGGCGCGTGCGCGCGCGCAGGAAATAGAACGTCTCGTCGGGCCCGATCGCCTTGCCCGCCGCATCGCGAACCCCATGGCGCCCGCCCAGCACCGCCACGACGTACCGCGCGCCACGACGCCAACCCGTGCGCGGCGGATCGACCGTGAGCTTCGCGCCGTCGAGCGTGATCGTCGCGTCGCCGACGCGCGTCGGCGTGTCGCCCCACTCGTAGACGAGGAGGTTGTCTTCCTTGATCGACTTCGGATCGATCGGCGCGCTGAACTCGGCCTGGAGCGGAAAGGTCGTCGGCCACGCGTCGTGCGTGTTCATGAAGCGACGAAACTCGACCTCCGCCGGCGCGAGATCCGCCGTGATCGGCAGGTCGAGATGCGCGGCCTTCTCGTCGCGCGCGAGATCGTTCGGGAGCGGGATGTTGCTGTTCGCCGGATCGTAGACGACGTGCACCTCGCTGACGGGCTCGTGCCGCTCGAGGCTCGCGCACGCGCCGAGCACCGCGACGATGATGAGCGAGAGCGCGAAGTGTGCGAAGAAAAGCAGTCCACGTTTCGACGCAGCGTTCATGAGGCCCTCCCGGGTCAGGGTCCTCGTTTCCCACGATCGCCCGTCGCGGCACAGATGCCGTCGGTCACGAAGGAGGCATGACCAAAGTCACGTTGGCCTTCAGGGCAGCGGGTGCTCGGTGAAGAACGTCCACATCGCGTCGGTCGCCGAGAGGTTCGTCGTCGTGACGCCGAGCGCCGGGATCGGCAGGCCGCCGGGCCACGTGTGACCGCCGTTGTCGATCGTGCAGAGCGTGGTCGTCGCGCGATCGACGCACGTGGCGTACGTCGCGCAGTGCGCGTCGCCCTTGCGAAACGTCTCGACGGGCTGACCGGCGCACCCGTTGCGCTTGGCCCATGCCGCGATCGTGTCGGCCGCGGAGGAATACGAAGCGTTGCCGGCGTAAGGCACGACGGAGTCGGCGGTGCCGTGAAAGTCCATGACCGGGACCGCGCGCTTCGCGTCGCACGCCGCCGGCGCGAGGACGCCCGCGACGGGCGCGATGGCCGCGATCCGCATCGACAGATCGCATCCGAGGCGGTGCGACAAGAAGCCGCCGTTCGACATGCCGGTGGCGAACACGCGATGGGCGTCGACGCAGAGCTTCGTGCCGAGCGCGTCGAGCAAGTCGGAGACGAACGCGACGTCGTCGACGCCCGAGCTCATCGACGTGCCGCAACATCCGCCCGCGTTCCAGCTGTTCGAGAGCCCTTCGGGATACACGACGACGAAGCCTTCTTTGTCGGCCTTCGGGGTCATCTGCGAGAGCAGCTCCTGCTCCGCGGCGTTCGACGTGTAGCCGTGAAAGTTCAGCACGACCGCCGCGCGCTTCGTCGGATCGTACGACGTAGGGACGTGGACACGTGCCGTGCGCCCCGTCCCTTTCGACGACACCGTCCACGTCGCATCGAGCGGCTGCGCCGACTTGCCGACGCACGTCGCGCTCACCGCGGCGTCCACCGCTCGCGCATCGCCGAGCGGCGCGCCTCCGCCGTCCGCCGCTGCGTCGTACCCGTCGTCGATCCCCGCGTCGTCGATCGGCGGCGCGGCGGTCACGGTTCCATTCACCGCGCAGCCGAGCCCGAGGGAGCTTGCCACGAAGATCGACGACACCGCGAGCACGTGGAGGGGGCGCATGCGGTCGGCGTAGGCGCGCCGCGTGCGGCGCGGAAGATGCCGTGGGTCACGAATGCGACGTGACCTTCGTCACGATCGAATTTTGAACGACGCTGATGCGCGGGCTTTCGCGTCGTCCATTCGAACCACCAGCGGTCAGAAGGCGCTAATCTCGGCGAAATGAAGGCACTCCCCCGCGTCGCCGTCGTCGACGACGCCGACCGTTTCGTGCGCTGGGCCGAGCGCCCCGAGGTTCATCGCGATCGCCTCGTGCACCGGAGCGTTCACATTCTCGTCGTCGACTCGGCGGGGCGCCTCGTGATCCAGCTCCGTCGTCGCGACAAGCTCACGTACCCGCTCCACTGGGACATCTCGTGCAGCGGTCACGTCGAAGAGCCGGACTACCTTCGTGGCCCCGACGACGATCTCGAGCTCGTCTACGCGGGCTGCGCCGGACGCGAGCTCGAAGAGGAGCTGGGGATCCACGCGGAGCTCACCTACCTCGCGCACTTCGGACCGGAGCCGGGCGTGCACTACGAGCAGATTCACCTGTTCCGTGCGTCGAGCGACGGACCGTTCACCGCGCAGGCCGAAGAGATCGAAGCACTTCGCAGCGTGACGCCGGCGGAGCTCGATGCGATCACCGAGCCGTGCACCGGCTCGCTGCGTCAGATCACGAGCGTCGCGCGCACACGCGGGTGGTGGTAGCCAGGTCGATCGAGATGGAGTCGCTCGAATCGGTCTTGGCCAACGTGTCGCTGTTCGAAGGTCTCCGCGCCGACGAGGTCGGCCGCGCGGCGCGAAGGTTCGTCGTCGAAGAGCTCGCGGCGGGGAAAGCGCGCGACATCTCCGACGCGCCCGAGGACGCACGCCTCGTCATCGTCGTGAGCGGACGGGTCGCGCTCGACGTGCAGACCGGCGGGACACGCGGACGATCGACGCTCGATCCGGGCGATCGGTACGGCGACATGGGGCTCTTGTCGGGGTACGCGCGCGCGATGCACATCGAGGCCATCGAGAAGTCGGCGATCGCGACGATCGATCGGGAAGGCTTCGACGCGCTCCTCGCCGAGTTCCCGGCGATCGCGCTGCCGCTCGCGGACGAGATGTCGCGCGAGCTCCACGCGAAGAACGACGCCGTGCGCGAGCTGCTCGAGCTCCACGCGGAGGAGCTTCCGAAAGAGGAGCTCGCCGCCGCCGTCGACGAACGCCGCCGCGCGATCGCTCGCCACGGCGCGCGCGTCGCGCGCCTGACGCCCCGCGCGCTCTTCCGCAAGCTCGTTGTGCAGCAAGGCGCCGAGCCGCCGTTCTGGATCCTCGTCGGCTTCATCGTCTCGCTCGGGCTCGCGCGCCTCGTCGTCTACATGATCCTCAAGTACCACCTCGAGAAGCAGCTCTTCGCGCTCGTGCCGGGCAACGATCCGAACCCGATGCACGTGCATCACTTCAACTACGGCCTCCTCCTGATTGGCGCATCCGGGCTCGCCGCGCTCTTGCCGCTCGGGCGGCGCGCGCTTCGGAGCCTGTCGTTCCTGTTCGGGTTCGGGGCCGGGCTCGTGTTCGACGAGTTCGCGCTCATCTGGAACTTGAACCCCGAGTACGCGAATCCTTCGAGCCTCATCGCGTGCGGGATCGCGGCGGCGATCCTGGTGCAGCTGACGTACTTCCGGCGCTACTGGAGCGCGCTCGCGCGGCGCGCGGTCCTCTCCGTTCGAGGTGCGCGATGACCGCCGAGATCGCTCGCGTGCTCCACGAGGTCGAGTACCTCGCGTGCCTCGACGACGCGACGCTCGAAGACCTCCTGCTTCGAACGCGCACGGTGACGTACCGTCGCGGCGAGCGGATCGTCAGCGAGCTCGAGTCGGGCGCCGACGTCTTCGTCGTGACGAAAGGCGAGGCCGAGGTGTTCGTCGAGCCGCGCGCTGGCGAGCGGCAAGTCCTCGGGAAGCTCGGGCCTGGCGGCGCGTTCGGAGAGATGGCGTCGCTGACCGGCGAGCTGCGGTCGGCTTCCGTCAGCGCGACCGGCGACGTCGAGCTCGTGGTGATCCCCGACGCGGAGTTCGACGCCTTGCGCGCGCGACGACCCGAGGTCGCGGTGGCGCTCGTCCGCATTCTCGGACGTCGTCTCGGCGGTGCGGAGCGCGCGATCGACGCGCTGCTCGATCCCGCGACGCAGTCGACGCGCGACGCCGCGGCCGCAGGTGCGAGCGCAGATCACGCGAAGGTGCGACGAGGCTCGATCGGCCGCGCGTGGAGCGAGCTCGTCGTCAGCCGGCGGCGCGACCTCCCCTTCCTGACGCTCGCGGGATTCGTCGTCACGCTCGCCGCGATCCGCGGGATGGTCTACTTCGCGTTTCGCTTCGACGTCATGGCGCGCGAGATCCTCCGCGGCGCGTACTTGACCGGCTTCGCCCTCCTCGGCGCCTCGGCGCTGACCGCGCTCCTCACGTTTCGCCCCGGGCTCCGTCGCGCCGTAGCGATGGCGTATGGCGTCGGTTGCGCGCTCATCTTCAACGAGCTCGGCGTGACGCTCGCGTTCGACATCTTCTTCAAAGACATCCACACCGCCGATCCCAACGTCGCGTTCGACATCGAGCGCCTCTACCGTCGAACCGAGCCGATGCGCGCGATCGCGATCGGCCTCGTCGTGCTGGTGCAGGCGGCGTACTTGCAGCGCTTCTATCGTCGCGCGTGGTTCGTCGTGAAGACGCGCATGCGAAAAGTCTTCGCGCGCTGAACGCCGGGGACGTCCTTGTCGAGACGGCTACCGCGTGCCAGTGTCGGCCCCCATGAAAAAGCGCGTCGCGGTCATCGGGGCCGGACTCTGCGGTTCGTTGATGAGCAGTCTTCTTCGCAACGACTTCAAGGTCACGGTCGTCGAGCAGGGGAAAAGGAAGAAGCCGCTCTTCGACGACGTCGACTGCAGCACCGGCGAGCTCAACACGTCGATCAACCGCGCCGAAGGGCTCGGCGGGACGACCAACTATTGGCACAACGCGCTCATCGAGCTCGACGACATCGACCTGAAGAAGGCCGGCATCGAGCCGCGCGGATTCGCGCCGTACTACCAGAAGGCGTGGTCGTTCTTTCTGTCGGACGCCGAGCTCGCCGAGTGCAACCGCGCGCGCGACGCCAACTGCGCGAGCGTCGAGAGCGACGTCTGCTCCGTCGCGCACATGGTCTTGCCGCAGTCGCGTCACAACGTGTGGAAGCTCGCGAACGAGCGCTACCCGGGCGACGAGGTCGACGTCGTGTACGGACACGCCGAACGCGTCGTCGGCGCGGAGAACGGCGCGAGCGGGTACGTCGAGGTGAAGGGAAAGAACGGCGTCGAGCGCGTCGAGGCCGACTACTTCCTCTTCTGCGGCGGTGGCCTCGGGACGCCGGTGCTCCTCGCGAAGTCGTTCGGAAACGAAAGCGCGTTCTGCGCCGGGTACCACGATCATCCGATGGCGTACGTCGCGAAGGTGAAGCTGCGCGCGGACAGTCGGCTGAAGGCGGTGTCGTGCACGACGACGCAGTCCGCCGAGGTGCGCGCGGGGCTCGTCTACACGACGGCGGATCTGAAGACGGTCGTGTACCTGCGCCCGGCGATCGACATGCGACTCAGCTCGATCACCGGCGCGGCGCGCTACATCCTCTCCGACCTTCGCAACGATCCGTTCTCGCCGAAGAAGATCATGCTGCTCCTCGGCAACCTCGAGGCGGTACGCGAGGCGATTCTCTTCAAGACGAAGTCCGGATTCCGTGGCGAATATTTCTCGGTGCTCATCCTCGGAGAGCAGACGCCGATCGCGACGCGCGGCGTGAAGCTCGAGCCGGGGAAGCGACCGGTGCTCAACTGGCACGTCACGCCCGACGAGCTCGCGTCGTACGAGAAGAGCGTCGAGAAGTTCTTCGCGGAGTTCGCCGACGACATCCTCGAGAAGAAAGTCCTGCCGACGCCGACGTGGGATTTTCGCAACGCCGCGCACCACTCGGGCACGGCGAACCAGTACGTCGCGATGCCGGGGGACACGAGCCTCGAGTTCTTCTCGGTGAAGAACCTCCCAAACGCATTCGTGTGCGACGGATCGCTCTTGCGTGCAGCGGGCATCGCGAACAGCGGCCTCACGCTCGTGGCGCTCGGGCACAAGCTCGCGGAGCTAATTCGCGCAGCGGCCTGAGGAGATTTTCACAGGAAGATCAGAAGGTCGGAAGATCCAAACCTTCTCATCTTCTGA
>JAYVXB010000062.1:0-8574 GCA_043785585.1 Deltaproteobacteria bacterium | reverse complement strand
TCGACGAGCTCGAGCAGTTCGCGCCGGCGACCGTGCGCAACGTCGTCCCGAAGCCGGTGTCGCTCACGTTGCTCACGGACGTGCTCCGCCGCCTCGTCGAGGAGCGCATTTCGATCCGCGATCTCCGCGCGATCCTCGAAGCGCTCTCGACCGTCGCCGCGAACGAGAAAGACGCGCTCAACTTGACCGAGTTCGTCCGTGGCCAGCTCCGTCGCGTGATCACCTTCCGCCTGACGCGCGGCGTGGCGCAGCTCGACGTCGTCCTCCTCGATCCGATGATCGAAGACACGATTCGTCGCGCCGTCACGCGCACGCCCGCCGGCGCATTTCTCACGCTCGCGCCGCACGCCGCGCGCGACGTCATCGGCGCCGTCCAGCGCGCGGTAGGTGCCGCACGCGCATCGAAGACCGTCGAGATCGGCAACGACGCCGAAGCCGAATCACCGGTCGTGGTCCTCACGCAGCCCGACATCCGCCGCTTCGTCCGAAAGCTCCTCGAAGCCGAGCTCCCGGACGCGGTCGTCGTGAGCTACGCCGAGCTCCTCCCCGAGGTCTCGCTCCGCCCGCTCAGCCGCGCGACGGCGGAGATTTGACCGCCAAGGCGCCAAGCCGCCAAGAAGAATGGGTTCATCCCCAACTCTCTTGGCGCCTTGGCGCCTTGGCGGTCAAAAAAATTCAGTCGCGCCGATACATGGTGATGACGCACGCACCGCCGAGCCCGAGGTTGTGTTGGAGCGCGACCTTCGCGCCCGGCACTTGCCTCTTGTCGGCCTGACCGCGCAGCTGCCAAACCAATTCCGTGCACTGTGCAAGCCCCGTCGCGCCGAGCGGATGCCCCTTCGACAAGAGGCCGCCCGACGGGTTCGTCACGAACTTCCCGCCGTACGTGTTGTCGTTCTCGGTGATGAACTTCTCGGCTTCGCCTTCTTTGCAGAGGCCGAGCGCTTCGTACGTGAGGAGCTCGTTCGCGGTGAAGCAGTCGTGGAGCTCGACGACCTGCACGTCCTCCGGCCCCAGCCCCGACTTCTCGTAGACCTGCTTCGCGCCCTGCGCCGTCATGTCGTAGCCGACCATCTTGATCATGCTCTGGAGCTCGAAGCTCGACGCGTAGTCCGTCGTCATCGACTGCGCCGCGATCCAAACCGGATTCGAGATGTTGTGCTTCTTCGCGAAGTCGTCCGAGCAGAGCACCGCCGCCGCCGCGCCGCACGTCGGAGGGCAGCACTGAAAGCGCGTCAGCGGATCGAACACCTCGTCCGACGCGAGGATCTCTTCGACCGTGAGGCGCGTGTTGAAGAGCGCGTACGGGTTGTTGCTCGCGTGCTTTCGCGCCTTCTCGCTGATCTTCGCGAACGTCTCGCGCTTCGTCCCGTACTTGAAGCGGTACTCGCGCCCCGCGCCGCCGAACATCTGCGCGGCCGGCGGCGCCTGCGTGAAGCCCTGCACGTCGTTCATCACGGTCGCGTGCTTGTCGAGCGGGTTGGTGCGGTCGTCGAACTTCGATCCGAGCGCCCCCTTTTCCATCTTCTCGAAGCCGACGACGAGGACGCACTCCGCCATCCCGCCCTCGACCGCCTGGCGACCGAGGTACAGCGCCGACGATCCGGTCGAGCAGTTGTTGTTCACGTTGAACACCGGAATGCCCGTGAGGCCGACCTCGTAGATCGCGCGCTGTCCGCACGTGCTGTCGCCGTAGACGTAGCCGGCGTACGCCTGCTCGATCTGGTCGTACGGAACCTTGGCGTCCTCGAGCGCGATCTTCGCCGCCTTCGACGCCATCACGTTGTATTCCTCGCTCGCTCCGGGCTTCGCGAACTTCGTCATCCCCACGCCGATCACGTTCACTCGTCGTCCCATGATGATGCTCCTCTGTGCTTTCGTTTTCGGTCGGGGGTGCTTCAGGCGAGTTGATTGAGGAAGCTGAGCTTCTGCGCGAGGCGCGCGTCGCCGTCGGCGCGAAGCTGTCCGCGCTGGTAGAGATCCTTGGCGCGTTGCGGATCCTTCGCAAGCTCGACCAAATCGGAATCCGCGATCGTGAAGGTCGCCGCCGCGCTCGCGTCCGCGCCTTCCTTCACCGAGCCCGTGCCCGTGAGGTCGACGACGTAGCTCTTGTCGGTCCCCTTGATCTTGAAGACGAGGACCTTGCCGACTTCCTTCGCGAGCGATGGGTTCTTCGCGAGCCGATCCTTCAGCGCGTCGAAAATAGCCGGAGCGCGCGTCGCGGTTCCTGCCGGAGCGGCCGCCTTCGCCGGAGCCGCGGAATTCGCCGCCGGTGCCGCCGCAGTCGAAGCGCCCGCGCCGTGCTTCGCGAGGTACGCCTTCATCGCCGCTTCGCGATCGATCCCCTTGAGCACGTCGCCGAGCTTCTGCGACGCCATCACGTTGCCGCCGATTTTCAGCTGACCGCCCATGTACATCTTCATCGCGAGCTTCGATCCGTCCGGATCGCCCGCCATCTTCATGAAGTCTTCGTCGCTGAGCTCGAGGGTGACGTCGGGTTTGTCGGCGACGCCCTTCGCGCACGAGCCTTTGCCGTTCTTCAGATCGAGCGCCCACGACGAATCGGGGTTCTTCAAGTTCCACTGGAAGATCGTCTGCACTTTGCCGACGAGCTCCGGGTGCGTCTCGATGTGATGACCGATCGCGAAAAATATCTGATCGCTCGACGGCTTCATCGACGCGCCGCCGCCCGCGCCTGCCGAAGGGGCAGCCGCCGCAGCCGGAGCCGCGCCGCCGTGCTTCGCGACGTACGCCTTCATCGCGGCTTCGCGATCGATCCCCTTCAAGACGTCGCCGAGCTTCTGCGACGCCATCACGTTGCCGCCGATTTTCAGCTGACCGCCCATGTACATCTTCATCGCGAGCTTCGACCCCTCGGGATCGCCCGCCATCTTCATGAAGTCTTCGTCCGACAGCTCGAGGGTCACGTCGGGCTTCTCCGCGACCCCTTTCGCGCACGATCCCTTCCCGTTCTTGAGATCCATCGCCCACGACGAATCGGGGTTCTTGAGATTCCACTGGAAGACCGTCTGCACTTTGCCGACGAGCTCGGGGTGCGTCTCGATGTGATGGCCGATCGCGAAGAAGATCTGATCGCTCGACGGCTTCATCGCGCCGCCCGCGGGAGCTGCCGCCGCCGGAGCCGCGCTTGCCGTCGCCTTCGACGCCGCCTTCGGGATCTCTTTGTAGAGCTCCACCGCCGCGCCGCTGATGACGACCTTGTCGCGCTCTTTCACCTTCGTGCGGAAGACGATCTTCTCGTCGCTCTCTTTCCACATCTCCGTCACGAGCGTCTCGCCGGGGAATACCGTGTCGGCGAAGCGTGCGCGGATGCTCTTGAAGCGTCGCGGATCGTTGTCGCAGAACGCCTTGATGACGTGGCGACCCGCGTACCCGAATGAGCAGAGCCCGTGCAGAATCGGGCGCTCGAAGCCGAAGTTCTTCGCGAAGCCCGGATCGGCGTGGAGCGGATTCCAATCGCCGCTCAAGCGGTAGAGGAGCGCTTGGTTCTCGCTGACCTTCTCGGTGATCGTCGCGTCGGGCGCGCGCGTCGGCGGGACGTTGATCTCGCCCTGCGGTCCGCGCTCGCCGCCCCAACCGCCGCCGCCGCGAACGAACGTCGTGAGCTCGTTGTAGATGAGCGCGTTGCCGTCCTCGTCGTACGACGTCGTCGCCGTGACGACGAGCGCGTGCTTCCCCTTGTCGAAGATGTCCTTGATCTTCGCCTTGTGCGTGAGCTTCGCGTGCGGCGGGAGCGGGCGCTTGATCTCGGTGTACTGCTCGCCGTGAAGGACGCGATCGAGGCCGTACTTGAGGCCGGGCGCCTGCGCGCCCTCCTTCGCCATGTCGAACATCAGCTTCAAGACCGGCGCGACGCCGAACGTCGGGAGCGCATAGAAGCCGTTCGGGTTCATCTCGTAGACGAACTGCAGCTCCTTGGGATCGAGCGGGTTCGCCGCGGCGCCGACGCCGAGCGCGTAGATCGCGAGGTCGCGCTCGTCGTAGCTCGTCGTGCGCGTCGGGAACTCGTACCCGAGCGCCGCGTCGACATCGATGAGCTCGTTGCCGCCGTGCGACTTTTCTTTCGCCGTGGCGAGGTTGCCGAGGATCGGCTGCATCGAGCTCGTGACGTCCGTCGGATGCGTCGTCTTCTCGAAGCCGGTGATCGCCGACCAATTCTTCTGCACCGCCTCGGGCGCCACGGGCTTGTTCAGCTTGAAGAGCGCCCCCTCGGCGCGCTCCCAGCGAAGCTTGCCCATGAAGCCGCCGCCGACCTCGAAGAGGCCGCCGTTCTCTTCGCACGACTCGTGGCAGAGGTACGCGACGAGCGGCGACACGAGCTCCGGCTTCAGCGACTCGAGGAGATCCGGCGGGAGCACCGTCTCCGTCATGCGCGATCCGGCGATCGGCGCGATGGCGTTCGTGAAGACGTTGTTCTTCTTCCCCTCGATCGCGAGCGTCTGCGCCATGCCGACGACGCCGAGCTTCGCCATCGCGTAGTTCGTCTGCCCGAAGTTGCCGTAGATGCCGGCGGCCGACGCCGTCATGATGATGCGGCCGTACTTGGCGTCGCGCATGTGCGGCCACGCGGCGTGCGTGACCTTGAACGCGCCGGGGACGTGCACGCGGTAGATGAGGTCCCAGTCTTCGGGCGTCATCTTGAGGAACGTCGTGTCGCGGAGGATGCCCGCGTTGTTCACGACGATGTCGACGCGCTTGTACGTGTCCATCGCGGTCTGGACGATCTTCGCGCCGTCCTCGACCGAGTCGTAGTTCGCGACCGCCTCGCCGCCCGCCGCTTTGATCTCCGCGACGACCGCGTCGGCCGCGGACGACGACTTGCCCTCGCCTTTGAACCCGCCGCCGAGATCGTTGACGACGACCTTCGCGCCGCGTGAGGCAAAGAGAAGCGCATGGGACCGGCCGAGGCCATTGCCGGCTCCGGTGATGATGGCGACACGACCGTCGAAGCGGAGATCGTTGGACATGATCGGAGACCTCTAGAATGCGTTGCAGTTTTGTTTCGCGTGCGAAGTATCCTGGCCGGTAGGGCAATCGTCAAGCGTCGGACAAGGGCACCGGAGCGCTATTTTCCGATTGAGGTTCCGCGTTAACTCTTCACAAAACTTCTCCGAAATCCGCTGCGAGGAGTACATGCGAGGTTCGCCGAACGCGCCGGAGACCCAACGCGAAAATGAAGATCGATCGAGCCTTGTTCCTGTTTCTCACCGGCACCCTCGCGGCCGCGGCGTGCAACGCGAGCGCGCCCCCGCCGATCGTCGGGACGACCTCCCCGACCGCGTCGTCTTCGTCGATCCCGACCTCGCCCCCGACCGCGTCCCAAACCCCGACCCCGACCCCGCCCGCGACCCTCGACGCGAGCGTCCCGCCCGTCGCCTCGTCGGCTCCGCCGGACGCCGGACCCCCCGTCGCCACCACGAAGCCCGACGCCGGCCCCGCGCTCCCGCCGGTCGACCCATCGACGCTCAAGCCCGTCGGCGCCGACAACGGGTGCGGTCGCGGCAAGCGAACCTTCGACGACACGCGCACCGGATGCGACGACACGACCGGCGCGATGCCCGACTGCGGCACCATCCAGATGGGCTACGCGTCCAGCGAAGTCTGCCCCGGGCCCGTCGCCGCGCGCCGCCGATGCAACGTCGCCACGACGAACTTCAAGCCGCTGGTCGCGAACGCCGTGCACGCCTGCTTGCAGAAGACGACCGGCAAGTATTGCAACAGCTGCAACCTCTACCAGTGCAACTACAACTCGCTCATGGGCGCGTGCCCCGACTCGAGCGCCGACGCCGCGTGCGACACCATCGCGCGATCGTGCAACGGCTTCGACAAAGCGCGATGCCGCGCGTACCTCTCCGGCATGTCGGCGCGCGGGCGCGACAACATGGTGTCGTGCTTGAAGGGGAGCTGCTCGAAGGGCTTCTTGATGTGCCTGCAGGCGCTCCCCGAGACGCCGTAGCGCGCCGCCGCTACCGACGCGCCACGAAGCTCTTGTAGTGGTTGATGAGCGCGTTCGTCGACGCGTCGTGCGACGTCACGTCACCAGGCGCCGCGAGCTCCGGCTCGATCTTCTTCGCGAGCTGCTTGCCGAGCTCCACGCCCCACTGATCGAAGCTGTAGATGTCCCAGATAATCCCTTGCGTGAAGATCTTGTGCTCGTACATCGCGACGAGCTCGCCGAGCGTGCGCGGCGTCAGCTTGTGGAACAGGATCGACGTCGACGGTCGATTGCCCGGGAACGTCTTGTGCGGCACCAGCTCCGCCACGCGCTCGGCGGGGAGCTTCTGCGCTTCGAGCTCGGCGCGCGCTTCGTCGGCCGTCTTTCCTTTCATCAGCGCCTCGGTCTGCGCGAAGAAGTTCGCGAGGAGCACGCGATGATGCTCGACCCCACCGACGCCATCGGCGGCGGGTGAGACCAAAGGGTTCTGCGACGCGAGCGGCGCGAGAAAATCGGCGGGGATGATCCGCGTCCCTTGATGAATGAGCTGGTAGAACGCGTGCTGCCCGTTCGTCCCCGGCTCGCCCCACACGATCGGCCCCGTCGGGTACGTCGTGATCCGTCGCCCTTCGCGATCGACGCTCTTCCCGTTGCTCTCCATGTCGCCCTGCTGGAAGTAGGCGGGGAACCGGTGCATGCACTGGTCGTACGGGAGGATCGCGTGCGTCTCCGCGCCGAAGAAGCCCATGTACCAAACGCCGAGCAGCCCGAGCAGGACCGGGATGTTCTTCTCGAGCGGCGCCGTTCGAAAGTGCTCGTCCATCGTGTGCGCGCCCGCGAGCATCTTCTCGAAGTCGTCCATGCCGATGACGCACGCGATCGACAACCCGACCGCCGACCACAGCGAGTAGCGCCCGCCGACCCAGTCCCAGAAGCCGAACATGTTCTTCGTGTCGATCCCGAACTTCGACACCTCGGCGGCCGCCGTCGACACGGCGACGAAGTGCTTCGGCACCGCCGCCTCGCTCTTCAATCGCTCGACGAGCCACGCCCGCGCCGACCGCGCGTTCATCAGCGTCTCCTGCGTCGTGAACGTCTTCGACGCGACGATGAAGAGCGTCGTCTCCGGGTCGAGCGCCTTCACGGTCTCGGCGAGGTGCGTCCCGTCGACGTTCGACACGAAGTGCGCGCGCAACCCGGGCTGCCAATACGGACGCAGCGCCTCCGTCGCCATCACGGGACCAAGGTCCGAGCCGCCGATGCCGATGTTCACGATGTCGGTGATCCGTTTGCCGGTGTGGCCCGTCCACGCGCCGCTCCGCACGCGATCGGTGAACTCGCGCATCTTCGCGAGGACCGCGTTGACCTCGGGCATCACGTCTTTTCCGTCGACGAAAATCGGCCGGTTCGAACGGTTGCGGAGGGCGACGTGCAGCACCGAGCGCCCTTCCGTGCCGTTGATCTTCTCGCCCGCGAACATCTTGTCGCGCCACGCGGCGACCTTCGCCTGCTCGGCGAGCGCGAGGAGGAGCTTCAACGTCTCGTCGGTGATCCGGTGCTTCGAGTAGTCGACGAGCACGTCGCCGAGGCTCACGGAGAAGCGCTCGAAGCGCTTCGGATCGTCGGCGAAGAGCGAGCGCATGTGGACATCACGCATCGTCTCGTGGTGTCGGGCGAGCGCCTGCCAAGCGGGGGATTCGGTGAGCGTGGTCATGGGGAGCCGATGGTCGAGGCTCGGCGGCCTTCCGTCAACAGCGCCTCGATGCTCGTCGTGTTAAGGTCGATGCGCATGGCGCAACGGAGACTGCTCGTCGATCGCGTGCTCGTCGTCGCGTGGCGCTCCCCCGAAGAGAGCGACATTCGCGCGATCTCGGCCGAAGTCGCCGCCGAGCACGCGCGCCTCGGGCGCCCCCTCCTCTATCACTCGGTCATCGGCAAGAACGGCATCCCGCGCGGCGCGGTGCGCGACATGATGGTCGGCTTCTACGAGACGCTTTTGCAGCATTGCGATTCGATGCACGTCGTCATCGAAGGGAGCGAGTTCGAGCAGAGCATCAAGCGAAGCGTCATCGCGAACGTGATGCTGCAGATCGACACGCGGAGGCGGATCTTCATCGAGGGCTCGCTCGATCGGGTGCACAGCGTCTCGCCGCTCGCCGTGCGGCCCGAGCTCGTGCGCGCGGCGCAAGTCGCGGACGAGCGTCACCTCTTCGATTTCGCGCGCGCGGCGAGCGTGGCCGAAGACGAGCCGAGTTAGCGTTCGCGCGGGGGGAACGCTTCGCGGAAGGCGCGCATCGCCGCGATCTCGTCGTACGCAGGGGCAAACCCCGTCGCGCGGACGAACGCGGCCGGATCGACGACGACCGGGTACTTGATGTGACTGAGCGCGCCCGGCGGCAGCTTGGGAAATCCGAAGCGACCGAGGAGCGAGCGGAAGAGCACCTCGGGGATCGGAACGCGCTTCCTCTCGGTCGCGCGCACGACGACGGAGAGCGGCACGGGCGACGGACCGCTGACGTTGTAGACGCCGCGGAGGTTCTTCGTGAGCGCGAGATCGATCGCGGTCGCGACGTCCTCTTCGTGCATGAACTGAAAGAGCGGATCGAAGCCGAGCACCA
>JAYVXB010000061.1:0-8579 GCA_043785585.1 Deltaproteobacteria bacterium | reverse complement strand
TGGAGGCGAATCTCCCGGCAGTTGTACGGAATTGCTACGTTACCGACCGACGACCGCCATGTCGGCGGTGCGATCCTCGCCCCAACCCTCGTCCACCGCGCGCCGGAACGCCGCGAGCCCCGCGCGGATGCGCTCTTCGCTCGTCGCGTAGCTGAATCGCACGTAGCCCGGCGCGCCGAACGCGCCGCCCGGGACCGCGGCGACGTGCGCGCGATCGAGGAGCCAGAACGCGACGTCTTCGTCGCTCGCGAGGACGCGGCCGTCCCATGGGATCCCATAGAGCGCGCGGCAATCGGCGAACGCGTAGAACGCGCCTTCCGGCGTGCGGCACGAGACGCCGGGAATGCCGTTCAAGCCGTTGACCATGACGTCGCGGCGCTTTTGGAACGTCGCGCGCATCGTGCGGAGATCGTCGAGCGGGCCTTCGAGCGCGGCGAGCGCGGCGTGCTGCGCGACCGCCGACGCGTTCGTCGTGCTCTGGCCTTGCACCGTGTCGAGCGCCTTCGTGAGCGCGGCGGGCGCGATGCTCCAGCCGATGCGCCACCCCGTCATCGCGTACGTCTTCGACACACCGTCGACGATGACCATGCGATCGCGGAGATCCGGCGCGAGCTTGGCGGACGACGCGAACTTGAAGCCGTCGTAGACGAGCTCCGCGTAGATCTCGTCGACGACGAGCCAGCAGTCGTGACGGCGGAGCACGTCGAGGAGCGCGCGCATCTGCCCTTCGTCGTACGCCGCGCCCGTCGGGTTCGACGGCGAGCACATGATGACGGCCTTCGTCTTCGACGTGATCGCGCGTTCGAGCTGCGCGGGCGACATGCGCCATCCGTCTTCTTCGCGCGTCTCGACGATGACGGGCTTGGCGCCGACGATGCGCACCTGCTCCGGGTAGCTGACCCAATACGGCGCGGGGATGACGACCTCGTCGCCCGGCTCGAACAGCGCGAGCGCCAAGTTGAAGAGCGCGTGCTTCGCGCCGACCGTGACGCAGACCTCGGCGGGCACGGGCGTGTAGCCGCGCATGCGCGTCGTGTACTCGCAGATCGCCTTCTTGAGCGCGGGGATGCCGGTGACCGCCGTGTACTTGGAGCAGCCCGCATCGATCGCGCCCTTGGCCGCGTCGAGGACGTGCTTCGGCGGCTCGAAGTCGGGCTCGCCGACACCGAACGCGAACACGTCGATCCCGCGTGCGCGCATCTCTTGAGCGCGCGCGCTCATGGCTAGCGTGGCGCTGGGCGCAACGGCGTTGAGACGTTGAGCGAGGCTTCGAGGCACGGGGCGTCTCCTTCGCGCGGAGGTTTACCATCTTGGCCCGCCGCGTCGATGCGCGAGTGGCGCCTCCGTTGAAATGAAACGTGGGAGAAACAGAGACGCTCCCCGCTGTCATCCTGAGCGGCGAAGCCGCGAAGGACCAGCAGCCGCGAAAGACTCAGGCCTCTTTGGCCTTTGCTTCTTTCTTCTCGACCGGCGCGTCGTCCTTCTTCTCGTCAGGCTTCTTGTCGAGCTCGTCGGCTTCGCGGATGCCCTGCTTGAAATTCTTGATGCCCTGACCGAGCCCCTTGCCGATGTCGGCGATGCGTCCCGCGCCAAACAGCAGGAGCGCGACGAGCGCGATGATCAAGATTTCGGTGACGCCGATGTTCCCCATGGCCGTTTTCTAGTGCTAGCAGCGCGCATCAGAAGGGGCAAGCGCCACAAAACCAGCGCGACCGCGAGAACGGTGCTCGCGGCGGCGATCGGCATGGCGACGTAGAAGAGCGGGCGCACGTCGATTCGCTCGAGCACGCGCAGCACGCCGAGCGCCGCGAGAGGGCCCGCCGCGCCCACGACGATCGCCGCGATTCGACCGCGCACGACGCCGAGGAGCGCCGCGATCGCCACGAGCGACGCCGCCGCCATGCCCGACGTCGCCGACAAGAGCGCGCGCATCGCAGGCGGAAGCGTCGACGCGCGCGACCAGGGCGCGAGGCCGCGCAGCGTCACTTCGTCGACGCGGATCGCGGTCGGCGGCGACGTCGGCAAGCTGAGTCGCACGTCGTCGAGATCGATCGCGCGAAAGTCGCCGGCGATCCGCGCGTCGGTCGCCGTGAACAGCGTTCCGGTGAGCCCCGCGGGCGCGTTGCCGACGAGGCGCGGCGCGGTCGTCGGCGCGCAGACCCACGTGAGCTCGGTGAACGGAATGGCGTACGTGATGGGCGCGCGCGCCTTCGCGCACGACACGCGCGACTGCGCGATGAGCTCCGTCGCGACGCGCCCCGGCTCGTTCGCGTCGCGTCCCCACGCGAGCGCGACCGCGGCGAGGACGAAGGCGAAGAGCGCCGCTTGCGGCGCGAGCGCGACGACCGTTCGCGCGGGACGCTGCCCGAGCGCTTGGAGCGCGCGCGCCTCGCCGCTCTCGACGAGCCGCACGCTCGCGAGCGCCCACCCGACCGGCCAGCCCACGAGAATCGCCGCCTCGAGCGCGATCGACGCGAGCCCGCGCGCGAACGGCGCCGCCACGCGCCACGGCACCGCCGGATCGAAGAGCCACGGCAAGAGGCGCACGGTCCCCGCCGCGAGCGCCGCGATCGCCAGCGCCCCCGACGCGAGCGCCGCCGCCTGAAGCGCCGGGAGCGCAAGCGGGTTCGAAGGCGCTCGGGAACGGAAGAGAGACCGCAAAATCAGGCTCCTACTCGACAAGTGAACGGCATGGTACTTTCTCGCCACCCATATCGAGGACCATTCTCGAAACGGAAAATGAGGCGACGATGCTCACGCGCGCAACCACGACGAACCGAGACTCCAAGATGCTCCGCCGCACCCTCCTCGCCGTGATTGCAGCCGGCTCCATGGTGACTGCGAGCGCGACGCCCGCGTTCGCGGACGAAGTCTCGCCCAAGGGCAAAGGCATCGTCGGCGGTGCGCTCCTCGGCGCCGAGGTCGTGACGATCGTCGAGTCGTTCATCGGCGTGCGCCAAGGCTGGGCGTACGGCGTCGGCGCCGCGGCGGGGGCGATCGGCGGCGGCGTCGGTGGCTACTTCGTGGAGCAGAGCTCGACCGACGGGCGCGTCCCCGTCTACATGCTCGCCGGCGGCCTCGCGCTCGTCATCCCGGCGATCGTCCTCACGCTGAACGCGACCCGCTACATGCCGGACGAGACCGCGACGGAGGACAAGGGCGTGCCGTCCGATTTGCCGCCGGCGGATCCGGGCAAGGTCACACCGGGTGGCAACGCCGCCACGCCCACTCCCTCCACGCCTGCACCCGCGCCCGCCCCTGCCCCTGCCCCCGCACCCGCGCCGCCCCAAGCCGCGCCGCCGATCCCGGACGCGCTCCTCCACCTGAACATCGACCCCACGCTCGCGCGTCGAGGCGTCGCTCCGGTGCGCGTCGGCGTCCCGGTTCCGGTCGTCAAGCAGATGTGGTCGCAGGGCGAATTGAAGCAGTACGGTCTCCAGCAAGGGACCGAGATGCGCCTGTCGGTGGTTCGCGTCACCTTCTGAGCGGTGCGCATCACGTTCCGAGTCGTGCGCGTTACGTTCTGAGACAGTTCCATTGTGCCCGAAGGCACTGCTACGCTCCTCGAAGTTACCTTTGGGCGTAGTGCGAAGTTGTGTCTCTAGTTCTCTCCAGCGGAGCGAGCACACCGAATGCAACAGTCGCGAGTCCCTCAACCCGTGAAGCCGACGGATCCGATGCTCGGCCGGGTGATCGCAGGGCGGTATCGCCTCGAGGCGCGAGCCGGCGAAGGCGGCATGGGCGTCGTCTACCGCGCGCGTCACGTTCTCATCGATCGCGTCGTCGCGCTGAAGCTCATTCGCCCTGACCTTCGCGGCGAGACCCACCTTCGCGCGTGGATGCTCCGCGAAGCGCGCGCAGCCAACCGCGTCGACCACGCGCACATCATCGACATCCACGACATCGGCGAGACCGAAGAGGGCGAACTCTATCTCGTCATGGAGTACCTCGTCGGGACTTCGCTCTCGAGCGAGCTCGCGCGCGGACCGATGCCGCTCGCGCGCGGCGTCGACATCCTCGAGCAGATGTGCGCCGCCCTCGCGCGCGCGCACGATCTCGGCGTCGTGCACCGCGACTTGAAGAGCGACAACATTCTCTTGTCGACGCGCGGCCGTCGAAAAGACTTCGTGAAGATCCTCGATTTTGGTCTCGCGCACCTCGCGATGGATCCGCGTCTCGCGCCGAAAGGCGCGGTCTTCGGGACGCCCGAGTACATGTCGCCGGAGCAGGCGCGCGGCGAAGAGGCGAACGCGCAGAGCGATCTCTACGCGCTCGGCGTTCTGTTCTTCGAGATGCTGACGGGGCAGCTCCCCTTCCGCAGCGACGATCGCGAGACGCTCCTCGAGATGCAGCGCACCGCGGTCGCGCCGAAGCCGCGATCGATCAAGCCGGACGTGCAGCCTGCGGCCGAGGGGATCGTCGTCAAGCTGCTCGAGAAGGATCGACGCAAGCGATTCCAAGACGCGCACCATCTCCACGAAGAGCTCAAATCGCTGCAGCGATCGTTGCCGAGCACGCCGTGGGAGGTCGCAGCGACGGGTGAGAACGCCGCCGCGCCGCCGCCGCCGCCGCCGCAATCGCCGGGGGTCATCGAGTGGGCGACGCGCGCGGGGCTCTTCTCGCGCATGGTGAGCCGGGCGTATCCGGGCGGCAACGCGCCGCCGGACGTGCAGAGCGCGACGGCGCAGGCGTGGGATCTCGCGTCGCGCGCGACGCGTCTCGAAGGCGAGGTCGCGACGCACACGCGAAAGCTCGAGGCGCTCGAACGGCGCGGACGAGCGCTCCGCGCGGAGATTGGACGCAAGGTCGAGGAGCTCGCGCACGAAGAGTCGCGCGCGCTTCGCGACGTGACGGCCGAGCAGAGCGACGCGCAGAGGCTCCGCGAGCAAGTCCAAGTCGCCGAGCGCGCGGCGGGGCAGGCGAAGCTGGCTGCGGACGCGGCGGGGAATGGCGGCCCCGCGATGCGGCAGATTTACGAACGCGCGGGCGCGGCGGTGGCGCTGCTCGAAGCGCGCCGCGAGCAGCTCGCCGAGCGCGAGCAAAAGGCGGCGGTCAAAGACGCGCACGCGCGCGATCTCCGCCGGCAGATCGAAGAGCTCCGCGCGCAGCTCGCGCGGTACGCCGAAGCGCTCGAAGAGGATCTTTCGTCGGGTCGCGAGAAGGTCGCGGCGCGCACGCGCGAAGGCCTCGCGTTCGAGAAGGCGTTCGGCGAAGTCTCGTCGCTCCTCCTCAATCACCTGAAGGCGAAGCCCGAAGCGCGCGATCTCCTCCAAGACCTCATGGCGAACATGCACGGCCAGCCCAGCTACCCGCAAGGCGGCGGCAAGCAAGCGGGCCCGGAGAGCCGCGGTCCGTAGACGCCGTGCCTTTTCACGATCACGTCGCCCACGCGATCACCGACGACGGCTGGCGGATCGCGCTGCACGTCTACGCGCCCTCGGGCACCGTCCGACGGCGCCACCCGATCTTGCTCTGCCACGGCCTCGGCGCGAACCACCTCGCGTTCGACGTCGACACCGACCACTCGCTCGCGCGTCACCTCGCGGGCCGAGGGTACCTCGCGCTCTCGATCGATCTGCGCGGGCACGGCCACAGCGAACGACCGTCACGAACGGGGCACCGGCGCTTCGGCTGGTCGTTCGACGAGTACTTGCTACATGACGTGCCCGCCGCGATCGCGTACGCGAAGCGCCTCTCGGGAGCGGACGCGGTGCATTGGATCGGCCACAGCATGGGCGGCATCCTCGGGTACGCGCATCTCGCGCGCGGCGGCTCGGCGGACTTCAAGTCGATGACCGCGGTCGGCTCGAGCCTCGACTACAGCGAATCGAAGAGCGGGTTCCACAGGCTCGTGCCGCTCCGAAAGCTGCTCGATCGAATCCCCGCGGTGCCTGTGAGGCACATCGCGCGCTGGAGCGGCGCGCTCGGACGGCGCGTCGAATCGCCGTTCGCGCGCTTCAACGTGTGGCGCACCAACGCCGACCCCGCGCTGTGGCAGCGGATCGCGACGCACGGTTTTCACGCGGTATCGCCACCGGTGATGTCGCAGCTCGTGACGTCGATGCAACCGGGCGGTCTGCGATCGCGCGATGGTTCGATCGCGTACACCGACGGCCTCAAGTCGGCGACGGCGCCCGTGCTGAGCATCGCCGGCGAGAAAGATCCGCAGTGCCCGCCCGAAGCGGCCAAGCGCACGCTCGACGCCGTCGGATCGAAACGACGCGAGCTGCGCGTCTTCGGCAAGACGCACGGGCACGCGGATCACTACGGGCACTTCGATCTGCTCATGGGGCATCGCGCGAAGGACGAAGTGTTCACGCTCATCGATCGCTGGGTCGACGAGCACGACGCGGGCTGATTCGAGATTCACAGGAAGACACGAAGACGGGAAGGGGGATTTTTGGATTAAAATTTCCTCTGACCTTCCCGTCTTCCTGTGAATCTCCCTTCAGGGTCTGTGACCGTGTGGGGACTTCGGTGGCGGCGCGGCGGGCTTCGGCGGCGCGGTCGGTTTGTGCGACACGGCAGGTACCGCGCTCGTCGATGGTGCGTACGCGGTGTCGTCGGGCGCCGCGGCGTCGAGCGTCACGGCGGCTGCGTTCGTCGCGGCGTCGGGGTCGGCCGGC
Source organism: Deltaproteobacteria bacterium (assembly GCA_043785585.1). GTDB lineage: Bacteria > Myxococcota_A > Polyangia > Polyangiales > Polyangiaceae > JBBQXV01. Next base: position 1,953 of record JAYVXB010000061.1, on the reverse strand, counting down.
TCCGCGGCGACCTTCGCCATCAAGAGGGTCCACGCGAGGACGAGGAGCGTCGCGACGAAGAAGAACGCGGTGACCGCGATGGCGACGATGACCCACAGCTTTCGACTCGGTCGACGCGGCGCGGTCTGCGCGATGGCGATGACGGCCGTCGGCGCGGCGGACAGCGAAGGCGGTGGCGGAGACGGTGGGATCACCGGCAACAGTTGTTCGGCTGGAGCGGGCGGCGAGCCGGAGCGAAGCGTCGAGTCTGGACGAGTCGGAAGCCCGCTCTGGATCAACGGGCGCGTCGACGTCGCTTCGCGCGACATCGGGGGCGGCTCCGCATCGACGTTGGTCGGCGACGCGGGCGCGCGAGGCGTGCCGACGGTCAACGCTTCGCTCGTCGGAATCACGACCTCGGGCGGGACGACGATCGGAGCCGCTGGCGGATCGATCGACATCGCGAGCGGGCTCGGCGCGCTCGGCACCGCGCGCGGCAACGAGCGGGCGCCGGCGGCTACCGCACGCACGTCCGCCTGCATCGATGCGGCGTCGGGATAACGCGCCTCACGATCGAACGCGAGCGCGCGATCGACGACCTTGCACACCTCTTCGGGCGCGAGCGGAGACACGGACCCGAGCGGCGGCACCTGCTCGGTCGCCATCTTCTTCAGGAGCTCGATGTCGTTCTCCGCCTCGTGCACTTTGCGCTTCGAGATGAGGCGGAACATCGTCGCGCCGACCGAGAAGATGTCCGCGCGCGCGTCGATGTCCCCGCCCAATGCCTGCTCCGGCGGCATGTACGAGACGGTTCCGATCGTCGCGCCGGTCTGCGTCTTCATGCGCGCCGCCGCGCCCGAACGAACGCGCGCGATCCCGAAGTCGAGGACCTTGAGGCGCCCGCTCTTCTCGATGAAGAGGTTGTCCGGCTTGATGTCGCGGTGGACGATCCCCTGCGCGTGCGCGGCGACGAGGACGTCGAGCAGCTCGTCGGCCCAGCGAAGCACGTCCTCGATCGTCGGCCCCGGCTCGCGACGCGCGATCCGCGACAGCGTCTCCCCTTCCAGCAGCTCCATCACGAGGAACGGCGCGCCGTCCTCGGTCACGTCGATGTCGCGAATCTCGACCGCGCCCGGATGCTTGAAGCGATTGACCGCGTGCGCCTCTTGCTCGAACCGCGCGCGCACGTCCGCCGATTTCGCGACCTCGGGGTGGAGGATCTTGATCGCGTCGCGCCGTCCGATCTTGTGGACGGCGACGTAGACCGCAGCCATCCCGCCGACGCCGAGGAGCCTCTCGAGCTTCCACTTGTCGCGCACCGAAGTGCCGACTCGCTTCGCGCACTCGTCGAGATCGGACATCGTGCGTCGTTGCCGCTGACGCCTTACGCGAGCTTCGCGCTGAGGAACGCACGCAGCTTGATGAGCGTCTTGATGTCGCGCGTGAAGCTCGGCGTCGTGTAGTCCTTCGACCACGCCGACACCTCTTGCAGGAACGTCGCGCGCGTCGCGTCCTCGTCCATCACGTCGTCGACGGTGCGTCCGCGCGCAGCGCCTTTTCGAAGGCCCTTCACGTACGTCTCGAGGCGAGCGTAGTCGTCGCCGAGGAACTCCTTCACCTGCGCCGCTTCGTCGCAGAGGCGGCCGACGATCCCATCCTTTGCGGGCGCGTCGTCGGCGACGGCGAGCGCCGCCGCGACGCGCAAGACGAACGCGTCGTCCATGTACCCGAGATCGTCGATGCCGTCGGGAATGAGGTCGAGCGACTTGAAGATGTAGTTGAGGCCGGCGATGAGGTAGCGACGCGCGCCCTCGTGGACCTTGGCGGCGGCGTGCGATCCGATCGCGTCACCGAGCGCCGCGGCGTCCGTACCGAGCGTCGAGAGCCACGACGGAAAGATCTCGAGGTACCGCGGATCGATGGCGTCACTCATGGTGGGCAGTGCTCCGGAGGAGGTGAACGACGGTATCAAGG
>JAYVXB010000060.1:0-8583 GCA_043785585.1 Deltaproteobacteria bacterium | reverse complement strand
ACGAGCTTCTTCTGGAACGGCGCGAGCGGCTGGAGGATCGGCGAGAGCGTGAAGCTCGTCTCGGTCCCCGTCGGAGCCCAGTTGTCGTAGATGGTGCCGTTCGCCGAGAAGACGATGAGCAACCGCTTCGGCGGCGTGCTGCTCGCGCCGACACCGCGCGGCAAGAGCGACGCGGCAGCGAGCGCCGCGCCTGCGGAGAGGATCCCTCGACGGCTGATGCGAAAGCTCATGGCTTCACCTGCGCTGGGCGGTAACGGAAGGCATCGGTTTGCGTGAGCGCGACGATGAGCTCGCGCACGTCGTAGTTGGCGGCGGTGAATGCTTTCTTCAACGTGTCGATCGAGCAGGCGTCGTCGGCCGTCTCGCCGCGACCGTGCCCGTAGCGGAACCACTCGATGGCGACGCAGTCGCGGACCTCTTGGCTCCCGGCGAGCTTCTTCGCGAGCTCGGGAGCGCCGTTGAACGTTCCGTCCACGTCCGACCCGAGCAGCGATCCCGACGAGTCGACCGGGCGACCTTGGTCCGTCGTGCGGAAGCGCCCGATGCCGTCGAAACCTTCGAAGCCAAAGCCGATCGGATCCATGAGCTTGTGGCACCCGCTGCATTTCGGATCGACGCTGTGCTGCGAGAACGCGTCGCGCGTCGATACGCCCGGCGTGATCTTGGGCGGCGTGATGATGACGTCCGTCGGCGGCGGCGACACCGGCTGACACAGGAAGCGCTCGCGAATGAACTTGCCGCGGACGACCGGCGAGCTGCGATCGGGCTTCGACAACGCGGTGAGAATCGCCGGCTGCGTGAGGATGCCCGCGCGCTGCTTCGGATCGAGATCCGTCTTCACCGGCGTCGTGCTCGTAACGCCCGTGATGCCGTACACCTTCGCGGTCGATACGTTGACGAACGAGACCGGTGCGGTGAGCAGCGTCTCGACGCGCGCGTCCGACTGCCAAATCACCCAATCGACGAACGCGAGCGTCTCGGCCTGCATGGCCGCGCGCATCGTCGTGTCGAAATCCGGATACACGCCTGGATCCTTCGCGACGCTCGCGAGATCCTTGACGTGGAGCCACTGCCCGAAGAAGTCCTCGACCGCGGAGTGCGCCTTTGGATCGCCGAGCATGCGTCGCGCCTGCGTCGCGATCTGCTCGGGCGTCTTCAGTGCGTCGGTTGCGGCCGCCGCGAAGAGCGCGTCATCGGGCATCGAGTTCCACAGCAAGTACGAGAGGCGCGACGCCATCTCGTACGACGTGAGCGGCACCGCGTCGTCTTTCTTCCCGTCCACGCTGCCGATCTCCGGCAAGTAGAGGAACGGCGCCGACTGAAGCACCAGCTCGATGACCGCCTGCACGCCGTTGTTGAAATCCGTGTTCGCGCGGTTCGTCGTGTAGAGCGCGAAAAGCGCCCCCGACTCGGCCGCCGTGAGCGGCCGCCGATACGCGCGCTTTCCGAACGCGTCCACGAACGTCTTCGCGCACGCGTCCTCACCCGCCTTCACCGGATCGCACCCGAAGAACGTCGCGCCCTTCGCGACCGCGCGCGTCGCGACCGCCTCCGCCGCCGACTGATAACCTTGCGCGAGCAGCGGCGACACCGTGAGCGCGACCGCGGTGTTCGTGAAGTCGCCTTGCTTCTGATCGGGTGGGAACGATTGCGAGGGCTGCGACGTGTCGCCGAGCAGGTCGCGTATCGTGTTGTCGTACTGAAGCTGCGTGAGGCGACGCAGCGGCGCGGGGCCAGGGATGACTTTCGTGCAGAGCGCCGAAGTCGTGTTGCCATTTCCGTCGCCGTTGGCGTTCGTTTCGGGGCCGCCCGTGTAGCAGGCAGCGACGACGGAGAGGCCCGCGATTGCGGACGCCGAGCGGAGCACATGGTGCGATGCGCGCGGGATCATGAGGCAATGGCACGCAGACTTCGCGCCAACCGTCCGGAAGGCGCGTCGTTCGAGATCTGCAGATGTGTAAAATCACACCTCGCCCGAGGGTGGGGGTTAGAGGCATCGCGGACGGTAATTCTCGCTCCGGGGGAAATGTGCGCCTCGCGAGGACGCGCGAGCTCTCTGCGCGACCTCGGGGAGCGCACGCCTCGTGCTTCACGAGGCCTACCCACGCTCGTGAGACTGTGCGATCCCTTGCGACCGATGCCCGACTTCACAGACTTGGTCGATCTCGCGCAGGAGCGACTCGGCGGCTCCGCGCTCTTCGCCAACGACGACTTTTTCGCGTCGAAGGACAACCTCCTCAAAGCCGCGAAGCCGATCTTCATCGACGGCAAGTACACCGATCGCGGCAAGTGGATGGATGGTTGGGAGTCGCGTCGTCGTCGCACGCCGGGTCACGACTTCTGCATCGTGAGGCTCGGCTCGCCAGGCATCGTGCGCGGCGTCGTCGTCGACACCGCGTTCTTCCGCGGCAACTATCCAGAGCACTGCTCGATCGACGCGTGCGCCGTCGCTGGCCAGCCGGACGCCGATCAGCTCATGTCGGCGGCGACGCGATGGACGGAGATCCTCGCGAAGAGCGCGCTCGTCGGCGATTCGCAGAACACGTTCGCGATCGAGACGCGGCGTCGCGTCACGCACTTGCGCCTCAACATTTTTCCGGACGGCGGCGTCGCGCGCCTCCGCGTGTTCGGCGAAGTCGTGCCGGATGCGCGATGGATGGGGCGCTCGGCGGGCGCGAGCGAGATCGATCTCGCGTCGGTCGAGAACGGCGCGAGCGTCGTCGTGTGCAACGACATGTTTTTCGGATCGCGGCACAACCTGATCATGCCGGGTCGGTCGGTGAACATGGGCGACGGATGGGAGACGAAGCGCGGCAGGCGCGCGGGGCCGGACTGGGTCATCGTCGAGCTCGCGGCCGCCGGAACGATCGAGCGCGTCGAGGTCGACACGAACTACTTCAAGGGGAATTTCCCGGAGAGCTGCGCGATTCAGGTCGTGCACGCGCCGGGCGCGATGACCGACGAGCTCGCGAATGCGACGTGGACCGATCTGCTCGCTCGCACGAAGCTGCAAGCGCACACGCGCCACTTCTTCGAGCGCGAGCTCGCGCCGCACGCGCCGGCGACGCACGCGCGTCTTCAGATTTTTCCGGACGGCGGCGTGAGTCGACTGCGCCTGTGGGGGACCGTGAGCCGGGAGGGGCGCGAGCGCTTCGGGCTGAAGCGCCTCGCGTCGCTCTTCGATGACGATCTCGTCGCCGAGCTGAAGACGTGCTGCGGCTCGGAGACGTGGGCGCGCGGCGTGGCGTCGCGGCGGCCGTTCGGATCGCTCGACGCGCTCGCGACGACGAGCGACGAAGTGTGGCGCGCGCTCGGACCGAAGGAGTGGACCGAAGCGTTCGAGGCGCATCCGCGGATCGGCGAGCGAACGGCGCAAGCGGAGCAAGCCGCGCAAGCGCGTCACTGGTCGGAGCACGAGCAGGCGAAGGTCACGACCGCCGATCCAAGGACGCTGGACGCGCTCACGCAAGGCAACCGCGACTACGAAGCCAAGTTCGGCCACATCTTCCTCGTCTGCGCGACGGGAAAGAGCGCCGACGAGCTGCTCGCGTCGCTCCGCGCACGGATGTCGAACGACGCTGCCGCGGAGATCGCCATCTGCGCCGACGAACAACGAAAGATCACGCGACTGCGACTGGAGAAGCTGGTGCACCGATGACGAGCCCGATCACGACCCACGTCCTCGACATCGCGCGCGGTCGCCCCGCGAGCGGCGTCCCCATCGTCCTCGAGATCACGAAGGGCGCCAACGAGTGGAGCGAGCTCGGTCGCGGCGAGACCGACGACGACGGACGCTTGCGCACACTGCTCGCGCCGAACGCGCTCGAGACCGCGACGTACCGCATTCGCTTCGACACGGGCGCGTACTTCAAGGCGCACGGCACCGAAGGCTTCTACCCCGAGGTGAGCATCGTCTTCGTCGTGCGCGACGCCGCGTCGCACTACCACGTGCCGTTGCTCCTCAGTCCGTACGGGTACTCGACGTACCGCGGGAGCTGATCAGTCCGTCCGCGCCCCCTGCATGAACCAGCGCGCGAGCAGATCGCGCTCTTCGTCCGTCATGCCGGTCTTGTTCGCGAGCGGCATCGTTCGCGACACTACAGCGCGCGCTTGGATGCGCGAGCCGAACGTCTTGATCTCTTCGGGCGTGTCGAAGCGAATTCCAGGCGGCGGCGCGGGGAGCGATTTGTCGGTCGGGTTCGCGGAGTGGCACGAGACGCAGCGCTGCGCGATGACGAGCTGCACGGACGTGAACGAGACTCGCTCGCCGACGTTGACGGGCGCCGCGATCACGGGGCCCGACGCGCGCGTGAGAATGAAGACCGTCGCGCCGAGCGACGCGAGCGCCGTCGCGCCGAGCGCCGGGATCCAACGCGCGAACGTGAACCGAATGTTCATGAAGTGACGCACGCCGGCGCCACCGAGGAAAATGATCGCGAGGAGCGCCCAATTGTACTTGTGGCCGTACACGCTCCCGAAGTGATTGCTCAGCATCGTGAAGAGCAGCGGGAACGTCATGTAGTTGTTGTGAATGGATCGCTGCTTCGCGTGATTCGCGATCTTCGCGTCCTGCGGTTTGCCCGCCTTCGTCGCCGCGATGAGCTCGCGCTGCGATGGGATGATGTGGAAGAAGACGTTGCCCGCCATCAGCGTGCCGAGCATCGCGCCGACGTGGATGAACGCGGCGCGTCCGCTCAAGAGGTGCGTGAGCTCCCAGATGACCCCGCACGCGAGCGCTAGCGACACGGCCGTCGCCGCGCCCTCGTACTTCGCGAGCGGCGAGCGCCAGAGCAAGTCGTAGACGATGAAGGAGCCGACGATGAAGCCGACGCCAATCGCCGTCGCCATCTCGGGACTCATCGGCGCGACGCTCGGGTCGACGAGGAGCCCGCCGCCCCCCGTGTAGTAGACGATCGCCAGCAGCGCCGCGCCGGTCATCCACGTGATGTACGACTGCCACTTGAACCAATGCAGAATCGCCGGCATCTGCGACGGCGCGAGATACTTTTTCTCGATCTCGTAGAAGCCGCCGGAGTGGACCATCCAGATCGATCCGACGAGCCCATCCTTCTTCGCGATGCCGTGCTCGCCCGGCTTGATCAGATTTCGATCGAGCCAGTTGAAGAGCATCGAGTTGCCGACCCACATGATGCCGGCGATGAGGTGCACCCACCGGAAGACGAGATCGATCAGCTCGTGAACAGTCGACTCCACCAAAGGCTCCTATCCCCGGCGCGCAGCCAGGATCTTCGAGAACGATCGCCCGCGTATTTCAGCGAGCGTGAGACCGGTCGCGAGCGCCTCGTCTTCGGTGATCGCGCCGCAGCTCATGCCGCGGAGGAAGAAGTTGAGGAGCGCCTGCCCGGTCGCGGCGTCGTCGAGCACGCCCGCGCTCGCGTTGCCGCTCGCGTGCGTGGCCTTCGAGAGGAACGCCTTCATGCGCAGGGTTGCCTTCGGGAGCGCTTCGAGGAAGAACGCGTAGAGCGCGGCGTAGCGGATCGGCAGCTGCGCGGGGTGCATGTCCCAACCTTGGTAGTAGCCCTGCACGAGCGATCGGCGAATGTCGCTCGCGCTGCGACGCCACGCGGCGCGGATCGCGTCGCCGTCGCCGACGGGGACGACGTGCGTCGCGCCGTCGGAGATCGCGACGCCACGTCCCGCGAGGCTCTGAAGCATGACTTGCTTCGCGAAGTCGCACGCGGGGTGCGCCATCGACTGATGCGCGGCGGTGATTCCGCAGCTCGCCGTGAAGTCGTACGTGCCGAGGTGCGCGGCGATGCAGCGACCGCGGCCTGCATCGACGAGGAGCGGTACCATCGCTTCGCCGCGCGGTCCGATCACTGCTTGCGCGACCTCGATCATGATCTCGAAGACGAGCGAGCCTTGCGCGAACCCGATGGTGCGTTCGAGATCTTCGAGGAGATCGGTGAAGGCAGTGACTTGCTCGGGGATCGTGATCTTCGCGAGGTTGAAGCGGAAGCCCGAGGGGAGCCTCTTGCCGGTGAGCGCGGCGAGCGTGGAGAGAAAGCCATCGGTGGTGCGCATGCTGCGCGCGCGGACGTCTTCGTTCAGCGGCTTCACGCGCACGCCTAGGAACGGTGGGAGCGTCCCGGCAGACATTCCGCGCGCGACGGCGGCGGCGACCGCGTCGACGTGCGCGTCCTCTTCCGCGTCGGGGCGCACGCCGTACCCGTCCTCGAAGTCGACGCGCAGATCCTCGACCGCTTCCGTGCGCAGCTTGGCGACGACGCGCGCGCGAATCGTCTCGGCGAGCGCGCGCTCCTCCGCCGACGAAGACGGCAACCCGACGATCTCCGCGAGCGTCGCCGCGTCCGGCGCGTTCTCATCGAGCGTGCGTATCGCGATCTCGCCCCACTCGCGCGCGATCGTCTCGTGGAAATCGTGCGCGCCGACGTAGACGACGTGGCACGGCTGGCGCAACGCGCTCTCACCGGGGTAGCGGGCGACGAACGCTGCGTTGGCGGTCGCGAGACGCGTCGCGATCGCACGCGCCGATTCGTTCGAGAGCGACGTCTTCACGATGCGCGAGGCTACTATGCCGCGCGCTGCTCTGCGCCGTCGAGGATCGCGAGGCAGCCGTCGAGGCTGTCGCAGACGACGAGGCGTTGGCGGAGCGATGCGGCGCCGGGGAGACCGCGGAGGTAGCCGCTCAAGTGACGACGCGTGACGCGCACGCCGTACGGCTCGGTGCGCGCGGCGACGTTCGCGACGAGGTGCTCCTTGCAGAGCGCGATTCGCTCGGCGACGGACGGCAACGGAAGGTCGACGCCGTCGTCGAGGAGCGCGTGCGCCTCGCGGAAGATCCACGGATGCTCGATCGCGCGGCGCCCGACCATGACGCCCGCGCACCCGGTCTCGTCGAGCGCGCGCTTCGCGTCGGCCGCGCTCTTGACGTCGCCGTTGACGATGACGGGGATCGACACGACCTCGCGCGCCTTCGCCGCCCACGACCAGTCGGCCGCGCCGCTATGCCCCATCGCCGCCGTGCGGCAATGGATCGTGAGCGCCGCGACGCCTGCGTCCTCGAGGCGACGCGCGAGATCCACGATCGGCATGTGCGACTCGGGTCCGTAGCCGATTCGCGTCTTGACCGTCACCGGCAACGAGACGCTCGACACGACGAGCTTCGCCATCGCGATCATCGCGTCGGGATCGCGCAGCCACCCCGCGCCCGCGCCGCGCCCCGCGATCTTCGGAACCCAGCAGCCGCAGTTGATGTCGAGGAAGAACGGCTCGGCCTCCTCGGCGAAACGCGCGGCCTCCGCGAGGCGCGTCGGATCGGCGCCGTAGATCTGAATCGCCGTGAGCTCGTCGTCGGGCGCGAGCGCGATCTTGCGCTTGGCGTTGCGGCATCCGCGAAGCAGCCCTTCGACGTTGACGAACTCCGTCATGCAAACGCGCGCGCCGAGGTTGCGGCACAAACGCCGAAACACGACGTCGGTCACGTCCTCCATCGGGGCGAGGATGACCGGGCGCTGCGCGTACGTCGCGCGGAGGAGTTCGTGCTTCGGGGACAAGACGCCGTGACGTAGCAGAAAATCAGCCTCGCGGCAGGTCGGGAGAGATTGACCGCCAAGACGCCAGGACGCCAAGAGAGGAAGAGGGATGGATCACGACTTGGCGACCTGGCGCCTTGGCGGTCAATCCTCACCCGGATCGGTGTCGCCGTCGCCCGGAGCGGCGACGACCCATGCGTCGTTCGGCAACGCGATCCCAGCCGCCGCGACGCACGCGCGCGTCGTCGCTTCGATCGTCTTCGCGTCGGTGCCGAGACTGAGCGCGCACGAGCGACCGAGCGCGGCATCGAGCGCCGCGCGGGCGTACTCGCGGACGAGCGGGTATTCGTTCACGGTCTGACGCGCGATGAGGGCTGCCGCCGCGCGTTCCTTGCGCTGGCCGAAGACGAACAGCGCGACCGCTTGCTCGTGCGGCTTTCCGCTCGCGAGCGTCGGGAAGAGGTTCGGACGATCGAGGTCGCCGTAGAGCGCACGCAAGAGCGCGCGGTCGTACCGCTTGTTCCACCACGTCTCCATCGTGACGACGAGCGACTCGGTGCTCTTGTCGGCGTGGCAGAGCGCACACTCGAGCGGACGATCGCGGAGCACGCGAATCGGATCGGTCGGCGATCCGATCCTGTGGTAGCGCCCGAGCTTCGAGTCGAGCGTCATGTTCTTCTTCGGCATGTGGCAGCGGATGCAAACGCCGGCTTCGCCACGTGGATCGTGGTGCGCGTGCGCGCGGAGCGCGTCGTCGCCACGGTACTTCGCGTGGCATCCGAGGCAGATGCCGTTGCCCGCGATCGACTCGACGTCGCGGAGCCTCGCGCTTCCGTCGGGGACGTGCGGATCGTGGCACGCGGTGCACGTCATCGCGCTCGCGCAGCCGCCGAGGAGAAAGTCCCGCCCTTCGCCCGAGTTGATGTGACTGCCGCCGGCATCCTCGTTCCGACGTCCGCCCTCCCACGTCCACGGGTAGCGCGAGAAGAGCACCTGATGGCATCGCGCGCAGACGTGCGTCTTGGCTTGCGCGTCGGTCGGCGGCGGCGTGATGCGGAGAAACGAT
>JAYVXB010000059.1:0-8594 GCA_043785585.1 Deltaproteobacteria bacterium | reverse complement strand
TCGATGCGCGGCGCCTCGGGGACGCGCGGATGCACGATGAAGAAGCCCATCATCCCGAGCGCCATCTGCACCATCTCGTCCGAGTGCGGGTGGTACATCAGCGTGCCGTGCTGCCGCAGCGTGAACTCGTAGACGTACGTCTCGCCCGGCTCGATGTGCGGCTGCGTGAGGCCCGAGACGCCGTCCATCCCGTTCGGCAAGAGCGCGCCGTGCCAATGCACGCTGGTGCGCTCGGGCAGCTTGTTCGTCACGTAGATGCGGATGCGATCGCCTTCGATGGCCTCGATCGTGGGGCCGGGCGTGAGTCCGTTGTATCCCCAGCAGTCGACGATCATGCCGGGCGCGAACTCGCGCTTCACGGGCTCGGCGACGAGGCGGAATGTCTTCCAGCCGTCTTCCATCGTCCATGGCAGCGTCGCGCCGTTCAGCGTGACGACCGGCGTGTACCCGAGGGCGGCGCGGGTGGGCGGCGCGGCGGGCGCGGGAGGATCGGCCGCCGCCGCGGTCTTCTCGTTTCGGAGGAGCGCGCCACCGAGGAGAGCGGCACCGGTCAACAGAGCATCGCGTCGTTTGATCATGGCAGCTCGCTCTTCAGTGGCGATGGGCGGGGGGCGGAGGAACGGACGGCGCATCGGCCGCTCCGGCCGGGACCGCGGGCACGCCCGTCGCGTCCGCTTCGACGTTTCGCGCGAGGCGACCGCCGACGGCGCGCTCGAGATCCGATCGCGCGACCCAGTAGTCGCGGACCGCTTCGATGTACTCGCGGTACGCATTCGTCTCGGCCTGCTTCGCGAGGAGGAGCTGGTAGACGCCGAGAAGCATCGCGTCGTACTCCTGCTGCGAAAGCGCGACGATCCGCTCGCGAAGCGGCACGAGGACGGTGCGGTAGTGATCGACGATCCGACGCGCGAAGATCACGCGGTCGCGCGTCGAGCGCACTTCGGAGCGGATCTCGATCGCCCGTGCTGCGGCGCGGTGCTCACTCTGCCGAAGCATCGCTTCGATCTTCGCGATAGCGGCCTGCTTCTGATCGAAGATCGGGAGCTCGATCGATCCGTTGGGCCCGAACGCGACGCGACCTTCGGTGAGGCGCGCGACCTCGAGGCCGACGCCGAGCGCCGGCACCCACCGCGCCGACGTCATCACGGACCGCGCGTACGCGAGGACCTGGACGTCGCGATGAAGCGCGAGGAGGTCGAGTCGCTGCCGCACCGCGAGCGACTCGAGATGCTCGAGCGCGATCTCGTCTTTCGGCAACGCCGGCAATCGCCCCGACACGCGCCACCCCGTGTCGTCGCCCCACGCGCCCATGAGTCGCGTCAGCTTCTCGCGCGCCATGAGCACGTCCGCGTCCGCGCGCGCGACGTCCAGCTTCATCTGCTCGTGCATCGCGAGCTCGTTCGAGAGGACCAAGTCGCTGATGTTCCCTGCATCGTGCTGCCGGCGTGCGAGCTCCGCGGAAGCTTGCGCCGCGCCGGTGACCGCGCGTCTCATCTCGGCGATCTGCATCGCGCCGAGCAGATCGAAGAACGCGGCGCGCACGTCCGACGCGAGCGCGAGGATCGCCTCGCCCACGCGAAGCTCGGTGGCTTGAAGTTGCGCGCGGGCGATCTTCTTTCGCGCGGGGATCATCAGCAGATCGAAGAAGTCCTGGGCGATGCCGAAGACGAGGTTCGGATCGAGTCGGTCCGCTTCGGCGGTCGTGACGCCGACGCTGAGCGTGGGGTTCTTTAGGAGGCCCGCCTGGACGAGGTCGGCCTGCGAGACGGATAGCTCCTCGTACGTCGCGAGCAGGCCGCGGTTTTGCAGAAGCGCGATCTCGACCGCGGCGTCGAGCGTGAGCATGCCGGAGAGCTTGCGGTGGATCGCCTCGGCGACTTTGCGATCTTCGGGACCGCCCTGATTCCACTCCACGTGCCTACCCGTCCGCCGCTCGACCATCGCGGAGACTTCTTGGAACGCAGGCTCCGGCGACGTCGACGCGCAGCCGAGCGCGAAGGTCGCTGCGCCGAGCACGTGAGGAAACGCGCGACGCATCACCGACCTCCGGGCATCGGCATGTTCATCGCGCCGCCGTCCATGTTCATGTGCTGCATGTCGTGCGGCGGAGGCGGAGGCGGCGCGCTCACCGTCGCGGAGGCGCTCGACGACAGCGCGTTCACCGGCGCGACGAACGGCGACTCGGCCGCGCGAGGATTCGACGGATCGTTCGGCGCGCTCGGCGGCGGCATCGGATCGCCGGCGCACGCGACGAGGAACGTGACGAGACAGGCATGGAAGGCGAGGAACGCCCGCAGCGCGCGGATGCGCTTGCGGAAGCGCTCGCGTTCGAAGTCACGAAACACGAGTCGCTCCTTAGCTTTGGCGCGCCGCGACGGCAAGGAATGGAGCGATGGCCACGACGCGCTCGAGCGCCAGCGCTGCCGCGTGCGTCGCGCTCGCATGGCAACGATGCTCGCGATGGTCCTCGCGCGTTCTGCGCGTCCGCGCGACTGCAGTCTTTGCATGACAGCGCACGGCCTGCGCGCGCCCACGCTGCCGTCGTGTTTGGTAACCGCGCACTGCGCGCGGCTTGGATGTTGCTGACCTGCTCGTGAGAACTCGAAAGGAGAGCTTCACATGCGGAGTCACATCCTGTTGGTTAGTTTCCTCGGTGCCACGGCGCTCGTGGCCAACTTCGTCGCGTGTTCAGGGCAAGACGGAAAGAGCGGCGAGCCTGGTGCAACGGGTGCGGCGGGCAGCGCCGGATCACCGGGGCAAGGATCGCCGGGCGCGCAAGGGTCTGCCGGTGCGCAAGGTGCGCAAGGTACCCAAGGCCCGCCAGGCACGCCCGCGGATGGCGGTCTGACTGCGCCGGCGAAGCTGGTGCTCTCGCTCGATCCGACGCTCGACGGGCAGAATGACAGCGTCAAGGTGACCACGATCACCTCGGCGGATCTGAAGAACGGCACCGGCACGACCATCGCCGCCGCGACCATCGGCTTCGGCGACGCCACGTTCAGTCTTTCCGCCGTGGCGGCCGGCGACTACTTCATCGCAATCAACGGCGATCTGGACGATCTCGTTCCGACACGGATCGACGATCCGACGAAGGACGTCCGGCAGCGGGTGGGCATGAAGCTGCGCGCCTCGCGCGTCGAACCGGCGGTCGGCGCCGGATACCGCATCAATACGTATTCCCTCGGGCAGCTGGAATCTACTGTCGCCGCGTACTCCACCGGTGCGGTCGTTTCCGGGCAGCAGCCATATGTCATCGTCACGCTCGGTACACCGAAAATTGAATTCAAGGTGCTCGGTACCGGAGCCGCATTGAGCTCGTACACGCCGACGGTCGGTGTGCACGCGAGCAACGGCGAAGCGTTCTACAACTGGTTGCTGAATACCAACGGCGTGGATCATCACGGCGACATCGCGATGGGCGACGGAGGCACCGGCAACTGCATCGCTTGCCACGCGAACCTGAGCGTGAAGCCCTCGAGCTACGCCAGCACGATCACCACGAACGGCTGGTGCTTCCACTGCCACAACGGTCCGGCGGGCGATTCCACGGGCTTCGTCGACTCGAACAGGTGACTGTTCTCGACGTGATGTTCGTCTAGAAACCGGGCGTCGTCGCGACCGGACGCGGTCCCGCGGGGGGCGCGACGCGCGGGCGCGCGGGTGCGGTCGGCGTCGGGCGCGGCGGCGGCGACGCTATCGGCGTGTCGGCGGGCGCTGTGGGTGCGGCGGTCATGATCGACGGCACGTTCGTCGCGATCGAAGGAGCGGTCGACGTGGGGATCGTCGCGCTCGGCGTCGCGCTCGATGCGGGGCGCGAGGTGGTGTCGTCGACGCGTCGCACGTTCGAGACGGCGAGCGCGACGCCGATCGCGGCCGCGCACGCCGCGACGACGATCCACATCGCGCGCTGACGCCGACGCGTGCGCACCGTCTGCCGCTCGTTCGCACGCGACGGCACCTCCGACGCGAGATCGGTCGACGGATCCATCGCCGCTCCGAGCTGCGGCGGCTTTACCTTCGGGATCTCGGCCGCGAGCTCCCCTTCCGTCGCGCCGACCGCCGCGCAGAGCGCGCTCGCGAATTCTCGCGCCGAACGATGCCGCTCGTACGGCCGCTTGGCGAGCGCGCGCGAGAGCTCCATCCACAAACGCGGATCGATGCTCGGATCCGGATCGATCTCGAGCTCGAGCACCGCCGCGAGCGTCGCGCCCGGCGTCGCGCCTCCGAACGGCGGACGCCCCGTCAGCATCTCGAAGAGCACGGCGGCGACGGAGAAGAGATCGCTCCGTCCGTCGAGATCCGTCTTGCCGCGAATGTGCTCGGGCGACATGTACCGCGGCGTCCCGAGCACGTGCCCGTCGACGGTGTGGTTGCCCGCGGCGGGGATCTTCGCGATCCCGAAGTCGAGGAGCTTCGGCGTCGTCGTGCCGTCGGGATCCACCGCGAGGAAGATGTTCGCCGGCTTCACGTCGCGGTGAACGACGCCCATCTCGTGCGCGTGCTGGAGGCCCGACAGAATCGGCAGGATGGTCGCGATCGCTTCTCGGGCCGGCATCGGCCCCTTCGAGGCGATCCGCTGCTCGATCGTCTCGCCGCGGAGCAGCTCCATGAGGAGCACGAGCGTCCCGTCGTCTTCCGCGATGAGGTCGAAGATGCGAACGACGTTCCGGTGCGCGAGCTTCGCGCCGAGCTGCGCCTCGTGCGTGAAGCGCTCGCGCGTCGCGGTGATCTCGCCGGCCGCGCGCCAAATCTTCGCCGCGATCTCCGCGCCGGTCGCCTCGTTGATCGCGACCCAGACCTCGCCCATCCCGCCCGCCGCGATCGGCCGCACGAGACGCACGCGCCCACCGAGCACGAAGCCCGGCGCGAGCGGCGTGGGAGCGGGTTTCATACGGACGCGGGCCACGCCTCATCATCCCACGAAAACGGGCGTGCGGCTTCGAAGCCGACGATCCGTCTAGCGGCAGACGTTGTTGTTGCACGTCGGCGTGGCCGGCGGGCAGTCCTTGTTGTTTTTGCACTGGACGCAGCGCTCGCCTTGGCAGACGGCCGTCGGCGCCGCGCAGCCGTTGTTGTCGGTGCATTGCACGCACTTGCCACCGTCGTTGCAGATCGGCGTCGCCGTTCCGGCACACTGCGCGCTCGAAGTGCACTGAACGCAGCTCGACGTCGTCGTGTTGCAGTGCGGCGCCGCAGCGGGGCATTGTGCGTCGCCGGTGCATCCGGCGCGGCAGTGAAATTGTTCGGGGTCGCAGATCGGCTCGGCCGTGCCGCAGTCGGCGCCCGACAAGCACTGCACGCACAGGCCCGCGCGTACGAGGCAACGCGGGCTCCCGGCGGGGCAATCCGCGTTCGCCGCGCACTGTACGCAAAGCTGCGTCGTCGGATCGCAGAGGTGCGCGTTGGCAGGACAGTCGCTCGCGGAGTTGCAGCCCACGCAGTCGCCGGTCATCGTGTTGCAGATCGGCGCCTTGCCCGGGCACGCTTGGTTGTTCGTGCACGCCGCGTGGCACGCGTGGTCCGACGCCCAGCACGCCGGCGTCGCGCCGCCGCAGTCGGCGTTCGTTCGGCAGCCGACGCACGATCCGAGCAAGCAAGCGTGCGCCGATGCGGGGCAGCTCGCGTCCGCGGTGCAGTCGACGCAGCCGAGCGTGGCGTCGCACTGCCGCGCCGTGCCGCACTGGTTCGTTCCGTTCGGACCGCAGAGCGCGCTCCCTCCCGTGCCGCCCGTCGTCGAGGTCCCGTTGCTTCCACCGCACGCGACGACGACGCCAGCCGCGAGAACGACTGCCAACAGCACGCGAGCCAATCTTTCCATTTCAAGACCCTCCGTTGGAGACACTTCGAGGTCGACCACGTTTCAACGTATGCAACTCGACAAGCACGTGTTCCCACAACACACCGCGTACGAGCAGCACGCTCCCGGATTGCACGCGCCACCGATGTCGACGCACATTCCGCCGTCCGCGACGGGCGGCGGCGCTTGCACCTTCTCGACCCACTGCGCGGAGTGATTGTGGCTCTTCACGTCCTGGAACGGCAGCCAGAACGCGACGAACGATCGATCGCCGGTGTCGAGCGCGCGGTCTTGTCGACGACGATCGCCGCCATCCAGATCTGCGGCTGCGCGCAGTTCTCGTAGCCGACGCCTTGCTTGCTGAGCGGCTGCGGGATGTCGTACGCGGGCGACTCCGGCGGGTAGCAGTTGTCGAATCCTTTGTTGACGAGGTGAAGCCCGTAGTCGCGCGCCGATCGCATTCGTCGCGACGTCGAACGTCGATCCGTAGAGCGAGCCGCCGGTGAAGTGGTGATCGCCGCGCATCGAGATCGTCCCCGTCGCAGGAACGACGTAGACGAGCTTCGTGTCGTCGCGCGAGAGATCGGGTTGCGTGGCCTTCATTCCGCCGGGAAGCGTCGCGGTGGCGAGGAGCATCGCGCCGTCGCCGTCGAACACCGCGAACGCGCCGTTTTGCGCCGTCTTGTACGTGCTCGCGATCATCTTCCCGTGATCGTGCGTGAACGTCTGGAAGCCCGGCGACATCATCGCGCCGCCGAGGACGGTTCGCGTCGCGACGTCCATCACGTGCGTCTTCACGTCGGCGAACTCGTCGTCGCCGTCGGGATCGTCGGTCGCGAGCGCCATGCGCGCGCCGTCGCGCGAGACGTTGTGGCAATCGACGCACGTGCCGGTCGCGCCCGATGTGTAGAACGGCGTCGGCGTCGGATCGAACGTGCCGAAGTCGTGGCTATAGATGCGGCCGGTCTTCCCGCCGACGCCGCCGTACACCGCGGCTTGCCAGTAGTAGATGCCGCCGGCGAGATCCTCCTTCGCGAACGCGATGTCGATCTTCTGCGAGGACGTCGTGACGCAGCTCCCGTTGATCGTCGCGCGCACGGTGACGTGGACGACGTCGCCGTCGCGGTTGCGATTCGCGATGTCGTTCCACGCGGCCTGCGGGAGCGTGACGCCGCAGCCGCGGCTCGCTCCGCCGCGCACGTCGGGGACCGCGTTGCACATCGTCTCGACGCGCACGTCGGTGATCGCGTTCTCGAAGTCGACCTCGAAGAGCGTCGCGCCCGCCGGCGGCACGAACTGCACCTCGAGGACGTTCATGTTCGGCGGCAGGAGAATGCCGTCGATCGGGTAGACGAGGTTGGGCGGACCGAGGACGGACGGCGCGCACGGCGTCGTGCCGATGGGAGGGAAATTCGCGCAGCCGTCGCACGGGTAGGTCGACGAGTCGGGGGCGTTCGAGCCTCCGTCGCCGGTCGTGCCGTCACCGCCGACGCCGCTGTCGTCGCCGCCGGTGCTCGTGTTCGTGTCGCCGCTGCCGCCGCATGCGGCGATCGAGGCCGCGGCCCCGATGGCGACGAGCAGCAGCGATGGCAAGCCGAGTGACCAGAGAGACCGCCCGACCATCTGCTTTCCCCTTTGGGACCGCGTCTGAGCGCGATCCCCGAGGAGTCACAAAGCGAGAGCCGTGCCGTCCCTTACGGCGGACACGGGCGGTCCAACGCGTGGCACATCGAGTTCTTCGCGCAGCACAGTGGGAAGGCTTGACTGCAATTGATCGCGCACGTCGAGCACGCCTGCGCGTTGCAGTTGCCCACACACGCCCATCCGTTGGAACAGCAGTTCGCTCCCACGGGCGGAGTGCCGCCACCACCGTCCACGCAGCCAACCGGCGCGGCTGCGTCGGCAGCATCGCTGCGTCCGCCGTCACTTGCCGTGGCGTCGCCTGTCACGTCGGCGTCGCCCGCGTCGCCCGCGCCCGCAGCGTCACCCGGGAACGAGATGTCCGGAACCGACTCGCAAGCGAGCAGCAGCGGCGCGAGAAACGCAAACGCGATGACCGCTCTCAAAACGAACCTCGCAATCGTACGACGCCGTCGGCGCCGATCGACACGGAGAGCGCGCTCTTCGTGGGGGACGACGTGGGCGAGGACACGACCAAGTATAGCCCGACGCCCGCCGCTGCCACGCCGGCGATCCCGAAGCCGATCGCGAGCGGTCCTTCGACGAGCGCGCGTTGGCGAATCGACGTGAGCTCCGCTTCGCGCGTCGGTGGGCAAGCGCCGCCTGGGCAGCTCCGATTGAGCTCCGCGATGTCGCCGTGCCGCAGGAGATACGTGATGAGCGACGCGCCGACGAGCACGCCGCCCCCTACGATGGCCACCGTCCCCCACGTGCGTGCACCCTCGTCGGGCGCCGATGCCGACGGCGCCGGCGCGCTCGCCGAGACGGAGGGCGCGGGCGCGATCGTCGAGGCGGACGCGGAAGGTGTCGGCGCCGTACCGACCGGAATGGTGAGCTCGACGCGCGCGCGCTCGTCGAGCGTGATGCGCGTGTGGAACGGCGCGATCCCGCCACCGGACGCGTCGACGACGTGATCGCCGGGATCGAGGGCGATCGAGCTGACGAGCGCTTCCTGCGGGACCGCTTGATCGTCGATCCGCACTTCGACGCCGGGCGCCGGCGCCGAAAGTCGAAGGGTCAATCGCGGGATGCGCGACGCGAGATCGCTGGCGTGCGACGCCGCGCTCTTCACGGTATCGAGATCGTCACCGGTGGCCTTCGGCTCGCCTGCGAGCGT
>JAYVXB010000058.1:0-8604 GCA_043785585.1 Deltaproteobacteria bacterium | reverse complement strand
CGCGCGCGCGTGCCGTCGCCCTGCGCGCTTCCGAGCGACGCCGAGACGAAGACGCCAATCGCGTCCGTCACGAGACACGAATTGAGCACGGGATCGTTTGCATCGAGGCATTGGCCGTTGCAGGCCGAGAATCCCGCGTTGCACGCGACGGTGCAGACTCCGCCCGCGCACGCTCCGGAGCCATTGGTCGGCGCGGCGCACGGCGTGCACGACGAGCCGCACGTGAGCGGCGACGTGTTGTCCGCGCACGCGCCTCCGCATGCGTGGAATCCCGCGTTGCAGGAAGTGCCGCAGCTCACGCCGTCGCACGTCGCCGTGCCATTCCCCGGCGACGCGCAGGGCGTGCACGACGAGCCGCACGTGCTCGTCGACGCGTTGTCCGCGCACGTGCTTCCGCACGCGTGACGGCCGCCGTTGCACGCGAAGCCGCAACTGGTTCCGTCACACGTCGCGGTCGCGTTCGCTAGCGTCGGGCACGGAGAGCACGACGCTCCGCACGAGCTCACGGACGTGTTGGCCACGCACGCCCCGCCGCAGCTATGAAAGCCGCGGGCGCACGTCGGGACGCACTGCCCGCCCACGCAATTCGCCACGCCGTTCATCACGGCGTCGCACGACGTACCGCACGCGCCGCAGTTGTTCGGATCGGACGCCATGCTCGTGCACACGGCGTTGCAGTAGCGTTGGCCCGACGGGCACGCGGGATCGTTCGGCGATCCTCCGCCTCTCGTGATCGGAACGGGAGCCACCTCGTACGTCACCTCGCCGCGTGAGTGGGCGCCTCCGAGCGAGCTCCCGAGATCGGTCCACGCGGAGAGGAGCGCGCCGCCTGCGATCGTCGACGCGGCGAGCGACGGCGTCCTCTGATCGCCGACTTGGTGCTGCGGCCAACGGACGAGAGGCATGTCGGCGGCGGAGATGTCGAGCGTCGCCCCGTTCCAAGCGAGAGGCCTGAGCCGCAGCTCCTCGCCGTTCGGATCGCCCGCCACGGCCGACGTGCGCCACGACAAGTAGGGAGTCGCTCCGACGACCGCAGCGCTCGGTGCGTCCTGCGCGAGCGCGACCGGCGAGATCCATTGCGGCGTGATGTTGCCCGGAGCATTCGCGTCGAGCACGGCGACGCGAAGCCTCGCGGTGTTTGCGACACCGCTGTCGTTCGGATCGGTTCCCTCGGAATACGAGACCAACCAATGCGTCGAATCGAGCCCCGCGAGCGCCGGACGGTCGCCTGCGGCCCCAGCGATGTACGGCCCCACGGTCCAGTGCGTCGCCCCCGAACGCACTTGAAGAAGCTCGCCCCCGGCCTGCTCGTCGCGCCACGCCGCAGCCCAGGTCGCCCCGAGCGTCGCGAGCGCAACCGAGCCCTCTGTGTTCGTGACCGTCCCTGCGTCCGGCACCACCGAGAGCGACTGGTCGCTCGGCGTGCTCGGAGCGAGCGTCGTCGCGTCGAACGTTCGATAGCGAATAGCCGGCCCGCGCGAGGCATTGCTCGCGTCCGACCACGCCACGACGATCTGCCCGTTTGCGACCGTCAGATCGGCGTCGTATTGAGAGGCAACGGTCACGGCATTGGCGACCGGGAGCGGCGTGACGCGCAGCGTCGCAGGATCCACGACGGCCATCCCAATGTCGCGCTCGTCGACGGCGCGGTTTGTCCACACGACGACGTATTGCCCATTCGGCAGCGCCGCAACGCTCGGCGACGCGTCCGTCGACGACGCGCGGTCGAGCACCGCGGGCATCCCGAGTGCCACGCCGTCCGTGCCGAATGCACGAAGCATGACGGCAGGCGCGGGCATGCTCTCTACGTAGACAATCCCGAAGCCGCTCGCCGTCGCAGCGATCGGGTGCCGCCCGGTTCCGATCGCGCGCTCGAGCCCGTCGTTGATCGCAGGCGCAGTCGCTTCCAAATCGCGCGTCCTGCATCGCTCTGAGCAATACGAGTCGATGGGCTTCGACGATGCGGTCGCGGCGGCGACGATGAAGAGGTCACACGCGCCCGCGCTGGTCTGTGGTCCGCCTCCGAGATCGATCGTCTGGTCGAAACAGCCCACCGTGACCACATCGCCGTTCGCCCCGATGGCGACGTTCGAGCCAAGCTCGGTGCCGGGTCCACCGTAGCTTCGGAGCCAGAGCACGGACGACGACGGCGCGTAGGCGATGACGAACGCATCGGCGGCTCCCGAGCTCGAAATCCCGGGTCCGAGCGAGCCGGCGAACGCGCCCGTCACGTAGGTCGTCCCCGTCGAGTCGACGGTGATATCGAGCGGATCTACCGACCCGTCCGAGTCGAGCGCCTGCGCCGACGCGAAGGTCCCCGACGCGGCGTAGCTCGCCGTGAACATCGCGTGCCTCGTCTGGTGTCCGCTCGTGAGCGGCGAGCCGCCACCGAAATCGGCGGTGCCGGCGAACGTCCCCGCGACGTGCGGGTTGCCGAGCGAATCGAGCGCGATCGCGATCGCGGTGTCGCTGCCCGCGCCACCGAGCTGCTTCGACCAAACCGCGTTGCCCGACACGTCGAAGGACGCGACGAGCGCATCCTCCCCGCCGTGCGCTGTGGTCGGCCCGGCGCCGACGTCGATGGATCCGGTAACACCGCCAACGACGACAATCGAGCTTCCGTCAGCCGTGACGGCATTCACGTTGTCGTAGCCGACGCCTCCGAAGTGCCTGTCCCATACGTGCGCGCCGTTCGCGGCGGAGTATGCCGCGACGAAGCCGTCGTAGTCGCCTGCGCTCGTGACGTCGCTCCCGCCGAAGCTCGCCGTGCCATTGAAGTAGCCTCCGACGACCACCAGCGGCCCGCTTGGCGTGGTCGGCGCGATGGCCATGCCGTTAGGCGCGTCGTCGCCCGCCCCTCCGAATCGATGAGCCCACCCATAGCTGCCAGTGCTCGAAAGTTGGACAGCGAATCCGTCGTAACCGCCGGCGCTCGCGAAGACGTTGCCGCCAAGGCTCAAGTTGCCGGCGTAGTAGCCGACGACGTAGATCCGACCCGCTTCGTCGAGGGTGAGGTGTTGGGCATAGGTGTCGGCGTCGCCGCCGAAGCGCTGCGACCACAAGCACACCCCCGTGGCGTCGAACGACGCGACGAGGACGTCCTGCGTCCCCGATGCGACGAGCGATCCGCAGCCCACGTCGATCGTGCCGGCGAAGCCGCCGGCGAAGATGGCGTTTCCCGTGCTCGTGAACGCGATCCCCCCGCTGTAGTCGATGCCCGCCCCGCCGTGCGTTCGCGACCACCGCGTCGTGCCGGGCGTGAGCACACGCTCGCCGCCGCGCACGCCGAGATCGCAGTCCTCGCCGCTCTCGCGCACTCCGTTGCCGCAGCTCGCGTTCAGAGACTCCGAACGGAACGCGCCGCCCACGACGCTCCCGTGCGCCGTCTCGGGTGCCCCCGCATCCGAGCCCGGTCCCGACTGCGTCGTCGATTCGCTCGCCGCGCCCATGGCGCAGCCGACCATCGCAACCGTCGCCGCGACGCTGATGAATCGGGACGCCATCGGCCTCAAGACACACCTCTCCCGTGAAGCGCAGTGCGAACGGCACTGCGCAGGACACACGACTCCCGTCGCGGCCTTTCCAGCTGCGACGGCATTGCTGCTTTTGTCTAAAGACTATGTCGGGCTCTCCCGACGGATGTTGCGGACGAAGTTGCTTCGTCGATGTCGATTTAAGTCGTCGAGGTTTCTCCTGCGTGAGCCTCCCCGGTGGCCGGGTCCGTACCGTGCGACTCTCGTGCCCGCAAGGACGAATCGGACGCGGCGGGTCGTTTTGTGGAACGTGTTTCAGAAATGTTTCGTGGCCGCATTCGGGCCGATGCGCACGGCTTGTCGTCGATGTCGGGCCGCGCATGTTTCTCGAATCGTCGCGGGCGATCGACGACTTCTTCTCGTGATCCACCTGCGGAGCTGCGGAACTGCGGCGCAACGCGGCGCACGACGTGATCCGCACGTCACGGTCGCACGTGACGCCGGTCCACGCGCTTCGCTAATGCGTCGCCGGCAAGACGACCACGCGGAGCTCGCGCTGCGCATTGCCAACGCTGTTGCGCGCCCAACACGTGAGCGTCGCCTCGCCGGCGCGCGCGGGGATCCAGACCGCGACGTTCGACGCGCTCTCCTTCGTGGCGCCGAACGGCCCGCCCCATTTGTACCCGTTCGGCTCTCCATCGCTCTGCGTCGCCTCGCACCGGAGCTCGGCGCGCTCGCCCACGCGCACCTCCGACGGCGCGAGGATGGCGCGGATGGCCGGCGACTCGCGCGCGGTCACGTAGTAGGGGACCGGAGCCTGGAGGGTCTCGACTTGCTCCCTTGCCGGTGGCACCGCGCGCCCTCGCCAGATCCCGACGCCGAGCGCAGTCGCGCCGCCCGCACAGGCGAGCACGGCCCACAGGATCGTCCGCTTCCGCAACGGCGCGCCCAAGCGCTCCGGTTCGTCGCGTCTGCAGACGACGCAACCGGCGGATGTCGTCGCGTCGTAGCGGAGCGCGTGGCGCTCGCAGAACGCGAGCGAGCTCTTCGGTGCGTCGCGATACGCCATTGGACGGTCTTCTTAGTGGACGCTTCGCACCACGCAAGTCACCCGTTTGACCCAAACTGGGTACTCCCCAGCCGATATGTGTACCCTTCCGCCGGCGATGACCACGGACAGCCGGAGCTCGCTCATCGTCGTTCTCCTCGGCGTGCTGACCGTCCTCTTTCCCGCGCTCTCCAGCGGACACAGCGACGCGCCCGCCGAATCATCGTCCACCGCCGCGCCCGCAGCCGCCGCAGCCACGGCGTCCGCCGCGGCACCCGCGCCTGCCGACACGAACGTCGGCCCGCCCGCCGACTCCGGCGGCCTCGACGACCGCTGGTGCGCCGAGCGAATGGCGCGACCGCTCCTCGACTACTACCGCATTCGCAACTCCGCCCCCACACCCGCGATCGGCCCCGATGCCGGCCCGCCCGGAACCGACCCGGACGCCGAAGTCCTCCGCTACTTCACGGACGCGCGCAAAGCCGGACGCGATCCCAAAGTGCTCATTGCGACCGTACCCGACCCGATCGACTCCGCGCTCGCCTACGACTACGACCGCAACCTCGAAGCGCTCCAACTCGCCATCGAACGCAACGATCGCGTCCGCGATCGCGGCTGGCTCCCCTGGAGCGCCGACCCCGCATCGTCCGACGTCGATCGCATTCGCGCGTGTCGCCGCATATCGCCCGGAATCATCCTCTTCCGCGGACAGAGCGACGCTTCCGAGTCACGCGGCGCGGCCGCACCCGGCGGTGAAGCGCAGCCGCTCGTCGCGCTCCTCGTCGTCGGCGAGACTCCGACGTGGGGCGTGCACAAGCCCGCGCTTCGCCGCGCGCTCGACTTCGCGTCACGCGTCCAACGCGCCGGCGCGCCGCCGCTCACGACGCCGACCGATCTCCGCATCGTCGGTCCGACCTTCTCTGGCTCTGCCGAATCGCTGCGCCTCACGCTTCGTCTCTGGGCCGCCGAGCCACGCACCGCGAGCGACGGCGATCTCCCCGCGATCCGCATCGTGTCGGGCTCCGCGACGAGCACGCAAACGAGGCGCACGCTCGAAGGCGTCGACGGCGTGATGCCGCGCGTGTCGTTCCAAGCGACGACGATTCCCGACGACGCACTGACGTGCGCGTTCTACGCCTATCTGCACGGGATGCTCAACGTGAACGGCGCGCGGTCGAACAAACCGAGCGACGCAAAGACCAACACCAAGCTCGCCGACGTCGCGCTCCTCCACGAATCCGGAACGACGTACGGCGACGGCTTCTCCGCCGACGCGAAGCGCGACGCGAAGTGCTACGGCCCCGAGACCACGTACGGCTTCCCGCCGCACATCGGCTCATTGCGAAGCGCGTATGCCGCCGAAGATCGTCGCACGTCGTCGACCGACACGACCCCGCCGACGCCGCGCAGTCGGCTCGATCCGTCGCTCGAAGAGGCCACCGAGCCGCGCGACGTCGCGCCCACGCTTTCGTCGAAGACGACATTCGCGCACGACGCGCTTTTGGCCAATGTGCTCCTCGACATCTCGCGCAAAGACGTCCGCTACCTCGGGATCGCCGGGACGGATCCGGCCGACGTGGTTTTCCTTGCTCGTCAAATCAAGAAGGTCGTTCCGGACGTCCGCCTCTTCACGTTCGGGAGCGAAGTCCTCTATCTGCATCCGACGTACGAGACCGATCTCCTCGGGATGCTCGTGGTGACGCCGTATCCGTTCTTCGGATCGTCCGGGCCGCAAGGCACGCAGGCGCCCTTCAGCGGCGAGACGCCGCAGGGAACGTACAACGCCACGCTCGCGCTCTTCGGCGATCCGGAGCTCGCCGAATACCGGCCCGAAGGCTCGAATGCGACGCTCCCGGTTTGGGTGACGGTCGTGAGCCGGCGCGGGCTCATGCCGCTCCACGTCGCGAGCTACGAGGACGAGAAGCGCCTCGTCTTCGATCACGGGCGTGACGAAGTGGGGACGAGCGTCGTCGTCACCGACGAACGAAAGCGCGGCCAGACGATCGCGCGCGTCTGGCAGATCGCGACGTTCTTCGTCTCGATCTTCGCGATCTACAACATCGTCGGATTCATCCTGTACGGCCTGGTGCAGTCGTTCCGGCCGCCGCCTCCGCCGGGGGCTGCGCAAACCGAGTACGTGTCGCCGCTCTTTCGGGTGTTTCACAGGATGCAGCCGTGCCTCGAGCCGACCGAGCGCGCGAAGCAGAGCTACTACGTGGCGACTTGCTTCGCTTCGCTGCTCGTCGCGGAGAGCGCGCTCGTCGCGGCGACGGGCGAACGAGTCATTGGCTATTCGGCAGCGACGGTCGAATGGATCGGCGAGGCGTCGATGGTCGCGCTCCTCGGATGCTTCGGGGCCTCGCTCCTCGTCGTCGGCGTCTCGGTGTTCCGTCTCGCGCGCAGCACGGGCCGCACCAATCGCGTCGGCGCGACCTTGGACACGTGCCTGCGCGCGGCGATCGCGATCGGCGTGACCGTCGCGACGGTGAAGGGCATCTTCGCGATGGAGGCCGGCGTGTTCACCGAGCGCGCGACGAGCCTCGGGAGCGGCGTCTCGCCGACGACGCCGATCCTGATCGTCGCCGCGTGCATGTACGTCTGGAGCATGGCGCACCTCACGCGCGTGCACTTGCTCGATGCGTTCCACGCGCGCGCCCCCGAGATGTCGGTGGCCGCGACGTCGAAGCGGAGCGACGCCGAAGCGTGCGCGCCGTGCGCGAAGCCGTCGGGGTTCCGCGCGGACCTCGATGCGCTCGAGGCGGACCTCCTTCGCACGCTCCAGACCCCGACGTCGACGCGCGCGTATTGGGCGGGGAGCGTCGCGCTCGTCGGCGCGGCGGCGTTTCTCTTCTTCACGAAATCGCCGCTCGTGCTCGAAGGGACGGCGGGGCGGCTCGTGCTCGTCGGAGGATTCGCGACGCTCGTGCTGGCGACGGGTACGGGGCTCGTCTGGATGCTTCTCTTTTGGCTGAAGCTCCGCGCGCTGCTCGAGCGGTTCGCGCAGCATCCGATCTTGGACGCCTTTGGCAGGTTGCCAAAGCCGTTCGCACGAAGCGTCGAAGATCAGATCTCGTCGTCGGGATCGGACGTGACCGACCTCGTGATTCCGGTGCAGCAGGTCGTCGCGCTCGACCAGCGGATCGATTTCATTCGCGCCGAGTGGGCCGCGATGGGGGCGCCCGCGCCCGAGGAGATCGAGCTGCAGCTTGGCGCGTTTCGAGCCGCGGTGAACAACATCGACGCAACGCTGCAGCGCGAGCTCGGCGTGCACGCCGTCGGACGCGGACACCGCGATCTCGCCGCGAGCGAGACGATGCAGAAGCTCGTCCAGGCGCGCGCCGCGCTCTTCGCCGTCCTCGAGCCGCTGTGGGAGCGCCGCCTTCCTGCGCCGCCGCGCGCCGACGCTTCCGCCGCCGACATGATCGCGACGCTCTCGACGAAGCGGTCGCTCGACTTCTACGGCGCGACGCTCTCGAAGCCCGCGCTCGCGTGGTTGCGCCTCGCCGAGGAGTTCGTCGCGACGCAGCTCACGTTCGACGTCTCGCATCTCGTCCGGCACTTTCGGCACTTCTTGCTCACGGTCACCGTCGGCGGTCTCTCGATGCTGATGACGGTCTCGTCGTACGCGGTTCAACCGCGACGCTTGCTCCTCACGTTCATCTGGATCGTCATTCTCTCCGTGGCCGGATGCGGGCTCTGGATCTTCATGCAGATGGATCGCGACGTTCTCCTCAGTCGGATCGCGAAGACGCAGGCGGGCAGGCTGACGCTCGATCGCGCGTTCCTCGGCCGCGTGCTGACGTGGGTCGTGCTGCCGATCGCGGGGGTGGCCATGGCGCAGTATCCGGACGCGGCGCACACCGTCTTCTCGTGGGCGGGGCCGTTCGCGAAGGCGTTGCACTGAGCCGGGCGTCTCCCGGTCCAGGCAAACGTACCGGCGAGTTGACCGTGGATACGCACGCCCGATAGCGTTTTGAGAGGAGACATGTCGGCCAGAATCCTCTTGCTCGAGGACGACGCGGTCTTCGCCTCCGAGCTTTCGCGCGCGCTCGCGGAGATCGGCTGCGAGGTCACGGTCGTCAA
>JAYVXB010000057.1:0-8612 GCA_043785585.1 Deltaproteobacteria bacterium | reverse complement strand
TCCTCCGGCGTGACGGCGAGCGCGGTCGACGCCACGTTGGTCGAGATCAACGACAGCGCCGACAAGCTCGATGCGTTTCTTCTCGATCAGAACTATCGCCTCGCGTCGTGGCGCGTCGCCGGCGACGAGATCAACTACCGCCGCTTCTTCGATTGCAACGACCTCGCCGCCGTTCGCACCGAAGACCCCGGCGTGTTCGCCGATACGCATCGCCTGATTCTCGAGCTCGTGGCCGAGGGACGCGTGACCGGGCTGCGGCTCGACCACACCGACGGCCTCTACGATCCCGCCGCGTATTTCGCGAATCTTCGCGAAGCCGCGAGGCGCGCCGTTCACGCGACTCCGGACGCGGAGGATCGCCCGCTGTACGTCGTCGCCGAGAAGATCCTCGAGCCTCGCGAGGAGATCCCGCCGACATGGGCGATTTCGGGCACGACGGGGTACGACTATCTCGCGGCCATCAACGGCGTCTGGGTCGATCCGAACGCGGAGGCGGTGTTCGACGCCATCCATCGCGAGGTCGGCGACGGCGCGAGCTACGGCGCCACGGTCTACGATTCCAAGCGGGCCGTGATCCGCAGCGCAGTGTCGAGCGAAGTACACATGCTCGCGCACTTGCTGAAGACGATCGCCGACGGCCAGCGCCGCGCGCGCGACTTCTCCTTCACGACGCTGCTCCGGGCGATCGAGGAGACGCTCCTGGGCTTCCCGGTCTACCGCAGCTACGTGCGGCCCGACGGTACGCGGCAGCCCTGCGACGAAGCGCACGTGCAGGCGGCGATCGAGGCGGCGCGGCAACGCAATCCGCTGATCGATGCCTCGGTGTTCGACTTCTTGCGCGACATGCTCCTCCTCGCGGATCGCTCGGCGCCGGCCGTGCGCTTCGCGATGCGATTCCAACAGCTCACGAGCCCGGTGATGGCCAAGGGCATCGAGGACACAGCGATGTACCGGCACGCGGTCCTTCTCTCGAACAACGAGGTCGGCAGTGACCCAAGCCGGTTTGCGACGACGCCCGCGGCCTTCCACGAGCACAATGCGGCGATCGTCGCGCGACGGCCGCTCACGATGACGGCGACCTCGACGCACGACACGAAGAAGTCCGAAGACGTTCGCGCGCGCATCGCCGCACTGACGGAAGCGCCCGACGAATGGCGCGCAGCGGTCGAGCGCCTCCGCACGATGGCCGCGCGGCACCGCTCCGACGTCGGAAGCCGCACCGCGCCGTCGCCGCTCGACGAATACGTCTTCTTGCAGATCGTGGTCGGGGCGTACCAAGCGAAGGAGGTCGCGAGCGCGGCGGAGCACGGGGAGCTCGTCGATCGCATTTGCGCCTACATGCTCAAGGCGACGCACGAGGCGAAGCTCCGGACGTCGTGGCTCGCGCCGAACGAAGAATACGATCGCCACGTCGAGCGGTTCGTGCGAAGCGCTCTCGCCGACCGTGCGCTCATGCGCGAGATCGAGGCCGTCGTCGAGCTCGTGTTGCCGCACGGGATGAGCAACAGCCTCGCGCAGCTCGCGCTCCGACTCGCGAGCCCCGGCGTTCCCGACATCTACCAAGGCACGGAAATCTGGGGATCGTCGCTCGTCGATCCCGACAATCGCGCGCCGATCGACTTCGCGCGTCTGCGCCGAATGCTCCACGACTTGGACGCCGGCGGCCCCGTCACTCCCGCCCTCGCCGAAGATCTCGTACGGACGTACCGCGACGGCCGCATCAAGCTCCACGTGCTCCGCACCGGGTTGCGCGCACGCAAGGCGGAGCCGGCGCTCTTTCTGCAGGGCGGATATCGGCCGCTCGAGTCCTCGGAGAATGTCGTGGCGTTCGAGCGATCGCTCGGCGACGCGCGGCTCATCGTCGTCGCTCCGCGACTCACGCGGCGACGCGTGAAGACACCGTCGTTCGCGCTCGGCAGCGCGTGGCGCGACGACGTGCTCGAGACGGGACCGGATACCCGTTGGTCGAACGAGCTCACCGGCGAATCGCTGAACGGCGGAGCGCTCGCGCTTCGCGAGGTGCTCGCTACTTTCCCTGTCGCGTGGCTGCGTGCCCGTCGTCCGTGAGCGGAACCGGGCACCTCGGTGTGGACGCGTGAAGACGAATTTTTTCCCGAGACAGCTCCTCACCCCCGCGACATAATCGCCGCGCTGTGACATTGCAGCGCACATCGAATGGCCCGCACGAAACACGCGGACGCAGCGTTCTCTCCGGGGGCGGCGAGATGGGCGCGCTGATGCGCTCCGTCGACTGGTCGAGGACCGCGGTCGGCCCCGCCGAACGTTGGCCGCAGAGCCTCCGCACCGCGCTGAGCATCCTCCTCGAGACGGGCTTCCCGATGTACATCGCGTGGGGCCGCGAGTTCACGCAGTTCTACAACGACGGCTACCGGCCGATCCTCGGCTCGACGAAGCACCCGGCGGCGATGGGGATCAGCACGCGCGAAACGTTCGCCGAGATCTGGCACATCATCGGGCCGATGTTCGACGGCGTGATGGAGGGCACGGCCGTCACGTTGACCGACTTCCACCTGCCGCTCGACCGCCACGGGTTCAGCGAGGAGTGCTACTTCGTCTTCTCGTACAGCCCGATCCGCGAGGAGAGCGGGAACGTCGGGGGCGTCCTCGTGACGGTGAGCGAGACGACCGAGCGCGTCCTCGGGGCGCGGCGCTTGGTCACGCTGCAGGACCTCGCGTCGAAGACGCAGACCGTCACGACGGCGCACGACGCGTGCGACGTCGCGGCGAGTGTCCTCGTCGACAATCCCGCGGACGTCCCCTTCGCGCTGCTCTACGTGCTCGACGACGGGCGCGAGAACGCGATGCTCGCGGGAGTGGTTCGACCTGCGTCCGAAACGGCGCCGACTGCAGCGCACGTCGACCTCGCTGACGACGACACGCCGTGGGGCCTCGCAGCGGTGTGCGCGACGCGCCAGTCGGCGCTCGTCCACTGTCCGAGCGGCGTCGTCGCCGGAGCCACGGAGGACGCGGCGGTTCCCACGCGAGCCTTCGTGCAGCCGATCTTCACGCCGGGCGCCGATCAGCCGTGCGGCGTCCTCGTCACGGGGTTGAGCCCGCGCCTCGCCTTCGACGCGAAGTACCGCAGCTTCTTGGAGCTCGTCGCCGGTCACGTCGGGTCCGCGATCGCCAGCGCGAAAGCCCTCGAAGAGGCCAAGGCGCGCGCCGAAGCGCTCGCCGAGATCGACCGAGCAAAGACGGCGTTCTTCAGCAACGTGAGCCACGAGTTTCGCACGCCGCTCACGCTGATGCTCGGACCCGCAGAGGACGCGCTCGCCGCCGGCGACGCGCTGCCGCCCGAAGATCGCGAACGATGGTCCATCGTCCACCGCAGCGCCCTCCGCCTCTCGAAGCTCGTGAGCACGTTGCTCGACTTCTCGCGCATCGAGGCAGGGCGCGTGCAAGCCTCGTTCGAGGAGACCGACTTGAGCGCGGTGACGGGCGAGCTCGCGAGCATGTTTCGATCGGCGATCGATCGCGGTGGCCTCGGGCTGCGGCTCGATCTGCCCGCGATCGCCGAGCACGCCTACGTCGATCGCGAGATGTGGGAGAAGATCGTCCTCAATCTTCTATCGAACGCGCTCAAGTTCACCTTCGAGGGCGAAGTCGCGGTGTCGCTGCGGATCGTCGACGACCGCTTCGAGCTCGCCGTTCGCGACACCGGAATCGGGATCGCTCCCGCCGAGCTCCCCTACGTCTTCGACCGGTTTCATCGCGTGAAGGGGGCGCGCGCGCGCACGCACGAGGGGACCGGCATCGGGCTCGCGCTCGTCGCGGAGCTCGCGAAGCTGCACGGCGGCAGCGCGCGCGGCGAGAGCGTCGAGGGAAAAGGGACGACGTTCGTCGTCTGCATTCCGCGAGGTCGCGCGCACCTCCCCGCGGATCGCATCGGCGCTTCGCGAGCGCTGCCGTCGACCTCCGCGGGCGCGGCGCCCTACGTCGAAGAGGCGCTGCGGTGGGGCGTCGGTCCGTCCGCCGCTGCACGCGGATCGTCCGAGGGCGAGCCGTCGGCGCGCGTGCACGCCGATGCGAGTCGACGCGCGCGAATCGTCCTCGCCGACGACAACGCGGACATGCGCGACTACCTCAGTCGCCTCTTGCGCGAGCGCTGGGACGTCGAGGCAGTCGGCGATGGCGACGCGGCGCTCGCGGCGATTTCTCGCGAGCCGCCCGACCTCGTTCTCGCCGACGTCATGATGCCCGGGCTCGACGGCTTCGGCCTGCTGCGCGCGATGCGCGGCGACCCGAAGCTGCGGCTGACGCCGGTTGTCCTGCTCTCCGCGCGCGCGGGTGAAGAGGCGACCGCGGAAGGCTTGGGCGCAGGCGCGAACGACTACATCGTCAAGTCGTTCTCCGCGCGCGAGCTCGTCGTGCGCGTGGCGGCGACTCTCGCCAGCGCACGCGTCGCGCGCGAAGCGCACGCCATCGAGGAGGCCGCGCGCGCACGTCTCTACGGTCATTTCATGCAGGCCCCGTTTCCGGTCGCCGTCCTTCGCGGACCATGCCACATCCTCGAGCTCGCGAACCCAGCGGTCCTTGGCGCGTGGGGCAAAGACGAAACGATCCTCGGGAAGACGTTGATCGAAGGGATCCCGGAGCTGCGTGGCCAGCCGTACGTCGGATACCTCGACGACGTCTTCCGCACCGGCATCGCGTACCGAGCGCGCGGCGCGCTCGCGCGGCTGGTGCGCGCGGTGCGCGGGGAACCGGAAGACGTCTACTTCGATTTCGTCTACGCGCCGCTGCGAGGCGCGGACGACGCGATCGACGGCATTCTCGTCGCAGGCTTCGAGGTCACGGCGCAAGTGCGTGCGGGGCAAGAGCTCGCGCGTGCGCTCGAGGACGCCAAAGCAAACGAGCGCCAGCTGCGCGAGCTCGTCGAGAATCTCCCGGACCTCGCGTGGACCGCGCGGCCCGACGGGCATCTGGATTACTACAATCGGCGTTGGTACGAATACACGGGGACGACCTTCGAGCAGATGGCCGGGTGGGGCTGGAAAGCCGTTCACGATCCCACGGTGGTCGACGAGGTCGTCGAGCGGTGGCAGCGGTCGGTCGAGACCGGTGAGCCGTTCGAGATGGAGTTTCCTCTCCGAGGCGCGGACGGCGTCTTTCGCTGGTTCCTCACGCGCGTTCGGCCGCTCCACGACGCGGAGGGGCGCATCGTTCGCTGGTTCGGCTCGAACACGAACATCGACGAGCGCCGCCGAAACGACGACTTCAAGGAGGCTTTCCTCGGCATCTTGGGTCACGATCTCCGCAGCCCGTTGAGCACCATCCTCACGACGGCGCGCGTGCTGGTGCTTAACGGTGACTCGTCGGCCGAGGGTCTCAAGCGGCTGGACCGCCTCGTCGTGAGCGGCGTTCGCATGCAGCGCATGATCGAGCAGCTCCTCGACATGACGCGCGCGCGATTGGGAGGCGGCATTCCGGTCACGCTCAGCGCCGAGCCGGTCGATCTCGCGATGCTCGTCACCGGAATCGTCGACGAGGTTCGCGCCGCGCATCCCGCTTCGACGATCGAGCTGTTGGTCGACGGCGACTGCGCGGCGCGGGTCGACGTGGATCGCTTCGAGCAGGTCGTCTCGAACCTCGTCGGAAACGCGGTCGCGCACGGCGACCCCGCCCGGCCGATTCACGTCGTGCTCACGTCCCGAGGCGACAGCGTCGGCCTGACGGTGCAAAATCACGGGACGCCCATCCCGCCCGATTTTCTCCCGCTCCTCTTCAACCCGTTCGCGCGCGCCGAGAAGCCGCTCGGACACTCGGCAGGCCTCGGGCTCGGCCTCTACATCTCCGAACGCATCCTCCACGCGCACGGAGGCGAGATTTCGGTGACGTCGTCGGCGGAGTCGGGAACCGAAGTCGCGGTCGTCGTTCCACGGCAACGATGATTGGCCACGCGCGCGGCGATTTGCCACGCGAATTTCGCGGGTCTTGCCTTTGACTTTCGACCGAAGTCGCGCTGTAACAAAAGCGTGGGCGAGCTCGTTTCCGAGTCCGACTTTCCCGGCGGTCGATCGCTCTTCGACGCGATGCCGCAGCTCGGATGGGTCGCGAGAGCGGACGGTTTCATCACGTACTACAACCGCCGTTGGTACGACTACACGGGCACGACCCCCGCAGGGATGGAGGGATGGGGGTGGCAGTCCGTCCACGATCCCGCGCTCCTGCCGTCCGTGCTCGAGCGTTGGCGCGCGGCGATCGCGACGGGCGAGCCGTTCGAGATGTCGTTCCCGCTGCGGCGTCACGACGGCGTGTTTCGGTGGTTCAAGACGCACGCGGTCCCGCTGCGCGACGCGAATGGATCCGTCACCCGCTGGATTGGTATCAACACCGACATCGACGATCAGAAACGCGCGGAGGCGGCGGTCACCGCCCAATGGCGGCGCGTCGAAGCGATGCTGCGCGAGGCGCCGGCGGCCATCGCGGTGGTCGCGGGTCCGGACCACGTCTACGAGCTCGCCAACCCGCTCTATTGCAAGCTCGTCGGACGTTCGAGCGAGCAGCTCCTCGGGAAGTCCGGCCGCGTGGCTCTGCCCGAGCTCGTCGAGCAAGGCGTCTGGGACATCTACGATCGCGTTCGGGTGAGCGGCGACCGCTTCGTCGCACGGTCGTTCCCCGCGCAACTCGATCGCAACGGCGACGGTATCTTGGATGAGGGGTACTTCGACTTCGTCGCTCAGCCGGTCCACGGGCAGGACGGTGCGATCGAACGCATCTTGATGTTCGCCACCGAGACGACCGAGCAGGTGCGCGCGCGCGAGCGAATCGAGGCGCTCGCGCGGGCCGAGGCCGACGCGCGCCGCGGGGCAGAAGAGGCTCGCGCGCGCCTCGAACGATTGACCGAAGTCGCGTTGGCGCTCGCGGGAGCGATGACGCTTCGCGACGTCGCCGAGGTCGTGGTCGAGCAGGGCATGCGGAGCGCGGGGGCCGACACGTGCACGCTCTATGTGCTCGACGCGTCCGGCGAGACGCTCGAGCTCCTCGGGCATCGCGGTTGCGCCCCCGAAGTGGTCGCCGCGATCCGACACATCTCCGCGACCGAGGGGAATCCTGCCGTCTTCGCTGCCGCGCGCGCGCGCGTTTCACGCTGGGCCGAGACCGAGCAGGAGTACGCCGAGATGTTCCCGGCCGTCGCGACGATGAACGCGACGGGGCCGAGGGCCAAAGCGTTTTGGAGCATGCCGCTCGTCGCCGAAGCGCGATCGATTGGCCTGCTCGGCATGGGGTACTACCGCGAGCGACACTTTTCCGCGGAAGAGCGGGTGTTCGTCGAGACGTTCGCCACGCAATGCGCGCAGGCGCTCCTTCGCGCGGAGCGACGCGAACGCGAGACCGAGGCGCGTCGTTGGTTGGCGACGACGCTTCAGAGCATCGGCGACGCGGTCATCGCGACGGACACGCATGGGCGCGTCAGCTTCATGAACGCCGTCGCCGAGGAACTCACGGGATGGACCGAACCCGAAGCGCGCGGACGTCCGCTCGAAGACGTGTTCGCGATCTTCTCGGAGATCACCGGCGAGCCGGTCGAGAGCCCCGTCACGAAGGTGCTCCGCGAAGGGACCGTCGTGGGGCTCGCCAATCACACCATCCTTCGCGCGAAGGGCGGGACCGAGATCGCCATCGACGACAGCGGCGCGCCGATACGCGACGAGAACGGGAATCTGTTCGGCGTCGTCCTCGTGTTCCGCGATGTCTCCGCCGAGAAGCTCGCGCACAAGCGTCGCGATTTTCTCGCGCAGGCCGGCGAGGCGGTCGCGTCTTCGCTCGACTACCGCGCGACGCTCGCGAAGGTCGCGCAGCTCGCCGTGCCCGAGCTCGCCGACTGGTGCACCGTCGAAATGCTCGAGCCCGGCGCAGCCGCGCCGCAGCAGCTCGCCGTGGCGCACGCCGATCCGGCGATGCTCGCGTACGCGCGCGCGGTCGGCGAACGCTATCCCCCCGACCCGCACGCGCGTACGGGCGCGCCCGAGGTGATTCGCACGGGCAAATCGGAGATCTATCCCGAGATCCCCGCGGCGCTTCTCGAGGCGGGCGCGAAGGACGCCGAGCACCTTCGCATCCTTCGCGCGCTTCGGCTCGAGTCCGCGATCGTGGTGCCGCTGAAGGCTCCCGACGGTCGCGCGTTCGGCGCCATGACGTTCATCTATGCGGCGTCGGGGCGGCGCTACACGAACGACGATCTCGCGTTCGCCGAAGACTTCGCGCGCCGCGCAGCAATGGCGATCGCAAACGCGAACGCGATGACCGCGCTCTCTGCGGCGAGAGAGAGAGAAAGCGCCGCGCGACGGGAAGCAGAGCTGGCGAGCGGCGCAAAGGACCAATTCCTCGCCACGGTTTCGCACGAGCTTCGCACTCCGTTGAACGCGATCCTCGGGTGGACCGTGATGCTTCGGCGCGGCAATCAGCCGCCCGAGATCGAACGAACGCTCGGCGTCATCGAGCGCAACGCGCGAGCGCAGGCGCGGATCATCGAGGACGTCCTCGACGTGTCCCGAATCGTCAGCGGAAAGCTCGCGCTGAACCTCGTCCCCGTCGACGTGGTCGCATCCGTCCACATGGCCTTCGACGGAATTCGGCCAACCGCGGAG
>JAYVXB010000056.1:0-8613 GCA_043785585.1 Deltaproteobacteria bacterium | reverse complement strand
CGGCCTTCGTGAGCTTGACCGCTTCTTCGAAGGTGCTGTGTCCCCAGCCGACCTTGGGCTTGCCGGTGCCGGTGCCCGCGTACTCCTCGGGCGTGTATTGCGAATCGTAAATGAGGACGTCGACGCCCTTGGCGAGCGCGAGGAGGTTCGCGTCGATCTCCGGGTAGTGCTCGGTGTCGGTCGCGTACATCACGCTGTGCCCGTCGTGGTCCGTGCGAAACGCGCGCACGCCGTTCGGATGATTGCCAGGCGCGGACGTGACCGTCACCGTCTTGCCTGCGCCGTCGTCGAGCACGAGCGCCTGGCCTTCGACGAGATCGTGGAACGTCATCGACGCGGCCATCGCCGTGAGGTGCACGGGGAAGCTCGGGTGATCCATCTGCCCGGCGAGCGTCTCTTCGAGCGTGCGCGACACGTTGTTGCCGCCGTAGAGATGAATCGTGTTGCCCGGGACGAACGCGGGATCGAAGAACGGAAATCCCTGGATGTGATCCCAGTGCACGTGACTGAAGAAGAGGTGCGCGGTGATCGGCATCTCTTTGAGGAGCTGCTTGCCGAGCAAACGCAGGCCCGTGCCTCCGTCGAAGATGAGGATCGTCTTGCCGGCGCGGACCTCGACGCAGCTGGTATTGCCGCCGATCTCGACCGTGTGAGGGCCCGGCGACGGAATGCTGCCGCGTACGCCCCAGAACGTGATCCGCATCCTCTGTGGCTCCGTCCTCTCGCGGTTTGAGCCGGGTGAAACTGGCGGTCTTCGCCCGCGCCTTCTTGCGCGCGAGCGCTTGTAATACGGCTCCCGAGCGTACAACGTCAACGGCGAGACGACATGGGTATTTCGGGGGTCTCTCAGGTGCGACGCGGCGTGCGGCTGGTGGCGGGCGCGGGCGCGGGCGCGGGCGCGGGCGTTGGAGATGGCGCGGGCGCGGGCGCGGGCGATGAACGTGCGTGCGTGATCGTATTGGGGGGCCGCGCTCGGCGAGATCGCGACGGCATCCTCGCGGGCGCGCTCGGGCGGCGTGTCGCGACCGCGGCGGCGCTCGTGATCGCGTGCGACGTGCCCATCGTCGTCGCGACGGGAGGGTGCGTTTGGGACGGCGAGGTCGAGGCGGACGTGATGGCCGAGGCGCTCGAACGCGCCGGCGTGCCCGCGTCACGAATCGTCCGCGAGCGATGCGCGCTCACCACGCGCGACAACGCCCGCTATGCTGCGCGCGTCTTGTTTCGACGCGGCATCGACGACGGGGTGATCGTGACGTGCGCGTGGCACCTGCCGCGCGCGGTCGCGCTCTTTCGCCGCGAGGGGTTGCGCGTCGAGGGGCGCGCGGCGGAGGGCGAGCCGCGCATCGCATGGACGCGTCGCGCTTGGCGATGGGGACGCGAGCGTATGGCCATGCGGCTGGACGGTGTCGCGTGACGCGCGAGCGAATCGCGACGGGCGCGATCGCGGGCACGCTGCTCGCGGTGTTCGCGAGCGGCTGTCCGGGGAAGACGCGAACGGTCGGCGGCGACGCGGCCGGTGCCGACGGCGGCACGGCGACGACCGAGGCGAACGCGGCGGCGCTCGCGACGATCGCGCGCGCGGAGGATCAGCGGCGCGCGAAGGACGTGCCGGACGCGATGCGCGGGAGCCACGACGTCGTCGTGCGGCGGAGGGCGGCGCGCGCGCTCGCGCGGATCGCGGACGACGCGAGCATCGCTGGACTGATGCGCGCGATCGCCGACGAAGACCGCGAGACGATCGCGTGGGGCGCGTACGGTCTCGGCGCGACGTGCCGCGGGCACGAAGACGGTCACGTTCGCGCGCTCGCGGCGCGTGCGGCGTCGCTCGACGTGCTGCCGGTCGCGGCACTCGCGGACCCGCTCGGCGACGCGCGCTCCGTCATCGCACGCGCGCTGGGAAAGTGCGGCGGCGAGGTCGCGGAGCGGACGCTCGCGACGTGGCTCAAGTCGAGCGCGAAGGATGGCGGTGGCTCGGTTCGCGAGGCGGCGGCGTACGCGCTCGGTGACGTCGCGTCGAAACGAAACGCGCTCGGCGACGAGACGACGACGGCGCTCCTCGACGCGGCAAAAGGCGGCGGCGCGAGCGGCGATCCTCCGCTCGACGCCGCGCTCTACCCGTTCGGTCGCATCGACGCGATCGCGCCCGCGTTCGTCGAGCGCCTCCTCGCCGTCGGGCGCGCGACGCTATCGACGAGCACGCAAGGGCCTGCGGCAGCGAGCCCCCGACGCCTCTTCGCGATCCGCGCGCTCTCCCGCGCCGGCGATCTCGTCGTCGCCGACTTGATGCACGTCGTCCAAGATCGAAGCTACCCCGCGCCGGAGCGCGCGGAGGCGGCGCGCGGCCTCGGTCGGCTCGGGCGCGACGGGCGCTCGGGCGCTGCGGACGCCCTCATCTACTTGGTGCCGGAGAGGGACCCCGTCGCGATCGCGGCTCTCGCAGGCGACGACTTCGGCGTGATGACGACGCTCCTCGCCGCGCTCGGGACCGAGCCGCCGAAGAAGGCCGACAAGACGCTGGGCGCTCTCGCGAACCTCGTTCCACCGCCGGGCTCGCCCGTCTCGCCGTCGCTCGCGCGCCGCGTGGCGACGCTCCGTTGCACCGCGGCGGGGCTCCTCGCGCGCGGATCGTTCGACGCCGACGTGCTCAAGCGCTGCGACGATCCTTCGAGCGAAGCGTTCGAGCGCGCGCGGCTCGCCGCGATCGTGCATCGGCATCCGATGGACAAGGATCGACGCCAAGCGTGGCTCGCGCTCGCGCGGAGCAAGAACCTGCGCGTCGAAGAGGCGGCGCTCGAAACGATCGGCGCGCACCCCGAGCTCAAAGACGCAGCGCGCGCGGCGCTCGCCGAGGCGCTCGCGTCGACCAAGCCCGGCGTCGTCGCGATGGCGGCCGAGCAGATCCACGCGCACCCCGAGCGCGTCTACGTCCTCGCGCAGAGCGAGATCCGCGCGGCGCTCGATCCCCACAACCAGGCCGAGCCGTCGGCGAATCCGGCGCGCGATCTCGACGCGGGGATCGCGCGCGCTCTCCGCGCCGCGCTCGCGCACGCGTGGACCGAGGATCTGATCGAGACGCGCCTCGCGCTCCTCGACGCGGCGATCGCCGTCGGGCTCAAAGAGGGACGCGACATGGCGACCGCGGCGTGCCGCGATCCGAACGCGACGATGCGCGCGCGCGCGAAGAAAGCGCTCGCCGCGTTCCCGGATGCCGACGTGACGTGCGCGCCGCCCGATCCTCCTCCCGAAGCCGCGCCGGAGATCGCCGCGCTCCTCACGCACCCCACGACGGTTCGCTTTACGACCGACGCCGGCGCGCTCTCGATCACGCTCGATCCGTCGCTCGCGCCAATCGCCGCCACGCGCATGGTCGCGCTCGCGCGGAGCGGCTTCTACACGAACGTCGTCGTGCATCGCGTCGTCCCGGGCTTCGTCGCGCAGTTCGGCGATCCGGGCGGCGACGGCTACGGCGGATCGGGCAAGCTCCTCCGCTGCGAGACCGCGCCCGCCCCGTTCGATCTCCTCGACGTCGGGATCGCGCTCGCCGGACGCGACACCGGATCGAGCCAGCTCTTCGTCACGCTCGCGCGCTACCCGCACCTCGAGGGCGAGTACACGAAGGTCGGTCACGCCGAAGGCGACTGGGCCGCGGTCGCCGAAGGGGACGTCATCCGCGACGTGAAGGTAGAGGAGTAGTACTCTCGGCCGCGAATGCTGCTTGTCATCGACGTCGGCAACACGAACATCGTCTACGGCCTCTTCGACGGCGAAAAGCTCGTGCACCAGTGGCGCGTCGAGAGCGGGCGCGGTCGCACGGCGGACGAGTACGCCGTCGTCTTGTGGCAGCTCTGCCAGATGTACGACGTCGCGGTAAAGGACGTGCACGCCGCGATCCTCGCGAGCGTCGTGCCGTCGTTGACCGAGCCGATGATCGATCTGGTGAAGCGCGCGTTCGGTCACGAAGCGATGGTCGTCGGCCCCGGTATTCGCACCGGCATGGCGATCCTCTACGAGAACCCGCGCGAGGTCGGCGCCGATCGGA
Source organism: Deltaproteobacteria bacterium (assembly GCA_043785585.1). Lineage (GTDB taxonomy): Bacteria > Myxococcota_A > Polyangia > Polyangiales > Polyangiaceae > JBBQXV01. The sequence goes on along the minus strand of JAYVXB010000056.1, from coordinate 4,574 downwards.
TCGTCAACGCGGTCGCCGCGTTCGAGAAGAGCAAAGGCGGCGTCATCGTCGTCGACTTCGGCACCGCGACGACGTTCGACTGCGTCACGCCGAAGGGCGAGTACCTCGGTGGCGTCATCGCGCCGGGGATTCAGATCAGCGCCGACGCGCTTTTCTCGCGCGCTGCAAAGCTCCCGCGCGTCGAGATCGCGAAGCCGGCGAAGGTCGTCGGTCGCAACACGCTCGCGTCGATGCAGTCGGGGATCGTCTACGGCTACGTCGGGCTCGTCGACGGCCTCGTCGAGCGTCTGCTCGCAGAGCTCGGCTATCCGTGCGCGGTCATCGCGACGGGCGGGCTCGCGCCGCTCATCGCGCCGCTGTCGAAAGCGATCGGCGAGGTCGACGAGATGCTCACGCTCGTCGGGCTTCGCATCCTCTACGAGCGCAATCGCGTGTGAGGGATTTCACAGGAAGATCGGGAGATCGGAAGTGAAGAGGTCTCCGGCATCGCGTTCGTGGATGTTTCTCGTCGCGTGCGCTTTGTTTCTCGTCGCGGCGCTCGCGGTGGGCGTGTCGTTCGGAACGGAGCCGATCGCGCTGTCGCACCTGTTCGATGCGGCGGACTCGCTCGAGCGCGCGGCGCTCCTCGAAGCGCGGTTGCCGCGCGTGCTTCTCGGCGCGATCACGGGCGGCGGGCTCGCGGTCGTCGGCGTCGCGTTTCAAGCCGTGCTTCGCAATCCGCTCGCGGAGCCGTACGTGCTCGGCGTGTCGGGCGGCTCGGCGCTCGGCGCGACGATCGCGATCCTCGGCGGGCTCGCGGGCGCGTCGTGGATCGGCGCGTCGGTCGTGCCGCTCGTCGCGCTCGCGGGCGGGATGGGATCGACGCTCCTCGTGTACACGCTCGCGCGCGCGGGATCGCCGGGGAGCGCGACGTCGGTGCTCCTCGCGGGCGTCGTCGTGAACTCGTTCGCGTCGGCGGTGATCACGTTCTTGAAGACGCTCGTCAGCGCGAGCAAAGCGCAGGAGCTCCTCTTCTGGCTCGTCGGGTTCCTCGACGTGCAGTCGTGGCGCGAGATCGGCTTCGTCGGGCTCTACGCCGCGATCGGAACGATCGTGCTGCTTCGCGACGCGGGGCGCCTCAACTTGCTCGCGCTCGGCGACGAAGCCGCGGGCGGCCTCGGCGTCGACGTGCGCGCGCTCGAGCGTCGCACCTTCTTCGCGTGCTCGGCCGTCGTCGGCGCGGTCGTCAGCCTCACCGGACTCATCGGCTTCGTCGGTCTCGTCGTCCCTCACGCGCTCCGTCGCGTCGTCGGCCCGGACGTCCGCGTGCTCATGCCCGCGTCGCTCTTCGTCGGCGGCGGATTGCTCGTCATGTGCGATCTCGTGAGCCGTCTCGCGTTTCGGTGGCTCCACACCGAGCCGCCCGTCGGCGCCGTCACCGCGCTGATCGGTGACCGGTGTTCTTGTTCTTGCTGAGCAAGCGCGGGCTGCGGACGTAGGGGCGGACGTTGACCTCGACCTCGGCCTCGACCTCGACCTCGACCTCGACCGCGACCGCGAAGCGCTGCGATGCCGCGCGACGACGCTCACCGCGTGATCATCGAGCTCACGACCGTCGCCGGCCCCTTCGCGATCACGTAGAACCCCGGGAGGTTCGGCGTCTCGAACGTGCCGCGCGGGTTGTTCCGCGCGATCGAGTCCTTGATAGTGATCGCTCCCGACTTGTCGTTGCTGACGAAGAAGACGGCGCTCCCGCCTTCGTTCGCCTTGTTGTTCTCGAGGAGGCAGCTCGTGATGTTCAGCACGATCTCGTTGCCGTCGTTGTAGATCGCGCCGCCGTTGCCGCCCATGCCGCTGTTGGCGCCGTGGCCGACGGCGGTGTTCTCGGACAGCAGCGTGTTGAGGATGTTCCACGACACGCCGATGCTGCTGAGCGCGCCGCCGTTCGCGCACGAGTTGCCGAAGCCGGGCTTGCCGCCGAACGTGCTGTTGACGATCCACGCCGGACGCGCCGGACCCGCGCCGGGCGCGACGAGGTAGTCGAGCTTGCGGATCGCGCCGCCGCCGAGGTCGGAGCCGAGATCGTCGCAGACGTTGTTGAAGAAGCGCGCGTTGTAGACTTTGAGGCTTCCGCCCTGCGCGTGGATCGCGCCTCCGCCGCCGCCGTTGGTCGTGCCCTCGGGGATGCCCTTCGCGTTGCCGTCGACGAAGGTGATGTTCTGCACGACGAGCTTTACGCCGGGGTTCGTGTTGCAGTCGCCCGGCCCCGGCGGATAGACCTGCGCCTTGTCGCACGTGGACATGTAGAGGATGCGCGTCGTGCCGCCGCCGCTCAGCGTCACCTTGTTGCCGCCGTCGATGACGAGCTTCGTTCCTTTGTCGTTGAAGACCTTCGCTGTCTGCGTGAGGACGATCGTCACGGGATCGGGGCCGCAGTTGAAGGTGATGACGCCGCCCTTGGCGACCGCCGCTACGAACGCGTCGCCGGTGCAGCTCGCGGCCGTGCCCGTTCCGACGACCGTGGTGGGTGACGACACGTCCTCGGCTTGGCCCTCGGGCGGGACGGTCGCGTGGCCGTCCGCCCAACCGGCGGGGGGGCCGTCTTGGGGTTTCGTGGGCGTGCCGACGTCGGACGACGAGCCGCCGTCGCTGCCGCTCGCGCCGCCATCGCCGCTCGAAGCGTCGCCACTGCTCGAGCCGCACGCGGCGAGCGTTACGACGATGACGAACGCGCCGACTCGAGAGGCAGACGAGCGCGCGCCCATGAGCTCATGCTACGGCCCGATCACGGGTAGTGCACGGTCAGACTGATGATGATCGTCTCCGCGACGTTCTTCGGATTCGGCGTGAAGTGCGTCGCCGCGAGACGCGCCGCCGCGCACGTCACCATCGCCTGATCGGCGCCGGCGTACGAGCCGCGGATGCCGACGCCCGTCACCTGGCCGGATGCGGTCACGTGGTACTCGAAGTACGGATGCGCATCGTCGAGCTTTGCGGTCGCGAAGCACTGCGTCGCCGCGCCGAGCGCCGCGCCGATTCCCGCTCGCACGACGTCGATGTCGTACGTCGAGCCGACGACGTTGATCGATCCGAGGTACGCCGACGGCTTGAGCGCACCGGACGGCGGCGCAGCGTCGGCGATCGGCGGCGCGGCGGCGTCGGGATTGCCCGCGTGCTTCGTGATCGCGCTGCCCGGTTTGGCGCCCGCATCGTCGGAGCTCGCGGTCGGCGCCGCCGCGACGCTCGCCGAAGGAGAAGGCGCGCTCGACGACGTTGGCGCGCTCGACGCCGCGCTCGAATCTGTGAGACGTCCGAGCTTCACGTACGCGACGACCGCGCCTCCACCGACGATGAGCAGCGCAGCGACGAGCCCGATGACCCTTGCAACGCTTCGTACACGGCGCCCATGCCGCCGCGACCGAGCATGCGCGTCACGCGGTAGCGACTGGCCAGGAGTGTCCCGGAGAGATCCGGAGTGGGCGGCGCGTCATGGAGACTCGAAATCTATGCGTGGGCGCGCGAGCGGACGCAAGATGTTGCTAAGTACATGTATCCGAGGTGGATCGTCTACGCTCGTGGGCGAATGAAAGCGCTCGGCTTCTTCGTCGCTGTGATGTTGCTGGCGCTCCCCGCCGCGGCGGACGAGCCCGTGGCACTTCCGGCGGACGCGGTCGTGCATCTCGCGGTGACGGGCAACGCGGACTCGTTCGTGATCGAGCCGAAGGAGACGGACGCGCGGCCGATCGTGATGATCCTCCACGCGCGCAACGGCGATCCCGAGCTCGACTGCCAGAAGTGGTCGGATGTCGCGTCGCCGTTCGGTTGGGTGCTCTGCCCGTCCGGCCCGGTGGCGTCGGAGCGCGGTCGCTCGTGGGGAAAGCTCGACGAGGCGAAGAAGGCGATCGACGCCAGCGTCGACGCGCTCCGCGCGAAGTTCGGCGCGCGCGTGAAGATCGCGGGGAACGTCATCATCGGGTTCAGCGAGGGGGCGCTCGTCGCGCAGGTCATCGGGATCCAACAGCCGGAGCGGTGGAACCGCTGGATGATCCTCGCGGGGAGCGATCGGTATTGGGGAGATCGCGCGCCGGAGTTTCTCCAGGCGCAGCGAAGGAAGATCGCGCGCGTCGTGATGCTGACGGGAGAGCACGATCCGATCGTCGAGAGCACGCTTCGCGCCGGCGGCATGGTCCGAGCGGCCGGGATTCCGGTGCGCGTCATCGTGCGACGCGGGCTCGGTCACGAGGTGCCGGGGGATCGTATGATTGCGAACTACCGGCGGCTTCTGAAGTGGCTCGTCGAGGGGGGACCGTAGGGCGCGTTCGTCGTCCTCGCGCGCCGTTCTCTTTCGCCCCACTCCACAAGTTCGCCACAGTTTCGTGGCGGCAGTGCGCGTAGTTACGGCCACGTTCCGCTGGATGTGGAGTTGCACCACAGGGATCGTCTCGCGGATGGTCACGTGATCGATCCCTCAATGCACGAGCGTTGAGAACCGCCTGATTGGGAGGTTCACCATGCTTCGATCAACCGACTTTCTTCGACACATTGCACGACTCGTCACGGTTCTTCCGTTCGCTCTTCCGGTGGTGGCGTGCTCC
>JAYVXB010000055.1:0-8636 GCA_043785585.1 Deltaproteobacteria bacterium | reverse complement strand
AACCGCTCGGCCGCCTCTCCGCGCTCCCGCCGCTCGAGCGATGGTCGGATTTGCACATCTACGCTGTCGATCCCGCCACCGTGATGATCCGCATTGGGCGTACGCACGTCCGCCGCACCGCGAGCGACTTCGGCGAAGCGGACGCGAGCTCGCGCGAGGTGACGATCCAGTGGAGAGCGCTCATGGCGATGTGCCACGGCGATGGCCATTGGCGATGGAAGTCGTTCGGCGGCTACAACGCCGTGAAGACGATGGTGTCGCGACTGAGGAAGACGCTGCGGACGGCGTTCGCGCTCGATGAAGATCCGCTGCATCCGTATTCGCACGAATGGCTCCCGCGCTTTCACGCGCACGCGGAGCTGCCGACGTTCGATCGCGACGGGGCGACGGGCGGCGGTGATGGGGGTGGGTGGCAGGACTGACGATCGGCCGCGCTCGCGCATCCGCGCCCGCAGATGCCCCTCATCCACGCCGCAGACCTTCCACATCCGCGCCGTCTGATGACCCTCATCTGCGATCCAGAAGATGCACATCCGCGATCCAGATGTGAATCATCTGCGACGAGGATGTGCCTCATCTACGGCGGAGACCTCGCACATCTCCGAGCCCGATGAATCACATCTGGGCGCGCAGATGAGCGTCATCTGCGAGCCCGATGACGCTCATCTGGATCGCGCTCACGCACGCCGATCGCGCTGCCGGTTACACGACTTCGTCGCGCGCACCGAAATCGTCCGCGCCGCGTCGATTCCCAAACCGCTGAGAATCGCGCGCCTTCCCGCCGCGGAATGGCGCGCGGGACGGTTACACGCGGCCGCCGCGGTTACGCGCGACCTTGTTCCTTCGAGAGCACGACGCAGCCAACCCCGAATGCCTCGGGACGCTGCAGCGGGCCTCGATGGAGACCGTATCTCAATGGGAAAGTCGAAGAGCAGCACCAAGAAGCCGTCCCGTTACGACATCGCAACCAAGGCCGTTGGTTCTCTCAAGAAGCTCGAGGAGTCGCTTCAGCTCGACCCCGCGATGCTTCCGCACGAGGCCCAGCGTTCAAACGGGTTCCGTACCGTCCCGGCGAAGGCGATCGCAATCGCCGCCAACATCGTGGGTGAGCACCCCGATCGTTTCTCCGACTTCGACGTCGCGGAAATGAACGGGGCAGTCGAGCTCGAGCTCGCGATGGCGCCCCTGGTCACCCAGGCACGCGCCCTCGCGAGTCACGTCGAGAAGACCGTGCTCAAGCAGCGCGCCCAGGCCGCGGAGAACACGCTCGTGCTCTACGCGACCATGAAGGGCCTCGCTCGTCTGCAAGCGAACGAACCGGTTCGCGAGCAGGTGCGTGAGCTGAAGGCGCTGCTGAAGCGTCGCCGCAAGAGCCACACGGCTCCGAAGGCGGTCGCTTCGCCTCCGGTGCACGCGCCCGCCCCGGCGGCGGTCGCGTCGCCCACGGCCACCCACGGCGTCGTTGCGCCTGCGGTGACCAACGGCGCCGTTTCGCCGGCGGTGATCAACGGCGTCACGCCCTCAGCGTCTTCCGCGCTGAACGGCATCGCCGCGAAGTCGCCGTGATCGCATCGCTGCCCGTGGATCCGCGCGAGCTCGGTCTCGCGCGGATCCGCGGCGCGGCACTTCTTCGACCCAATGAATCACCACGACACCGACCAAGGAGAATCCCAATGAACCGTCCGACCGTTTCGAACATCGATGAATCGATCCGCACCCGTCTCGTCACGATTCAGGATCTCGCGCGCACGCCGCAAGGCGCGCCTGCGAACGACGTCGCGCCGCCGCCGGCCGACGAGCTCATCATCAAGCTCCGCGCGCGCTCACGAAGCGCGGCCTCGGAGATGTACCGACGCTTCGCACCGGGGATGCTCGCCGTCGCGCGCAAGCGCATGTCGGCCGCGGACGCGGACGACATCGTGCAACAGGCGATGCTCGTCGTGCTCACGTCGACCAAGATCCCCGACACGGTCGATGGCCTGCGTCGCTGGCTGCATGGCGTCGTCTACAGGCTGATCGACACCAGGAAATCGCATCGCGCCGGCGAAGTGCTCGTGGACGCCGACGCTTGCATCCTCGATCCGCGGTGCGACTTCGATCCGCTGGACGCGGCGCGCGACGAGGACGAGTCGTGAGCGCGCGTGCGTACGCGGCGCGCGACGTGGTCGAGGTCAACGCGCACGTGCGCGCGTCGGACGAAGCGCTCTTCGTCCGTGCGCGCAGCGGCGACGAGGCGGCGCTGGAGCAGCTCTACGTGCGGCACTTTCACGCGCTTCGCAGGGTGGCGGAGCGCGTGGTGCACGACACGGAGGCCGCGGACGACGTCGTGTCGGATGTCTTCCGGCGGATCGCGGTCGGGAACGAGCGGTGCGCGCGGACGCATGTGCGGCGGTGGCTCGTGGCCGCGACGCATGCGGCGGCGGTCGCGTCGAAGGACGGGGGCGCGGGAGGGCAGGGCGTCTCTCCGCCTACTTCGCGACCTTCATCACGGTCCCGGAGTCGTTGATCCAGTAGACCGCCACGTTGTCGTTCGTCACCGCACGCGCTACGCCGACGCCGGCGGCGATCACTGTCGAGCCGAAGGTCCCGTACGCGACTCGGTGGATCGCGCCGCCGCCCGAGAAGTAGACATAGCTCGCGTCCGAGGTTGCGCCGAACGCGAATCCGTAGCTTGCGCCGACGGCGTTCGCCGTGGTCGAGCCACCACCGACCGGGACGCTCAGCAATCCGCCGTCGGAGTAGGTGGGCGAGGTGCCGAGCCGTGTAAAGTACATGTTGCCGCCCGCGACGGTGACGGCAGTAGGATTGGGCTGGTTCGCGGCGAGGGTGGCCCAGCTCGCTCCGCAGCCCGCTGCGCCGGGGCTGTTGCATCGGACGACCTTCCCCGTCGCACTGTAGTCGACGGCGAACAGCGCCCCCGTGTTCGGATCGAAGCTGAGGCCGTATACGAACGAGAGGCCACTCGCGATCGTCGTGGCGCCGCTTCCGTCGTACTTGTTCGCGCGCCCGATGCGGTCCGTCGAGCCCCAGTAGACGAAGTTGTTGTCGGCCGCGAGCCCGACGGGGTTGGACTGCGCCGTGATGTTGAAGAGCCGCGCACCACCGTTCGGATTGATCTTCGACGTCACTCCGGCATTCTGGTCGGTGACGAACACGAAACCGGACGGGACGTCCGCGAAAACGGTCACCGCGGTCGTAAAGCCAGTGGCAACCGCGAACGGGGTGCCGCCGCAGCCTGACATGGCGTCGCACTTGTATGCACTCGTTCCGCCCGCTGCGAAGAACACGGAGCCCTGCTCGGCGGCGATGCCCGCGCCGTTGCCGCTGATGGAGCCGAGCGTGACCGGCTGGCAGGCGCCGCCGCTGCACGTGCCACCGAGGCAACCGTGTCCACACGCCCCGCAGTTCGCCGCGTCGGTCAGCTTGCTCGTACAGACTCCGCCGCACAGATCCGGCGCGCCGCCGACGCATGCGCACGTGCCGCCGGCACAATGCTTTCCTCCCATGCACGCATTGCCGCAACCCCCGCAGTTCGCGTCGCTCGAATTCCAGTCGGCCTCGCACCCGTTCGAGGCGACGTTGTCGCAATCGTGGAACGTGCCGTTGCACGACTGGATTTTGCATGTGCCGCCCACGCAACCGGGAACGGCGTTTGGTAGGTTGCACGCGCCCGCGCAGCTTCCGCAGTGAAGGACGTCGCTATTGAGGTTCGCCTCGCAGCCGTCGCTCGCCGTCATGTTGCAGTCGCTGAAGCCGTTGCTGCAGCTCTGGACCGTGCATGTACTGTTCACGCAGCTGGGTTGCCCATTCGGAATGGTGCACTGGCGCAAGCAACCGCCACAGTTGGCTACGTCGTTCGTGATGCCGACCTCGCAGCCGTCGCTCGCCATGTTGTTGCAGTCTTTGAAGCCGACGTTGCACATGCCGATGCCGCACATGCTCGACGCGCAGCCGCCCGATCCGTTCGGCACCGTCGGGCAGCGATTGCCACACGTGCTGCAATTGAGCGGGTCGGCAACGGTGTCGACGCATGTCCCGGAGCAGAGCGTCGGCATGTTGCCAGGGCACGACATCACGATGTTTCCGGAGAGGCTCGCCGAGACCATGTCGCTCGCGCCGTCGGCGACGACGAGCGTGCCGCTCGGCATTCCGATTCGCGACGTGTCGATGCTGATGTCGACGGTGCAGCTCGCTCCCTTCGCGAGCGTGGTGGCGGGCGTTCCCACGCACGAGCCGCCGGACTGGCGATAGGCCGAGCCGTTGACGGTTATCGTGAGCGCGCCGGTGGTGCCCGTGCCGTTGTTGGTGATCGTGAACGTCTCCGCGGTGACGGCGGAGCTCAGCGTGTGCGTGCCGAAGTCCTTCATCATCTTGTCGATGACGAGGTGGGCCGTGCCGGAGTCCGCGGCCGGACCGTCGCCTATCGTCATGCCATCGCCGCCGCCGTCCGCGGTGACTTGGCCGTCGCCGCTGCTCCCATCGCTCGAAGATGCGTCGGAGCCCGTGTCGGTGACCGTGAAGTCGCCGAGCAGGCTGGTGCAACCGAACGCAGTAGTCGCGGTGGCGACCATCGAGGCGAGCACGACACGTCGAACGAGCGCCATTGCAATACTCCTCTGAAGTGCGCGGACGAAAGAGCGCAAGTTGAAGTGTACGCCGATTCGATGGGCGACGGAATTGCGCGCGCATGGTTCCGAACGACTGATGCGACGCCGCCGAAATCGCCGGCGCTCGGCTTTGCTGGCGTAAGTCGCGTGCTACTCGCCTCCGCGATGAGACAGAGGAGTGTCGTCAGCTATCTCACCCTCGCGGGGGTCTTCGCGATGGTTGGTGGGTGCAGCGCGTTGTTCGGGGAAGCGGATTCGACGCGTTCGGTGGAGACGGGCGCGGACGCGAGCGATGCAAACGACGACGGCGGCCACGAGGCGAGCATTCTCATGGCGCCCGACGCTTCACACCTCGACGTGCGTTCCGATGTCGCGCCGGAGGTGTCGGTCGCCGAGGCAGGTGTGGACGCGACGGACGCAAAGGTGGACGGCACCGTCGACGCATCCGTAGACGCAGCCGCGCCTCCCGCGATCACGTGGGTCACGCCTTCGCGTGCAGTCACGACCGGCGGCACAACGATCACGATCTCCGGCTCGAATTTCATCACGGGGGCAACCGTGACCATTGCCGGCCTCCCGGCGACGTCGATCAACGTGACGTCGACCATGACGATCTCCACGGTGACGCCCGCGTCGCTAGGTTCCGCGGGACTCGTCTCGGTACGCGTCACGAATCCCGATACGCAGTTCGCGAACAACGCGTCTGTCCTCTCCTACTACCCTGCGACGTTCTCGCTCGGGCAGCCGCAGACGTACGTGCCTGTCCCGACCGGTCTTCAGGGCGTCGTGCTCGCGGACATGAATCACGACACGAAGCTCGATCTCACGCTGTCGGATGATCAGTTCGCGGCGTTTTACGTCGGGCTCGCAACGGAGATGGCACCTTCGGAAATGCGCGCGCGCTCAGCGGCTTGTCCGCGCCCGGTCAATTTGTTGCAGCGCCCGACCTCAACGGCGACGGCAACCTCGACCTCATCGTGACCAACAGCGGGTCGGCGTCAGAAACTCGATGTCGTGACCGCGAACGACGGCGACAACAACCTCACGTTCCTAAAAGGCGGAGGGAACGGGATGTTCACTAAGATCGGCACGGGCACAGCAAGCGGAAGCGGTCCGCGCGGTCTCCTCAGCGCGGACTTCGACGGCGATCTCAAGCCGGACTTGCGTTGCGAACGAGACCGACGGCAACATCAGCTGGCTACGCGGCAACGGCGACGGGACGTTCGCCACGCGCCAGAGCTTTACGTCCGGCGCGGGAGCGCGGTACGTCGTCGTAGGCGACTTCAATCGCGACGCGAAGCCGGACCTCATCGTCGCAAACCTGACCGCGGGAACGATCGTTCAACTGATGGGCACGGGCAGCGGGTTTCAGCCTCCTCTACTGATCACGTCGCTCACGGCGCGGTGGATCGCGACCGCGGACATGAACCTCGACGGCTTTCTCGATCTCGTCGTCGTTCAAGCGAGCTCCGTCGGCGTCATGCTCGGACACGGCAACGGCAACTTCGGCGCGATCGTGTCGAGGAGCGCGGGGGCGAATCTGCGCGGCGCAGCCGTCGAGGATCTCAACGGCGACAACAAACCGGACATCGTCGTCAGCGACAACGGCGGCAACGCCTATGCGATTCTGAATACGTCGCAGTGACGGAGTCGGGAGGCGGATAGGCGTCGCGCTACTTCGCGACCTTCCACACCGCGCCTTTGCCCATGCCGTTGCTCTCCGTCCAGTAGATCGAGCTGTTGTCCGTCGCGACGGATCCGAGACTGAATCGAGCCGACGCTCGCGCGATCGCGGGGCGTATCCCGATTCCGGTCCCGTCCTGCGGGGTCGCGTTGATGCGACCCGTCGTAACGTTCCAGGTAGAGCGGGGTCCCGCCGCCGTCGAAGAGGAACTCGTGATGCGCGTCCGTCAGCCCATGCTCGCCGTGACATCGCCGGGCGTCCCGCCGGCGTAACGGGAGCGAGTAGAGCTTGCGTGCGGCTTGGTCGTTAATTCGCTGCGGTACGATAACCGGCTCAGGGGCTGCACTGGCCGCTGATGCATCGCGGCTGCTGCGACGGGCATACTTTGCTGCAGGTTCCACAGTGGCTCGCATCGTTCGCGAGGTCGGCGCAGCCGCTCGCGCAGGCCACAAAGCCCGACTGGCACTGGCAGACGCCGGCGTTGCAGATCGCGCCCGGGACGCACGCCGGGATGTTGCATCCGCCGCAATGGGCAGGGTCCGACATGGTGTCGACGCAGTCGGCCCCGCAGAAGATCTTTCCAGTTGGGCAGAAACATACACCTGAGATGCAGTGCGCGCCGCCTGCGCCGCACGGTCTGTTGCACCCACCGCAGTGCGCGTCGTCCGACGCCGTGTTCGCGCAAACCGTGTTGTTGCAGATGATATCCCCGGCGGGGCAAGCGCAGACACTCTGCTGGCACGCCGCGCCCGTCGGGCAGACTTTGCTGCACCCGCCGCAGTTGTTCACGTCGCTCGTCTCGTCGACGCAAGCGTTGCCGCAGAGCGATCTTCCGCCGCACGTCCAGGCGCATTGACCAGCCATGGAACACGTCCTCGTCGAGTTCGTGGGTCCTGGTGGGCACGGACTACACGAAGAGGTCCCGCACGTGTCGACGGACAGATCGTCCGCGCAAGCGTTCCCGCATTTGTGGAAGCCGGCGTTGCATGAAAATGCGCACTGGCCCCCGGAGCACGACGCCTGACCGTTGCCGACCGCGGGGCACGCGTGGCCGCACGTCATACAGTTCTGTGCGTTGTTGGACGTGTCGACGCAGGTGCCGTTGCACAGTGTTGGCGTGTTCGACGGACAGGCCGACGCGCATGCGTAGTTGGTGCCCGCGTCGCCGCTCGGCGCGCAGATCGGTGTGCCGCCGTCCGCCGCACATGCAGCGGGGCAGCTCCCGCAGTGTGCCGGGTTCGAGAGATCGATCTCGCAGCCGTCGTCCGCCATGCCGTTGCAGTTCGCGAACCCGGGCGCGCATGCGCCAGCGCTGAAGCTGCACTGACCCGCGACGCACGACACCGTCCCGCTGACGTGTGCGAGGTTGCTGCAATCATGCCCGCACGCGCCGCAGTTGCTCGTGTTGTTCGGGATGCACGCGCCGTTGCATCGGATCTGCGAAGCGCTGCATCCGCCCGCGTCGCCAGCCTCGGGCGATTTCGGTCCGTCGTGTGACCCGTCCGGCTGCGTGAGAATCGTGCCCTCGTCGCCGCCGTCGTCGAGGCTCGCATCAGCGCCGTTGTCCGCCGGCGGCGCGGGACTGTCGGATTCGCCGAAGAGCGGGCCGCACGCCGCGAGCGCGGCGATGGACGGGATTCCGACGACGAGAAGCAGACGAACGAGCTTGCGGTCTCGGCCCACGACGACCAGGTCGTAGCACGCGAAAGTTTCTCGGCACCATCTCCCTATCCCCCGCGCGCCCGCCCTGCTAATCGACCTCCCTCGATGCCCCGCCGCACCGACATCGAACGAATCCTTCTCATAGGCGCCGGACCCATCGTCATCGGGCAGGCCTGCGAATTCGACTATTCCGGCACGCAGGGCGCCAAATCGCTCCGGGAAGAGGGGTACGAGGTCATCCTCGTCAACTCGAACCCGGCGACGATCATGACGGATCCCGAGCTCGCGACGCGCACGTACGTCGAGCCGCTCGACGTGCGAACGCTCACCGCGATCCTCGAGCGCGAACGTCCGCAGGCACTCCTCCCGACGCTCGGTGGGCAGACCGCGCTGAACCTCGCGCTGGCGCTCGGCGAGTCGGGCGTGCTCGAGCGCCTCGGTGTCGAGATGCTCGGCGCGCGCCCCGATTCGATCGCGAAGGCCGAGGACCGCGCGCTCTTCAAAGCAGCGATGGAGAAGATCGGCCTCACGTGCCCGAAGTCGGGCGCGGCGCACTCGATCGAAGAGGCGCGCGCGATCGTGAAGGAGACTGGGTTCCCGTCGATCCTCAGGCCGTCGTTCACGATGGGCGGCTCGGGCGGCGGGATCGTCTACGATCCGAAAGAGTTCGACGCGAAGGTCGC
>JAYVXB010000054.1:0-8660 GCA_043785585.1 Deltaproteobacteria bacterium | reverse complement strand
GCTGACGCCGGTGACTGCCTTGGTCACTGCTACGAACGTAGCGTAACGTTCTCGTCGTGAATCTCGTCGCTTCGCGCTCCGCGAGCCGCCTTCGCGTCCGCTCGTCGTTCGCGATCGCCGGCTTCATCGCGACGATGGCGACCGCGAGCCTCGGGTGCCGCGAGCCGACGCGCATCACGGTGCTGCTGACGACCGATGTACCTTGCGATCAGACGCGCGGCTCGACGATGACGATCGGCGCGCCTGGGCAAATCGAGGACAAAGCGATCGCGGCGACCTCGAGCGCGTGCACGCCGACCGGCGGCCGCATCGGATCGATCGTCGTCGTGCCGAGCAACGCAGACAACGACGAGGTCGGGATCAAGGCGGTGCTCGGCGTCGGGAAGAACGCATCCGACTGCAAGCCTCCGTACGGTCGCGGCTGCATCGTCGCGCGTCGCGCGCTCCACTTCCTCCCGCAGACGCCGCTCGTCGTGCCGATTCATCTCGAGGCGGCGTGCGACGGCGTCTCGTGCGATCCGAACACGACGTGCGTGCACGGGCAGTGTCTCCCCGACACGATCCACGACTCGGCCGCGTGCGAATCGGCGACCGGCTGCGACGAAGGCGTCCTCTTCCCCGACGCGGGCGCTCCGGACTCCACCGTCGCGGACGGTCCCGTGACCGACGGCCCCAACGACGCGCCGCGCGACGGAGGCACGCCGGACTCCGCCATCGACGCGACGATCACCGCGTGCGGCGACATGGGCGGCCTCGCGCCGGGCGCGCCATGGCCGATGACGGGTTACTGCCCGACGCGCATCAGCCGCTCTCCGTTCGTCGGACCGCAGACGTCGAACCTCAAGTGGTCGATCCCCGTGAGCGAGATCGCCTCGGTCGCGATCGCCGCCGACGGATCCATCTACTTCGTCGACAACGGGGCACTGACCGCGATCGGACCGGACGGCGGCGCGAAGTGGAGCAGCAGCGTATCGACGATGTCCGGAAGTACGCCGACGCTCGGATCCGACGGCAACATCTACGTCGGCAGCGCGTACGTGCCGACGATCTACGCGTTCGCCGCCGACGGTGGCGTCGTCGATACGTACCCGACCGGCTTCGACGCGGGCGGCGTCGCCGTCGACTTCCGCGCGTCGAACGGCACGCTCTTTCTTCGCCTCTACGACCAGCCGAACAACACCGGAAACGTGTACGTCGGCGTGTACGACGTCGGCGCGCGGCGACTCGTCTACAAGGCGCCGATCGGCACCGTCAACGCGTTCGAGCTCACCGTCGCACCGAACGGAACGATCTACGCGAGCGGGTACGACGCGGTCCTTCGCGCGATCGCTGCCGGCGGCTCGACGGCATTCACGTACGATGCGCGCCTCCTCACGGGCGCGATCAGCCCGGCGCTCTTCGACGGCCGCCACGTCGCGTTCGGGACGTACGCCGGACTCTTCGCGCGCGACGCCTTCGACGGAGGCCCCGCGTGGGTCGCGCCGCTCTCGACGACCGGAACGGGCGGTGTGGCCGTCGGCGCCGACGGCACGATGTACATCACCACCAACGACGGGCAGCTCGTCGCGGTCAACCCGGACAACGGCGGCATGCGCTGGTCGACGGCCCTCCCTTCGTCACCGAACGCGCCGTGCACGCCGGTCATCGACGGCAACGGTACGATCTACGTCGGCACCGACATCGGCGTGAACGCGATTCGCGCCGACGGCGGCGTCGCCTGGTCGTATCGGACCCCCACCATCGTCCGCGATTACCTTCAGATCGGCGACGGCGTCTTGATCTTCCACACGGACTTCAGCGATGGCGGGATGACTCTCTACGCCGTCGGACCGTGAGCGAAACGCGCGGCGGAGAACGCAGATGAAGGAAATGGCTCAACCGTCGCCGATTTCCCCTTAACCCGCCCCGCGATCGCGCCGTCTAGGGGGGTAGATGATTCCCACGCCTTCCGTCGCGCCCACCGCCTCCGTCCGCCCTACGGCGCGGCCGCGGCATTGGGCGCAGAGACCTCGGAGCCGTCCGCGGAGCCTCTTCCCCATCGGCAGCTTGCGGCCGCTCGCACTCAGCATTCGACCGCTGGCGAGCGTCCCGCCGATTCGCATCGTCGTCGCCGACGAAGCGCCTCCCGTGCGCCGTGTCGCGGTTCCGCGCTGGGCGATCGTCGGAGCGCTGGTCGTCGGCCTCGGCTTTCTCGGCTACGCGGCCGCGATGCCGCGCGCGCCGAACGCGCCGCGAACGCTGACGCCGATCGTCATGTCGGGAACTGCCGGGCTCAAGACGACGGCCGCCGGCACGCACGAGCGCTGGGGAACTCGACCGGTGACGCTCACCTTCGACGCCTCGCTCGACGAGATCGATTCCAACGCGAAGGACGCCGTGAAGGCCGCGTTCGGCGAGTGGGTCTCGAGCGACGGCACGCTCCCGCCGCTGGGCTTCGACTCGAGCAAGGCGCGCGGCAAGGTGGCGCAGGATGGGAAGAACCTCGTTCTCTTCGGCCCGATCACGCTCAAAGGGCACGAGCACGACGTCGCCATCACCGTCAGCTACGTCGACGCGGCGAGTGGCGAGATCGTCGAGGCGGACACGATCTTCAACTCGAACTATGCGTTTGGCGTGCTCGACGAGGCCGCGATGAATTCGCGCGGCGCCGGAGGCAAAGACGATGGCCATCGCGCGGGCGCGTGCGAGGGCAAATACGATCTCCAGAACGTCGCGACGCACGAGGCGGGGCACTTCTTCGGTCTCGGCGAAGACGTCGAGGACGCGAAGGCGACGATGTACCTTCGATCGAACACGTGCGAGACGCACAAGCGCGTGTTGACGGATCCGGACCGCACAGTGATGGCGTCGCTCTACGCCGAGCCTTCGCCTGCTCCGGTCATCGCTCCCGCAAGCGCGAAGGGGTGCAGCAAGTAGTCAGCCGCAGTAGCGGTCAGCGCGCGCAGATCGCGTAGAGGCTCGCGTAGTTCTCGTACGTGCCGTGGAAGACCGCGCCGGGCAGAGGACGTAGCTCGGCGCCGTTCACCGTGAAGTAGAACTGGTAGTCCGCTCGCACGTACTGCGTATCCGGGGAGACCGTCGTCGGGAAGACGGGGCATTGGCTCTTGTCGGTCAGCGCGCCGCCGTGCACGCCGTTCAGCGGATCGAGCGCGCGCAGGTCGATCACATAGCGCGCGTCGTTGCCGTGGTACTCGCTGAAGCGCACGTAGCTCGTGACGAACGCGCCGGTGCTTCCGATGCGCGCGTGAAGCTGGACGTCGAGCTCGCGCCACAGGTTCGGGTTTGCGTAGTCGGTCGTGCCTTGTTTCCAGACATCGAAGAACACTTGCGTGACGGCCGCGCGCTGGCGTGCCCACGTGTCGAAGTGAAATCCGTTCGCCGCAGGCTGCGCGTCCGCGTAGCAAGCGTTGGTCGCACCGCCGCACGTCGCGCGGTCGACGAGCGACGACGCGTTGCCCATCCAGCCCGGCGCGTTCGCCGATGCGCGCACGTCGAAATGGTAGTTCGCGCCGAACGCCGAGTCGTATCCGTGGCAGCCCCAGGCGTTGGTGAGCTCGAACCACACCGCGAGATCGCCCGTCGTCGGCGGCGTGAACGCAGGCGGGTTCGGACCGTTCGACAGGCCCGCGCCCGCAACCGGGAACGATCCGCCATAGACGCCGTTGACGCTGTACGCACCGGTGATGGACCAGCCGGGGCCGTTCGAGAGATCGCCGCGGCATCCGGGCAAGCGCGACGCGTCGTACGCGACGTGAACGGTCTGACCCGCGACGAGCGCGCCCGTTACCGACTGCTTCCAACTCGCGTCGAACGTGATCGTCCCGGACGCGGAGTCGGCGCTCTCGGACGCGCGGGTCGCATCGGCTCCGTCGCCCGAGCTGCAGGCCGGCAGCGCGACGGCGAGAAGGAGGGGGAAAAGACCGAGGAGGCGCGCGTAACTCATACAGGCGTTACTAGTCGCTCCTTTCGCGGAGTCAAGGAGCGCCGCAGCACGCTGGTGGTCTCCCGACCGAAGGGAGCATCCCGCGAGCAACGGGCGTCTTACGGCAGATGCCGAAGCACGACCAGCCCGCCCCCCGTCGCTGCGACCAGGTCCACGCGCCCGTTGCCGTCGATGTCTCCGACGGCCATGTCGTCGCCTTGGATGTATTCGAAGTCGACGCGGACCTCGTCGGCGAGCGCGCCGGTCGCGAGCTGGACATAGACGCCAACCGCCATCCACGTCGAGTGCATCACGACGACGTCGTTGCGTCCGTCGCCGTTGACGTCGACGACGTACACGGCTTTTGGAATGTCGTACGACGGTAGCTCGCGCACGCTTCGGAGCACGCCGCCGCGTTGGGTGAGCACAGCGAGCTTCGACTGCGGACGATTGCCGCCGACGGTTACGACGACGTCGGTCAGACCATCGCCGTCCACATCGCCGACGGCGAGGCGACTCACGGACTCCGTCGCGTCCACGTCGTACTTCGTTGCCCCGACGAAGCCACCGTCGGGGCCTTCGCTCGCGACCGTGACCTGCGAGCCGTGGCCGAGCCCGAGGTCCACCGTTCCGACCAAATCGTGTCGGCCACTTCCGCCCAACGCGCCCATCGCGAATGCGCCTGCGCCCCCCGCGGCGAACGGCGATTGGCTCGCCAGCACGAGCCCGCCGCTCCCGTCGCGGCGGTATACGATCACCGAGCCGCCAGCGAGCGCGACGATCTCGGCCACACCGTCATCGTCGACGTCTGCGAGGAGCAGCGCGCTCACGATTGCCGTGGACGGTCGCGTGTACCGCACGGGTGTGCCGAGCGTGCCGGCCGCGGTTTGCGGATAGACGACGACCGCCGAGTCGAGGCCGACGATGACGTCGCTTCGGCCGTCGCCGGTGACGTCGCCGACGACGATAGCGTTCGGCGGAGATCCGTAAGGTTCGATCGTCGTCGTCGTCGCCTGCGCGAAGCCGCCGTGGCCATCGCCGGCGAAGACGAAAAACGCGCGGGCGATGCTCGTCGAGTTGTTGGGCCAGAGGATCCCCGTGACGACGGCGTCGATCGTACCGTCCCCGTTGACGTCTCCGAGCGCGACGGCGGTCGCCGTGAAGAGCGACGGCGTGTCGATGTGTTCGTAGGGGAAGAACCACGCGCTGCCGGCGTCTGCAGCGTCGGGCGTCGATGCGTCGCGGACGCCGCCGTCGATCGCGGGTCCGCCTTCGATGGGTCCTGCATCGTGAGTCGGGTCTGCGCCGCCCTCGGTGGTGCCGTCACTACCTCCGCTAGGAGAGCCCCCTCCAGAGATCTCGCCTCCGCACGCGCCAAGCGGCGCGAGCACGCATGCGATCGCGAAGAGCGTCCGACGACGTCGCCGATTCATGGGCATCCTCATCAGTAGAATCCAAACGTGCGTTGCGGCGTCGCGCGTGGTGAGCCCGGCATCCCCGTCCCGTTGCCGAGTTGTCCGGACGAGTCGTCTCCCCAACACGAGACGTCGCCACCATGATGCACGGCGCACGTATGGCGATGCCCGGTCGCGACGATCGTGACCGCCGCGAGCCCACTCACCGCGACGGGTGAGGGCGCATCGTTCGTCGTGCCGTCGCCGATCTCGCCCGATTCGTTCGCGCCCCAACAGACGAGCGTCCCTGTTTGCCGCAGCGCGCACGTGTGATGCGCGCCCGCCGCGATGGCGGTCGCGTCGGTGATTCCAGGTACGACCGTGGGGCTCGACGACGCGGCGAAGGTTCCGACGCCGAGCTGACCGCGGGCGTTGTCACCCCAACACGAGACACGCCCGGCGCCGTGGAGCGCGCACGTGTGTGCGTCTCCCGCCGTGACGCTCGTCGCGTCCGCGATTCCCACCGCCATCGTCGCCGTCGTGGCGCTCGCGTTCGTGCCGTCGCCGAGCTGGCCGCGGTCGTTTGCGCCGATGCACGCGATGGATCCGGCGCCAACCCCGCAGACGTGTGCGGCGCCGATGCCGACGCTGGACGGCGAGGGCCCGAGCGCGATCGGCGTCGGCGACGCGAGCGCGCTCGTCGCGTTCGTGACGCGCGGATCGCGCCCCCAGCAGAGAAACGCGCCTGTCTGCACGACGGCGCACGTCGTGTCGAAGCCGGCGTAGAGCGCCGTGGTCGGGTTGATCGGGTACGCCTCGACGTAGCGGATGAGTGCATCTTGCAACATGCCGTCACCGAGCTGACCGAGCTGACCGCGTCCCCAGCACTCGGGCCTGAACAGCAGCTGGCACGCGTGCGCGCGCCCCGCGACGACGGACGTCTCCATCGCATAGCCGATTCCGCCGAGTCCGCCGGATGCGGGATCGTTCGCGGTTCGACCAATGAGGTTCGGATCGCCCCAACAATAATTTTGACCTCGCGCCGCGCCGCGCGCGCAGGTCTGCGCGCCGCCGGCCGCAAGGGCCGTTGCGCGATCGCGTGCGCGTGCGTGGAGCGCGACGTTGCGGCGCTTCGCGGGGCACTCGCCGGCGAACGTGAAGAAGACGAGCGTGCCTTCGTCGCGAAACCGGTCCGCGCTGCCCACCCACGAGTCGTTGACGTGAAGCGTCGTCGACGCGCCGCCGGCGAGCGCGAGGGCGCTCACCGCGTTGTCGGTGTCGGTCGATAGACGGAAGACCCCCGTCGTTCCGCCATCTGCGAGGCTCGTCACTTCGACGAGCGCAGGGACGCCGGTCGGGTCGCGAACGACGAGATCCCCGGGTTGCGGCGTCGGGTTCGTGAGATCGACGAGAACGTCGACGGCGGTGCTGGAGATGTCGAGCGCGTCGAGATCGACGCCGACCGTGACGTCGACGTTGGTGGACGCACCGTTCGCCGCGGTGATCGCGACGCGGAATGGCCCCCTCGTCGGCGACGTGAAGCGGCCGGAAGCGTCCAGTCGGGGCGTGACAGTGACGTTGGCGGACGCGCCGGGCGCGATGGCACCGCGCGCGGGGCTGACGACGAACGGGGCGTGATCGGCGTCGAGCGTTGCCGTGAAGTCGAGGCACTCGCTGCCGATGTTGTTGACCGAGAACACCGCGGGAGGAGGAGGCGTCTTTGCGTCGAGGACGCAGAACGTCAGGGTCTTCGCGGTGATGTCGAAGGAGCTGCCTCGGCTCTCGCCTGCCATGCACGACGGAGCGAGACCACCGGCATCCGACGAGGGGGACGACGAGGATTCGCTCGATCCGCCGCAACCGAAGAGGAACGCAGACGCGACGAGTGGGCGGAGCGCGCGGCGTAGAGCGATGGTCACTCGCGAGGCCCTGCCGAGCCCGCCGGTTTCCGACCTCCCGTGCCCGGGTCCACGTTGAACGTTTGCTTCGGCCCGAGCACGTATGTCGCTTGCTGCCCGCAACCGCGCACCCCGTACGAAGTGACGAGCTCGCCCTTGAACTGAATCGGTGTGATGTCGAGCGAACCAGACGGGCAGTTCATATCGAAGGTCGCGCGGCGCTCGAGGTTCTGCCGTGCCGCCGCGTTGTTCGCCGACATGTTGGCGCAAGCGACGAGAGAGAAGCCCGCGACGATCAGGCAGTACGCGCGTCGGGAGGTGAACGAGGGGACGCGGAGGTGGGGGCGCGGCTGCATCGGCGAGTTGCTCATGAGAGGATCATCGGTGTGGGGGTCCACGAGTTGCGTGAAATCGGCGATGTCCAATGTCGGTCATCGCTTCGCACGATTTCGTCGCTTGATGGCACACGGCGTGCGCGTACGCAAGTCACCCGAATGAGGGCTAACATCGCGCCATCGCACCGCCGCCCCCGTCACGCGAAAAGCTGAAGCTCAGCGAGCACCCAATCGAAGCGATCCTCGGTCTGTTCGCCGACGTTCGCCCGGGCGAAGCTGCGACCGCGCTGCTCCTGACGCTCAACGTCTTCCTGCTGCTGACCGCGTATTACCTGCTGAAGGTCGCGCGCGAGCCGCTCATCTTGATCGGCGGCGGCGCCGAGGTGAAGAGCTACGCGTCGGTCGGCCAATCGATCCTCCTCATCGGCGTGACCGCGGCGTACAGCGGGCTGGCGTCGCGCGTCGGACGGATGGCGCTGACGGCGTGGGTCACCGTGTTCTTCGTCGTCTGCCTCGTCGTCTTCTGGATCCTCGGCGTCCGCGGCGTGCCGCTCGGCGTGCCGTTTTTTCTCTGGGTCGGCATCTTCAACGTCACCGCCGTCGCGCAATTCTGGAGCTTCGCCGCTGACATCTATACCGACGAACGCGGCAAGCGCTTGTTCCCCATCATCGGCATCGGCAGCTCGGTCGGCGCGGTCGCCGGCGCGTCGGTCGCCGACGGGCTCCTCGCGTTCGGGCCATTCGTCCTGATGCTCATCGCCGCGGGCTTCTTGCTCGTCTGCCTCGGGCTCACGTACGTCGTGCATCGCTCGGAAGGTCGCAGCGCGCCGCAACGTGCGCGCGAGCAGGACGCGCCGCTCGAAGGGGCGAACGGATTTTCCCTCGTCGTGCGCGATCGCTACCTCCTCCTCTTCGCCGCGATGATCTTCGTGCTGAACGCGGTCACGAAGACCGGCGACTACGTCCTCGATCGAAAGCTCATCACCGCCGCGCACGACGCCGCGTCCGCTTCGGGCATCGCGCCGGGTCTCTTCATCGGGCAGTTCAAGGCGCGGTACTTCGAGTGGGTCAACGGCGTCGGCGTCGTGATGCAGCTCTTCTTCGTTTCGCG
>JAYVXB010000053.1:0-8673 GCA_043785585.1 Deltaproteobacteria bacterium | reverse complement strand
TCTTCGTCGAGAGCGGCGGCGACAACCTCGCCGCGCAGTTCAGCCGCGAGCTCGTCGACTACACGATCTACGTGATCGACGTCGCGGGCGGCGACAAGGTGCCGCGCAAGGGCGGACCCGGGATCACGCAGAGCGATCTCCTCGTCATCAACAAGATCGATCTCGCGCCGCACGTCGGCGCGAGCCTCGACGTGATGAAGCGCGACGCGACGAAGATGCGCGGCGAAGGTCCGACCGTCTTCGCGCAGTGCAACGCGGGCGTCGGGCTCGATGCGATCGTGGAGCAGATCGTCGGCGCGTGGCGCGGCGCGCGCGCTTTGCGAGCGACCTAGCTGCGGCAGCCTTACGGGACGATGGCGACCGTGCAGCCGGTGCGCGACGCAAAGTAGATGATGACGGTGAGCGCGATGAGCAGCGTCACGAAGCCGAGCCCGAAGAACTTGGGCCCCGTCCACTCTTTGTCCTGCTTCGCGAATTCGCGCGCGATTTCGTCGTCAGCTGCCGCCATGCGCGCCTTTCTAGGCCCGGAAGCGGCCCGATTCAAGGTCGATTGCGTCAAAACGTCAGGTGCCGCCCCTTTTGCTTGCGGCTGAACATCGCGACCGTGGTCGTCGCGTCGCCCACGCCCGTGTTCCCGCTGTCGCCGACGCCGCTCGCGCCGAACTCTTCCCATTCGAGCGCGCTGTCGGTGCCGTCGTTCTCCTTGAGCATCCCGCCGAGCACGCGCCGCCCACGCTGAATCTTGAAATCGTCGCGCGTCCAGATCGACGTCGCGAGATCGTGCGGGTTGGTCATGACGGAGAAGCGGAGAAAGTCATCGAACACGCCCATCTCCATCGTGACGAGGATCGGCATGAAGAGCTCGGTCGTCGCGAGCGCGATCTCTTTCTCCGCGCCGTCCCAATCGACCTTGACCTTCGTCTCGGTCGTCACGCGACCGAGGATGACGGGCGATGCCACCTCCGTGTTGTCGGCGTATTCGCTGCCGCTCTTCGCACCCCCTTCGAGCACGATCTTCACGCCCGCTTTCTTCGCGGCCTCTTGGATGCTCGTGACGGTCTTCGCCTTGTGCACCATCACCGGGCTGATGACCTTCGACTCGGTCGGCCCCGCGGCGCGCGGATCGCTCGCCTTCCACTCGCGCATTTCGGCCGCGAGCATCGGCTCGATCTTGTCGAGCGTCGCCTTGCTCGCCGCGATGCCATGCAGGCCCGTGCACTTGTGCGAGCCCATTCCGAGCTTCGAGTACGAGAGGCGCACGGCGATCTTCTTCAGGTCGTCGTCGGAGTAACCGTCGTCGATCCACGACCAGTTGCAGCCGCCGCCTTCGAAGCGCACCGGCCGCACGTCGCGTCCGCGCTGGATCGTCTTCGCGGTCTCCGCGCTGCCGGTGACGCTGACGACGGCGACGCGATGATCGCTCGTGAGCCCGGTGATGTCGCCGCCGAAGCCCTCGAGCTTGTGCACGACGCGCGGGTCGGCGCCCGCAGCGATGAGCATCTTGATGAGCGTGCCGCTCGTCACTGCGGAGAAAGGATGGCCTTTGAAGATCATCGGCGAGCCGCTCAAGTAGCAGCCGGCGATCTGAATTCCCGGAATCCCATAGATGAAGTTCATCGGCGTGATCACCGCGCAGACGCCGGCCGGAAGGTACGAGTCCTTCCAGTACGTCTGGCCCGGCACCATCTGCGGAATGACGTCCCCCGCGAGCGCCTTCTCGACGTTCCCCTCGAGGTGATCGGCGCAGCGCTTCGCCTCCCAGAAATCCTTGTCCGCCTCGAGGCGCGTCTTCGGCGTCTGCTGGCGGAGCTCGTCGATGCACTCCTCGACGAAGTAGTTCATGAGGCGCGACCAGTTCTTGATGACGTGCTTGCGGTACGCCATCGCCTCGCTGGCCCAATCGAGCGACGTCCAGTACGCCCAGGCGCGTGCGATGCAGTGCTCCACGTCGGCGTCGCGCGTGCGCGCGATCTCGTGCATCGTGACGCGCCGATCGGCGAGCGACTTCATCGCGACGAGCTCGGCGGGGCGCCTCCATTCGCCGTCGACGAGGTTCAAGCACGTGACGGGCGCATCGCCGGCTTTGCGCGGGATCGGGCGGCCGAAGAGGTACGGGCGCAGCGCTTCGCAGTCGGCGTCGGACATCTGCGTCGAGAAGAGCGAGTAGGCGGCGCGGCGTTCTTTGTAGAGCGCAGCGATGGGGTCCTTGCCGCCGGTCACGTCGATCGACTCGGCGAGGAAACGGCGGGCAGCGTCGGCGAGCTTCGCGTTCGGGATTTTCGGGTCCATGCGACGGCTGGTGTAGCGCCGCGTACGGCCACACGAAAGGCCAGATCGTTAGCCTGCTCACGATCGCGTCGAGATCGCCCGATGACGCAGAGCGGCGGACCGTGCTCGGGCGTATCCTGCGTTCGTGCAACGTCGCTTCCTCGTGGTCGCGTGGGTCGCGCTCGGGCTCGCGCTCGCCAGGCCGATGAACGTGCGCGCCGACGACGATCGCGCGGCGCGAGTCGTCGCGCGGGCGCGCGCAGAAGTGACGCGCGGCGTGAGGTACGATCCGTCGTACGAGCGGATCGGGTACCCGGGAGGCGACGTCGATTCTTCGCGCGGCGTCTGCACCGACGTCGTCGTGCGCGCGCTCCGAGCCGCGGGACTCGATCTGCAACGCGCGCTTCACGAGGACATCGCGCGCGCGCCCGCTGCGTACGCTGAGGTCGCGACGCCGGACACGAGCATCGATCATCGCCGCGTCCCGAACGTGAAGACGTTCCTCGAACGGCACGCGCTCCGCCTCACGACGCGCATCGCCGATCGCGCCGCGTGGAAACCCGGCGACGTCGTCGTATGGAAGCTCGGCATCTGCCCGGCGTGCCGCCCGCGCCACGTCGGCGTCATCAGCGACCAGAAGAACGCGGACGGCGTGCCCCTCGTCATCCACAACATCGGACCTGTCGCGCGCGAAGAAGACGTGCTCCAGGCGTGGGCCATCGTCGGGCACTACCGAGTGCGTTGACGCAGAGTGCCGCGGCGCGTCGCGAAATACCGCATGAACGCCCCGTGATCTCGAAAGACGCGGTGCTAGAGTTTTCGCCCATGCGTCACTCTTTCCTGAGTTCCGGCATTGCCCTGTCGGTAGCGGCGTGCGCGGCGACGGGGAGCGACTCGTCGACGCACGGACCGATCTTCGGCGACGACGCGGGCGACGGAGCTGCGATGTTCGACGGCGGCGTGCACGCGGACGGCGCGACGGGCGACGCGGGCGCGGGCGATGGCGGCGCGAGCGATGCCTCGATCGACGTCGCGAGCGACACGTCGTCGCCGGGAGACGCGAGCGTCGACACCGGCGCAGATGCGTCCGGTTGCACGGCGACGATGGCGCTCGTCGCGGGCGGGACGAACGCGCTCGTCGGCGCGAGCCTCGCCAACGGACAGTGGTCGAGCGCGAGCACGCTCAGCGCTGGTACGGCGGGCGGCCCCGTCGCGATCGTGCCGTTCGGAACGGGGTACGCCGCCGTCGTCGCGAAGAGCGGCGCGACGCCGTCGCTTCAGTCGACGACGTTCACGACGAGCTGGTCAGCTCCCGTCGCGATTGGTGCGGCGGTCGCAAAAGACGTGCTCTCCCTCGCCGCGATCGGAACGACGCTGCACCTCGTCTACCAGGGCAACGACTCGAGATTCTATCACGGCACGCTCACCGGCTCCGCGTGGGACGCTGCGACGGATCCCGTCGGCGGCTCGGGCGCGTCGCAGCAGTTCGGCCCGAGCGGCGCGACGACGGCGACCGCGGGCGGCAAGCTCGTCTTCGCGCAGAGCGGTTCGAACGACTTCATCTACGACAGCACGCTCGATGTGACGTGGCAGACGCCGCATCAACAGACCGGCACGTCCGTGCAGAGCACGATCGCGCCGACGCTCGTGGCGCTCACGGGCGGCGCGGCAGACTTGCTGATCGTCTACGCGCGCAAGACCGACTTTCACCTGATGTGGAGCGCGCGCACGGGCACCGCGTGGTCCGTGCCGGCCGAGGTCTACAACGTGGCCGGCAACGTCGCGTACTCGAACGATCCGGTGTCGATCGCTCCGCGTGCGGGCGGCAAGGCGGCGCTCGCCTTCCGCGGTGGCAACCTCGCGCCGTACGCAACGCTCTTCGACGGCGCGACTTGGTCAGCACCGGCAGCGATGGTCGCCGGATCGCCCGCGCTGGATTCGGCGCCGACGATCGCGCCGGGTGTGTGCGGAGACGACGCGGTGGCAGCGTACTCGGGGGGCGGCAGCGTCAGCGTCGTGCGGCTCACGGGGACGACGTGGTCCATGCCGGTGGCGATCTCGGGCGCGACGGCGATGAAGTACGCCGCGATCGCGACGCGCCCGTAGCGTTCAGATCGACCCGCCGCAATCGACGGCGTACGCGAAGCGCTCCTTTGCGAGCTTCTCGTTTTGCGGATTGAGGCGATGCGTCGCCATGAGCACGCGGCGCGCCTCCGCGCACTGCCCCTTGAGGCGCGCGCGCGTCGCGACGAGCACGCGCTGATCGGCGGTCATCGCCGCGAACGGATCGGACGCGTCGCGGAGCGCGACGGTCGCGCCGCTCACCGCGACCACGAGCGCGCACGCGGCGAGGATCGACGCCTTCGCGCTCCGCGAATACACGTATCCTCGTCGCCACAGCATGGCCGCGACCGCTCCGGCGATCGCCCCACCGATGTGCGCCGCGTTGTCCGTGTTCCCGCCGACCTGGGTGAAGACGATGCCGAGCACGAGGTTCGCGCCGAGCCAACGAGCCATCGTTTGCGTGAACGGCCCCTTCCAGCCTTGCGCGCGCCATCCCAGCACCATCGCCGCGGCGAGGACGCCCATGATCGCTCCGGACGCTCCAACGCTGAACGACTCGCGCCGTCCGATCCAGTTGATCGCGGTGCTGCAGACGCTCCCGACGATCCCCGCGAAGAGGTACATCGGCGCCATCCGCGCGGCACCGACGGCGCGCTCGACGACCGGCCCGGCCTGCCAGAGCACGAGCATGTTGAGCCCGACGTGCAGGATGCCCGCGTGGAGGAAGCACGACGTCACGAGCGTCTCGATGCGATGCTCGCTGACGGTTGCCAGCGCGTAGTTTGCACCGAAGAGGAGCGACTCGGTCGCTGGCACGTGAAGGATAGCGCCGGCCGCCCATTGGATCCGCTCGACTCCGTCGGCGCCCACGACGCGCTCTCGCGCCAACGCGACCTGGACGACGAAGACCAGGAGGTTCAGCGCGACGATCGCCCGCGTGACCGGGGCGTCTCGCAGCCAATGCGGAGGTGTGGTGCGCGACGGCGGCGGCTCGGGCTCCACGCCTTGCTTCATAACCATGCTTCGGCGCGGTTGCACGCTCCGCGGCTCGGAACTTGGCCTCGCGTGTGTCGCGCTGCTAACCGGGACACTGGATGGACCCCCTCGTCCACGCGTCGCTCTTCGTTCGTCGGGTGCTGCGGCGCGCGCACGGACTGGTGCTCGCTTGTGTGCTCGCTGCCTACGTCGCGACCGGAGGCGCGGGCGCCGCGTTCGGTCCGTTGCTCGGCGCCGCGCTCGCAGCGTGGTGCTATCTCGTCGCGTCGCGGCTCCATGCAAAGCTCCGCGCGACCGGCGATGCGCCGACGCTCGTCGACATCGAACTCGGGGCGTTGCTCGCGGTGGGCGTCGACGCGGCGCTCCTGCGTTACGACGGCGGGCTCGGAGGACGCCTCGCGCCGGCCATCTACATCCTCGTCGCGATCGTCTCCGCGTTCTCGCGCCCCGGCGCTGCGCTCGTCGTCGTCGCGTGGGTCCTCGGACTCGAAGCGGCGATCCGATTCTCGCTCTTGCGCGATCCGGACCTCGACGCCCTCGCGCTCCGCGCCATCTTCGTGCTCGCCGTCGCCGCCATCAACTTCGCGTTCGTTCGCGCCGAGGTCGCTCGCATCCGCGCGACCGCGACCGCACGCGTCGCGGAGCAGCTCGATCGCCTGAAGCAGGACGCCCGCAGCTACCGCCTGCTCGGCGCGGGCGACGCGACGGGGCAAGACGAGCGGAGCGAAGATCGCCTCGCGCGGTCGAGTGTCGAGGAGATTCATCAATCTGTGCACTATGCACTCGATTTGCTGCGTCGATCGCTCGATCTTCATACCGCGGTGCTCCTCTGGTTGAACGAGAGCGGCACGCACCTACGTATCAGCGAGCTCTCGAGCGCATCGGACGACATCAACGACGCCCCGTTCTCCGCAGGCGACGGCGTGCTCGGCGCGGTCGTCGCGCAGAAGTCGCGCGTGTCGCTGCACAACCTGAAGCCATCGTACAAGGTGCCGTACTACGCGAGCGCCTGCCCGGTGCGCGCGCTCGCGGCGATTCCCGTGCTCGACGGCGACAAGCTCCGCGGCGTGCTCGCGATCGATCGCGAGGACAACCGCCCGTTCTCGCCGCACGAAGAAGAGATCGCCGCGCAGGCCGCGCGCTTCTGTCTTCGCGCCATCCAGAACGAGCGCGTCTTCGTGCAGCTCGAACGCGCGAAGGTCGAGCAAGGGAAGCTTTACCGCGCGGCGCAGTCGCTCGGCGCAGCGCTGAGCGAGAAGGACGTGCTCGAGGCGGGAGTGAAAGCGGCGCGCGAGATCGCCAGCTTCGATCTGGCCGCGGTCACGGTGTTCGACGAGGCGACGCGGACGCACGAGGTCTGCGCGGCGAAGAGCGCCGACGGCGAGGTCGACGATCTCGTCGGCGTGCGCTTCTCGCACAACACCGGGCTCGTCTCGATGGTCGTGCAGAACCGCTACCCGCTCCCCTACCGCGGCGAATACGACGTCGCGCACCAAGTCGTTCTCGGCAAGCGCTTCCCGTGGCCAAAGCATCCCTCGCTCCTCGTCCTCCCGTTGCTGATTCACGACCGCGCGCTCGGCACGCTCATCCTGGGCGCGCGTCGGCGTCACGCGTTCGGCGACTCGGTCAGGCCGACGCTCGAAGTCCTCGCGAGCCACCTCGCCGTCTCGCTCTCGAACGCGCGCATGGTCCACAAGCTCGAGACCATGGCGACGACCGACTCGATGACGGGCCTCCTCAACAAGCGCGCGATGCTCGACGCCGCGGTGCAGAAGATCGCCGCCGCCGCGCGGTTCGATCGGCGCCTCAGCGTCGTCACCGTCGACATCGACTTCTTCAAGAAGGTGAACGACACCTACGGGCACGACGTCGGAGATCTCGTCATTCGTGGTCTCGGCGAAGTGCTCAAGCGCCAGAAGCGCAAGACGGACGAAGTGGCGCGCTTCGGTGGCGAAGAGTTCGTGGTGCTCTGCGAGCAGACGGACGAGAAGGGCGCGATGCTCCTCGCCGAGCGCATTCGTGAGGAGCTCAAGAAGACGGTGTTCCACGCGCGAAACGGGACGCTGCAGGTCACGTGCTCCGTCGGAACCGCGACGTTCCCCGAGGCCGGTCGCGACTGGGACACGCTGTTCAAGTCGTCGGACGAAGCGCTCTACGTATCGAAGCGATCCGGACGTGACCGCTCGACGGCGTGGCACGCACCGCGAAAATCGGCCGTCGAGCCGCGACGCAAGGCACCCGCGGCGTGACGCTGCGACGCGCGTGCCGACCGCCCTCCTGCCGGCGCTGTCACGAACCGAAGGCGGCTCGGCTCAGTAGTGCGGCGGCGGATCGTTCGACGCGGCCTCGCCTTGCTCTTCCGGCACGCGCTCGCGCAGCGCCGCGACCTCCGCGGTGAGGCGATCGATCTTCGCTTGCTGCGCGATGAGCACGTCGCTGAGATCATGCATCATCTTCTCGACGCGCATGTAGCGGAGCTCGAGGTCGACGATGCGGTGCTCGGTTCGATCTTCGTCCATTTCACTTCCCCTTGCAGCCGATGGTCTCCGCGCGCTTGCCTTCGAGCGTCACGCTCTCGCGGCGGCGGTCCGCCTCGAGCGCCTGCGGCGACGACGGTGCGACGGCCTGCGACGCGATCCGCAGGACCTCGCGCGCGCCGTCGTCGTAGAACGTCGTCGGCGCGTGGCCGCCGTGCTTCGTGATGTTGGGCTGGAGCTCGAAGACGACGAACGTCCCATCCTTCTCGCGCCACACTTGGATCTGCGCGCCGTCGCCGCCGAATTCGCTCGTGCAGAGCGTGTGCGTGAGCGAATCGGGCACCGGTCGCGCATTCGGTCCCCTTGCGAGCTTGGCGCCCGACGCGCACGCACCGCACGTCACCGCGAGCGCGACGACGACGAGCACGCCGCACGCGCGTGCGATCACGGCTTCGGCCTCGCGGAGAGCGCGCATTTGCCCTGCACGCACCCGCAC
This sequence comes from Deltaproteobacteria bacterium, assembly GCA_043785585.1. Lineage (GTDB taxonomy): Bacteria > Myxococcota_A > Polyangia > Polyangiales > Polyangiaceae > JBBQXV01. Next base: position 372 of record JAYVXB010000053.1, on the reverse strand, counting down.
GCGTTCGCGTCGGCGCTCGCGCACTTCATCATCTCGGTGCACATGACGTTCTTCGGTCGCGCCGGCGCCTTCGCCTTCGCGATGCACGCCTCGGCGTGGCAGTACGTCGACGGCGCGCAGTCGGAGTCGTTCGCGCAGGCGTCGTCGCTGAAGAGCGGATCGCACAGGCCGCAGCCGCACAGCTTCGGTCCGGTCGTCGCAAGGCCCGCGTCGGACTGCGCGGGGGGCTTCTTGCCGGGATCGCCGGTGACGATGCTCGCGTCGACCGCGGCGGGTGCCATGCCGGCGTCGGGATCGGTCGGGGCGACGACGGTGCCAGGATCCGTCGGCGAACGTCCGGTGCCGGGGCCGCAGGCGACGGCGAGCGCGAGG
>JAYVXB010000052.1:0-8673 GCA_043785585.1 Deltaproteobacteria bacterium | reverse complement strand
GCGGATTCGCCTTCGTCCCCGCGGGAATGAAGTACGCCTCGGCGCGCCCCTTGTCGCCGCCCCAGCAGAAGTCGCCGTAGATCCGGAACTGCCCGCCCGGAAAGAGCGGATTCGCCTGCGCCTCTTTCAGCGTCTTGTCGAAGTCGACGTCGAGCGGCCACTCCGTCGGGTTCACTCCGAGCGGCACGTCCTTGAACGAGGCATCGGGGAGGATCTGCGGTTTCGTGTTCTCGAACACCAAGTTGAACGACTGGAGCACGCTCGTGTTCAAGCACGCGAGCCGCCAGTGCACGATCCACATCGCGTCGAAGCGCGCGCGTACGAGGCCGATGATCGTCTTGCCCTTCGCGTCGCCTTGTCCTTCTTGGACGATGTCGAAGAAGCCGCCGATCTCCGGATTGCCGAGCGCCTGCATGAACTGCGCGTCGTTGTTCTTGTAGAGGTCGGTGACGATGCCGCCGCCTTTGTTCGGGAACCAAATCGAGATGACGGGGAGCGGCGTCTTCGGCGTCGCGGCGTTGTCGTCGAAGCGACCTTTGTTCAAGTACTGGTGAAAGACCTCGGCGCTCGGCGATGCGCTGGCGGCGTCGCCGCGGCCCGAGCCGTTCGACAACACGACCATCGCCTGGTGAAGCGGAATCGTGTCGGGTTGATCCGAGTTGCCGAGGCTGCCAAAGCCATCGCGCGTCATCCCTTTGATCTGCTCGAAGAGCGGGCGATCGCTGCCGTGCTTGGCCGCGTTCGACGGCTGCGACTGAAGGAGCGCGACGACGGCGTTGCGATCCTTGAACGTCTTCCACTTCGAGTCTTTGATGACCTGGCGGTCGTCGAAGATCATCAGGTCGATGAGGTCGTTCGCCTGCATCGACTGGATGAACTCGTACGCGACCTTCTGCGCCTCCGCGTACCTGTTGCCCATGCCCGCCGAAGCATCGAGCACGATGAGCCACGCGGTGCCGACGTTGGGTTGCCCCTTCGCCTTCCCCCAGACTTCCTTGTCGATGAAGCGCGAGAGCTTGTCCTCGCCGCCGACGCTGACGAGCAGGTGCGCGTTCGCCTCGGGGAAGGGGAACGGGCTCCAGAGCGCGCCGGGTGTTTCGATCTTCTCGCTCCAGCAGCTTGCCGTGCGCTCGAAGTTCGTCTCGCCCGCGCACGGCTGGAGGACCTCGGACAGGCGCTTGAACTGCACGACCTCGATGACGGTCGTGAGCACCGGCTTGCCGCCGTTGACGCCGGCGCGCGGATCGATCCGGAGGATGTGCGCTTCGGGAGCAGCGAATGCGGTGCCCGTGAGGCCAACGAGAACCAGCGCCGCGAGCGCGAGTGCGAGCGCGACGCGCACGCAGAGCGCGCAGGGGCGAAACGGCCGAACGGACCGAACGGAAAGGGAGGGACGGATCATATTCAGAGCGCGCTCAGACGCGGCCGACCACCTTGACGATGGTGGTGAATCCGCCGAAGCGGAGACGATCGCCATCGCGGAGATCGCGGCGGCCGTTGAAGCCGAGGTGATCGTCGTTGACGAACGTGCCGTTCGTCGAGCCGGTGTCCTCGAGGACGAGCGTGCCGAGCGCGCCGTCGACGACGATGACGGCGTGGCGCGACGAGATCGTCGGATCCGAGAGCTGCACGTCGATGCCGTCGCCCGCGCCGGCGCGCCCGACGACGAGGCGTCCGCCGGTGAGCGGCCAGAAGTCGCCGTTCGTGTTCGTCTGGTACGCGACGAGGAAGCCGCGGAGCGTCTTGTTGTTTGGATCGGACACCGCGGCCGGCGCGGCGGAAGGAGCCGCGGGGGCGGGCGCCGCGACCGGAGGCGCGGGGGCCGGATTGAAGACCGGCTGCTGCGCTTGCGGAGCGCCGCCGTACGGAGGAGCGCCGCCGTATTGCGGAGGCTGCGCCTGCGGCACGCCGCCGTACTGCGGTTGCTGTTGCGCCGGCGTTCCCGGATAGGGCGTCCCTTGCGGGCCGAACTGCGGATTCATCGGCGGCGGCTGCTGTCCATAGCCACCGCCTCCGTAGCCCTGCTGCTGCATCGGATCGGGGGCACCGAATCCGCCGGCTCCGCCGATCGGCGACGGGGACGGCTGCGGCGCGCCGTACGGTTGGGGAGCGGCGCCGTACTGCGGCGGCGGCTGTTGTCCATACGCCTGCGCCTGCGGCGGCTGCTGCGCGTAGCCTCCGCCGCCGCCCGGCCCGTACGCATCGTTCGCGAACTGCATCGCATCGAGCGCGATCGGATGACCTTGCGCGCAGTAGCTCGCGCCCGGTGCGATGTCGTGACCCATCTGGCAGCGCGCGGGTGCGCCACCCGGTCCGGGGGCTGGTGCGCCGTATCCTTGCGGCTGCGGCGGCGGTCCGCCGTACTGCGGCGCGGCGCTTTGGTTCGGGGGACCGGCCGCGGGGCGTGCGACGGGCGTCCCGCACGTGTTGCAGAATTTGTCGCTCGGCTTCGCTACGGTGCCGCACTGCGGACAAGCGCTCATGATCCTCGGATGCCTTCCACGCGCAGAAGATGGCGGCGCGCAGGACGAAGCATATCGAAGAGACGCGCGAAAAAGCGAGAGCAAGAACACGAGGCCTCCCGACCGGCTTCGTGGCCCGGGCGCGGGCGGTGGGTTAGGATCGAAGGATGATGGCTTCTCGTTTGCGGCGGCTCGCCGCAGCGGTGCTTTTCGGTGCGGTCATGGCAGGGGCGTCCGGGGCGTGCGGCGGCGCGAAGTTCACCGTCGTCGACGACGACGCGGGAGCGGGTGACGCGGCGATCGGTTCGGGCGACGCGACGGCACAAGACGGGCCGGCCGACGGAGGCGACGTGAGCTTCTGCGCTATGCACCCGGGGCATCTGCTCTGCGACGACTTCGACACCCGCGCGACCAGCGACCTGAAGGGGATGAACCTCTGGGACAACATCAACGTCAGCTCCGCGGCGGACGGCGTCATCAACGCCGCTGCCTCCGTGTCGCCGCCGCGATCCTTTCTCGCGAGCACGGTGAGGCCGGTGATGACCGGCTCCGAGGAGGACATCCTTCTCACGAAGGACATCAACCACGCGAAGACCGTCAGCCTCCAGTTCGACATCATGGTCGAAGCGTACGGAGGGGGCGGGATGGTCCCTGCCGTCGTCGTCAACATCCAGTTCGGACAGCTCGGCTACGATCTGGTCGTGGTCTCGCCGACGTCGCTCGCCTTCCTCGAGACGCTCAACGCGGTGGACGGCGGGCCCAACATGACCACGTCGCATCCGACCGGCGGCGGCTTTCCCACCGGCATGTGGACGCACGTGGCGGTGGTCCTCAACGTCCCGCAGGTGGGGATGCCAGGGAGCGCCGCGATCACCCTCGGCGGTCAGCCGACCTTGCAGACGCAGCTCACGTACATGACCCCGCCGTCGTCGGGAGGCTCGGTGTCGTTCGGGCTCCTCGTGACGGGCGCGCCGGCGATCTGGAAGATTCGCTTCGACAACATCGTCATCGACAAGGCGAGCTAAACCGCGCTCGCGGCGACGATCGCCGCGCGGATGACTTCGCGCACGGGGACGCCGTGTGCGCGCGCGGCGGCGGCGCATGCGTCGAGCTCCGGCTTTATTTGAGGAGGGCCGAACGGGCCTTCGGCGATCTTCACGGCGATGCGGCCGTACGCGGTGTCGACCTCGATCGTGCGGCGCGGGCGCTCGACGCGGCTCACGTCGTGTCGGCGCACGCCGAGGCTCGTCGTCTCGCGCAGCATCGCGTCGCCGACGATGCCCGCGCGCTCGACGGGCGCGATCGCGCTGAGCGTGAGCGCGGGGCGCCCCTTCTTCATCGTGATCGGCGTCGCCCACACGTCGAGCGCGCCCGCCGCGAGCAGCGCTTCGATCGCACACGCGATGATCTCGCCCGTCGCGTCGTCGATGTTCGCTTCGAGCACCGCGTGCGTCGCCGCTCCGATCGCCGCGCCCGCCTGCACGTGCGGCGTCGACGCGCCGAGCACGGCGCGAAGCAGGTTCGGACGATCCTTCAGCTCCTTCGTCCCCGCGCCCCAACCGGTTCGCTCGGGCGCCATCTGCGGCCAACGGAGCGACGGGCGACTCGCGTGCGCGCCGACGATCGCCGCACCGGTCGGTGTCACGAATTCGAAATCGATTCCGGCGTCGTACGTCTGCAAGCCGGCGATGCACTCGACCGTCGCGGGCGCCGGTAGCGGCAGGACGCCGTGCGCCGCTTTGACGAAGCCGCGCCCCATCGGCAGCGGCGAGACGACGAGCGACGCGCCGATGTACTCGAGCGCCGCCGCGGATCCGACGATGTCGACGATCGCGTCGATCGATCCGACCTCGTGAAAGTGCACGTCGTCGAGAGGCATGCGGTGCACCTTCGCCTCGGCGACCGCGAGCCGTCGAAACGTCGCGTGTGCCATCGCGCGCACCGCGGGCGAGAGCGTCGACTCGTCGAGCACCGCGCGAACCGCGGCGTACGCGCGCGGCGGCTGCGGGACGTCTTCGTGCACGTCGAACGCACCGGCGACGATCCCGCTGCGGACGCGCGTGCCGAAGTGGATGTGGAAGCCGGTGAGCGGGAGCGCGGCCACCGCGTCGGCGACGACGCTCTCCGGGACGCCGAGGTCGACGAGCGCGGCGATGATCATGTCGCCGGCGAGGCCGCTGGGGGCGTCGAGGAAGAGGAGCTTGCCGATGCCGCTGCCGCGGTCGAGGGGGGCGTGGTCGTGCGCGTGGGCGTGCGCGTGAGCGTGGGCGTGAGCGTGGGCGTGGGCGTGGGCGTGCGCGTGATCGTGATCGTGATCGTGATCGTGATCGTGATCGTGATCGTCGTGCCCCATCTCAGTACCGTCCGCTCGACCTGAGGATGCGCCCCGCCGCGAACGCCGCGCCGAACCCGTTGTCGATGTTGCACACCGTCACGCCGGACGCGCAGCTCGTCAGCATCGCGCACAGCGCGGCGATTCCGCCGAACGCCGCGCCGTAGCCGATCGACGTCGGCACCGCGATCACCGGCACGGACACGAGGCCGCCGACCGCGCTCGGCAGCGCGCCTTCCATTCCTGCGACGACGATGACGACCGCCGACTTCTCGAACGTCTCGCGCTTGTAGAGCAGCCGATGGATCCCCGCGACGCCGACGTCGTAGATCCGCTCCACCTTCGCGCCGATCATCCGCAGCGTCTCGGCGCACTCTTCCGCGACGGCGAGATCTCCCGTCCCTGCGCTCATCAACGCGACCGTGCCCTTGCCGAGCTCGGGGATCACCGCTTGCTCGATCGTCCCGATGCGCGCGAGGTCTTTGTAGACGAGCTCGGGGAGATCGCGCTTCACGAGCGCGGCCTTCTCGGCGTCGAGCCGCGTGATGAGCACGTTCTGGCCGGTGCGCGCGAGCTCCTGCGCGATGCCGACGATCTGCGCGGGCGTCTTGCCGTGACCGAAGACGACCTCGGGTACGCCCTGCCGAACGGCGCGGTGGTGATCGACCATCGCGTAGCCGAGGTCGGTGAACGGCAAACCTTTGAGCGCATCGACCGCCTGCTCGACGCTCGCTTGCCCGGCTTGTACCTGGGCGAGCAGCTCGCGCAGCTTCATGGGATCCATCGCGCGCATTTCTAGCACTTTCGGCTTTGCGGCGCCGGTTGTAGGTTCGCTCCGTGCCGGTCTTCTTCGCGCCCCTCGTCGGTTTTCTGTTCGGCGTCGCGTTCGCGTGGGCGGCATGGGCAGAGCTAGCGAGGGACGATGGTCCGCTCGTCGCCTCGCGACCGTTCCTCGTCGTCGTCGCGTTCGCGCTCCTCGTGTTCACGCCGATCGTCGGGTACTTCGCCTTCTTTCACGGCGACTGGGCGTACCTCTACACGGTGCCTGCGCGCGACGTGCCGTCGGCGGTCGACTTCGCGCTCGTCCTCGCGAGCGGCGGTGTCGTGGTGCTCGGGTTCGTCGGCGCCGCGCCGCTCGTGCGGCGCCGCAAGGTGAGCGTCGTGACGACGCTCGCGATCGTCCCAGGCTCGATCGCGATCGCGCTCTTCGCCCTCTTCGCGCGCCGCATGTCGCTGAGCGCCACGTACGCGCAGTTCCACGGCGAGTTCGGCACCGAGCCGATCGCGTCGAGCGCGCTCGGTCGCGGCGTCTTGTTGATGGCGGTTCTCCTCGCGGCGGGCGTCGCGTGGTCCGTGCGCGCCCTCATGGGGATGAGCGCGGAAGCGAAGCGCTGATCCGTCCTATTCGTTTTGACCGCCAAGGCGCCAAGCCGCCAAGCGAGATCGAGGGATGGATCCATCTCTCTCTTGGCGGCTTGGCGCCTTGGCGGTTAAAAAAAAGCAGAGAGGACGACGCCCGCGAACAGCGCGCCCACGACGACCGCCGTCGCGAGCGCGACCTGCGCGCGAGGTGACGCTGTGGCGCCGCGGTTGTGACGCGCGACCGCGCCGACCGCGAACACTGCGTCGAGCGCGACGACGATCGCTGCGGCGAAGACGAACGCGACGTCGCCGCGCACGATCCCCGTCGCGACGTACGCGACCGTGCCGAGCGCGAGGACTCCGCCGGCGTACTCGTGGCGCGCGTAGAAGTGCCCGCCGCCGATCGGGACCGCGAACGCGAGCGCGAACGCCGCGCGACGGTAACGATGCCTCGGCGCGTCGTCGTCGGCGTGCGCGAGATCGTCGGCGCGCGCGCGGTTGTCTCGGTAGGGCGAGAGGCTCGCGCTGGCGCTCACCGGCGGCTCGGGCTCGAGCTGATCGATCGATGGCGTCAGCGCGGCGAGCGCCTCCTGCGCGTGCTCGAGATGGGCGCGCTCCACGACGAGGCGGATGTCCATCACGGTGTCGAAACGGTTGAGTATCGACGTCGCGCCGCTGTTGCCTCGCAGCGCGACCGCGACACCGTGGTCTCGCAGGAAATCGAGCGCGATCTGCGCCTCGAGCGCGTCGTCGTAGCGGGCGATCGTGACCCAATCGACGACCTCGTCGGCGTCCGCGCTCATCCATTCCATCCTAGCATCGAGATGGACGCGCAACGTCCTCGGGCCACGTGAATCACGAGGCACGCGCTCCCGAAGGTCGCGCAGGCTTTTTCGCCGCGCTCCGGGTAAGCTCCACGGAGTCATGTGGGTTCGCGGCGCAGCCATTCGCCCCGTCCCGCCGCACGCGGTGGTGGATGCGTCCATTCTTGCGCGCGTCGAGCGCGAGCTCGCGGACGACACCGAGTCGGCGCGTGGTGAGCTCGACGAAGCGTTCGCGCGCTTCGAGCGCACGCAGCCGCAGCTCGCCGAGCGCATCGCCGCAGTGCTCGGACGCCCGCTCGACGAGACGGCGCTCGCGCTGGGGTACTTCTTGTCGATCGCGATCTGGCTCGCGTTCGAGCGCACGTTCTCGGACCGCTTGGCGCAAGTGACGGAAGACGAGCTCCGCGCGACCGAGGCGTCGATCGCGCTCGAGGAGGAGCTTCGCGCATCGCACGGCGACGAGCCGTTCGATCTCGACGACGTCGTGTCGATCGAGCAGCCGGGCGTGCTCGCGTTCGTGCACGAGCACGTCGACTCCGCGCTCGACGTCGTCGCGCGCGCGCAAGGAGGGGACGGCGACGAACGCGAGGTCGACGTCGACGACGTGCACGCGGTATACCGAGCGATCCTGGTTCTCACGCTCGCGCTCTCGCACGCGGTCTCGCCGCTCGACGGCGGCGCGCGTCGCAGCGCCGAGCTCCAAGCCTGAGAGGCACATGCAAACCGAAGCGATGGTCCTGAGGACTCACGGCGGCCCCGAGGTGCTTGCGCGCGAGACGATCGATCTCCCCGAGCCCGGACCGCGCGAGGTCCGCGTCCGTGTGCGCGCGGTCGCGCTCAATCACCTCGATCTCTGGGGACGCCGCGGCCTCGCGCACGTGAAGTACGAGTACCCGCATCGACTCGGCGCCGACGTCGCCGGCGAGATCGATGCGCTCGGTCCGGGCGCGCGCGGATGCAAGGTCGGCGACCGCGTCGTCGTCAGTCCAGGCATCTCGTGCGGCGTCTGCGACCGTTGCCTCGCGGGCGACGACAACTTCTGCCGCACCTACAAGATCCTCGGCGAGACGACGCAGGGCGGGTACGCGCGCCACATCAACATCCCCGACGCGAACGTCCTCCCTTACCCCGGCGATCTCCCGTTCACGCACGCCGCGGCGATCCCGCTCGTCTTCTTGACGGCGTGGCAGATGATCGCGATCCGCGCGAAGGTCCTCCCCGGCGAGACCGTGCTCGTGCAAGCCGCCGGCAGCGGCGTGTCGAGCGCAGCGATCCAAATCGCCAAGCTGTTCGGCGCGCGCGTCCTCGCGACGACGAGCACCGACGCGAAGGCCGAGCGCGCGCGCGCCCTCGGCGCCGACCACGTCATCAACTACACGCGCGAAGACTTCGTCGCCGAGTGCAAACGCCTCACCGGAAAGAAGGGCGTCGACGTCGTCATCGAGCACGTCGGCGGCGACGTGTTCGCGAAGAGCATCCTCGCGGCGGCGTGGGGCGGGCGCGTCGTCACGTGCGGCGCGACGGCGGGGTTCAAGCCGGACATCGACCTGCGGCAGATCTTCTTTCGCCAAGTGCAGGTGCTCGGCTCGACGATGGGGAGCAAGGGCTCGCTCTTCTCGATCCTGGATCTCGTGAAGCAGGGCAAGCTCGCCCCGGTCGTCGATCGCGTGATGCCGCTGTGGGAGGCGCAAGA
>JAYVXB010000051.1:0-8689 GCA_043785585.1 Deltaproteobacteria bacterium | reverse complement strand
CCGTCCTGCGTCAGCTCGGGTGGTCGAAGATCGGCGACGACGAGGTCGCGGTCCTGCGCAAGCACATGAGGAAGACGATCACCGCGCTGCTCCGTCCCGCCGACGCGCCGCCGCGACGGGCGCGAGCACGCGCGCGCAAAAGGAAGATGCGATGACGGATGCAAAGCCTCGCCGCCCGCCCATCGCGCGGATCGTTCTCGTGTTGATCCTGCTCGTCGGCGGTGGCTACGGCTACATGCGCTGGCGCGACGCGCGAGCCAAGCCCGCGGCTCCACCGACGTACGCCGGTAACGTCGACATCCGCGACGTGACGCTGTCGTTCCGCGCAGCAGGCCGCGTCGACGCGGCGTTCAAGCGCGAGGGCGACGCCGTGCAGAAGGGCGAGACACTCGCACGCCTCGATCCCGAGCCGTACAACGTTGCCCTCGCGCAAGCCAAGTCGGCGGTCGACGTCGCGCGTGCCCAGCTGTCGCGCGTCAAGGCGGGCTCGCGGTACGAGGACATCCGCGAGCTCTCCGCCGTTCTCGCGCAGAGAAAGGCAGCGTACGTCCAAGCCAGCGACAACTTCGCGCGCGTGCAGCAGCTCACGAGCACGGGGTCCCTGCCTCCCCAAGCGATGGTCGACGCCCGCGCGGGCCTCGACGAGAGCAGCGCCGGCGTGAGGGCGGCCGAGGCGCAGCTCACGCGCGCGAGGAACGGCGCGCGCGCGGAGGATGTGACGGTCGCCTTGGCGCAGGTCGCGCAAGCGGAAGCCGCCGTCGCCGCCGCCGAGCTCTCCGTTGCCGACTGCGTGCTCAAGGCCTCGGTGGACGGCGTCGTCGTCACCCGCTCGATCGAGCCGGGCCAGCAGCTCGGCATCGGCGCGCCGGCCTTCGTCATCGCCATCAACGATCCGGTGTGGTTGCGCGGCTTCGCGCCCGAGGCCGATCTCGGCCGCCTTGCGCCAGGCACGTCGGTCGACGTGTTCACCGATAGTCGCCCGAACGCGCCGTACCACGGGCAGATCGGCTACGTGGCCACGCAGGCCGAGTTCACGCCGAAGAACGTGGAGACTGCGGAGCTGCGGACGTCGCTCGTCTACCGCTTCCGCGTGATCGTCACCGAGCACGACGACGGCCTGCGCCAAGGAATGCCGGTCACCATGCGTCTCGGCCCCCCGATGGCGGCGCGCGGTGCACCGTGACGGCCGCGCAGCTCGTCACGCCCCCACCGCCACCGCCGCGCGCGTTCGGCGAGGAGCTCGCGCGCGCGACGACCCTCGTGAAGCGCTTCCCCAAGTCCGACGCGGCGGCGTTGGCAGGCGTCGATCTCGTCGTGCACGGCGGGATCGTCACGGGGCTCGTCGGGCCCGACGGCGCCGGCAAGACGACGCTCCTGCGCAACCTCGCCGGGCTGCTCGCGCCGACGTCCGGCACCGTGCGCGTCGCGGGTCTCGATCCGGCGCGCGACGGGACGGCGCTGCGCGACACGATCGGCTACATGCCGCAAAAATTCGGGCTCTACGAGGATCTCACCGTCCTCGAGAACCTGACGTTGTACGCCGATCTCAAGGGCATCCTCGGCACCCAGCGACGCGACACGTTCGACAAGCTGCTGTCGTTCACGGATCTCGCACGCTTCGTCGATCGCCAGGCGGGGCGCCTCTCCGGAGGCATGAAGCAGAAGCTCGGGCTCGCGTGCGCGCTGCTCGGCACGCCGCGCGTGCTCTTGCTCGACGAGCCGGGCGTCGGCGTCGATCCGATCTCGCGCCGCGAGCTGTGGCGCATGGTCCACGAGCTCGTGGCCGGAGGCATCGCGGTCGTGTGGAGCACGGCGTACCTCGACGAGGCGGAGCTGTGCGATCGCGTGGTCTTGCTCGACCGCGGGAACGTCCTCTTCGCCGGAGAGCCGCGCGAGCTCCATGCGGCCGTGCGCGGGCGCGTCTTCTTGCTGAAGAATCCCGGCGAGGCGCCGCGCGCCGCGCTGCGGAAGGCGCGGCGGGATCCGGCGAGCATGGATGGTGTCGTGCAAGGCAAGAGCGTTCGGCTGCTCGCGAGGCCGGGCACGACGCTCGACCCGCACGCCTACGGAGTCCTCGACGGCGCGTACCTGGAGCCCGCGGCGCCGCGCTTCGAGGACGGATTCATCGATCTCCTCGGCGGCGTGCCGAGCGCCGAATCCGCGCTCGCCCGCGCCGTCCGCGGCCACCCGCACGACGGTGCCGTCGTCATCGAGACCCACGCGCTCACGAAGATGTACGGCGAGTTCCGAGCCGCCGACTCGATCTCGCTCTCCGTGACGCGCGGTGAAGTCTTCGGCCTGCTCGGGCCCAACGGCGCCGGCAAGTCGACGACCTTCAAGATGCTGTGCGGCCTGACGGCGCCGACGTCCGGCGACGCGCAAGTCGCCGGCGTGGATCTTCGGCGCGCGCGCAGCGACGCCCGCCAGAAGCTCGGCTACATGGCGCAGAAGTTCTCTCTGTACGGGAACCTCACGGTCAAGGACAACCTCCGCTTCTTCGCCGGCGCCTACGCGCTCACGGGACGTCCGAAGCGCGACGCCATCGATCGCGTCGTCGGCGTGTTCGAGCTCGAGAAGATGCTCGGCACGCACGCCGGCACGTTGCCGCTCGGCCACAAGCAGCGATTGGCGCTCGCGTGCGCCGTCATGCACGAGCCGGAGATCCTGTTCCTCGACGAGCCGACCTCCGGCGTCGACCCGCTCACGCGCCGCGAGTTCTGGACGCACATCAACGGCGTCGTCGAGCGCGGCGTCACCGTCCTCGTGACGACACACTTCATGGACGAGGCCGAGTACTGCGATCGCATCGCGCTCATCTCGCGCGGCAAGATGGTCGCCACCGGAACACCCGACGACTTGAAGGCGCGCGCGGTGACCGCCGCGGTCCCCGACCCGACGATGGAGGACGCCTTCGTCTCCCTCGTCCACGAGGCGTCGTGAGCACCGTGCGCGCCGCGACGCGGAGGCTCGTCGCGCTTTGCCGCAAGGAGACCTACCAGATCGTGCGCGACCCGAGCACGCTGCTCATCGCGCTGCTCTTTCCCGTGGTGCTCCTCTTCGTCTTCGCGACGGGGATCAACCTCGACTCGTCGGTCGTGCCGCTCGGCGTCGTGATGGAGGACGACTCCCCCGAAGCGCACCGCCTGCTCGACACGTTCACTGCGTCGCCGAGCTTTCGCGTGGTGGTCGGAAACGACCAGCGCGAGATGGGCGACCGCATGCGCGCCGGGGCGATTCGCGGCTTCGTCGTCGTGCGCTCCGACTTCGGCCGCCGCTTCGTACGAGGCGACGCGTCGACCCCCACGCTGCAAGTGATCGCCGACGGTTCCGAGCCCAACACCGCGGCGTTCGTGTCGGCATACACGCAAGGCGCCTACGGCATCTGGCTGCGTGAGGAGCTCGCGCGCCAAGGCAAGAGCCCGCCGCCCGGCATCTCGCTCGAGAGCCGCGCGTGGTTCAACCCGTCGACCAAGAGCCGCAATTTCCTGCTTCCCGGCTCGATCACGATCATCATGACCGTCGTTGGTGCGCTGCTCACCGCGCTCGTCGTCGCTCGCGAGTGGGAGCGCGGGACGATGGAGGCGCTCCTCGCCGCCGGCGTCTCTCGGTTCGAGCTCGTCGCGAGCAAGCTCGTTCCGTATTTCTTCCTCGGCATGATCGCGTACGCGATCTGCATCGCCCTCACCACGCTCGTGTTCGGCGTCGAGCTTCGCGGCTCGTTGCCGGTCGTCTTCCTCGTCGGCGCCGCGTTCCTCGGGAGCGCGCTCGGTACGGGTCTACTCCTGTCGACCATCTTGCGCACGCAGTACGACGCCGCGCAGGCGGCGCTCCAAGCGGCGTTCTTGCCCGCGCTGATGCTGTCGGGATTCATCTTCGAAATTTCGTCGATGCCGCGTGCGATCCGCGTGGTCACGACGATCGTTCCTGCGCGCTACTTCGTGAGCGCGATGCAGACCGTGTTCCAGGCGGGCGACGTGTGGTCGGTGCTCTCGCCCGCCTTCGTGGGCATGGGGCTCGCTGCGTTCGGCTTCCTCTCGCTGACCTACCTCAAGACGCGCCGGCGGCTCGAATGACGGCCACGCTGGTTCGCCTACTGGCGCTCGTGCAAAAGGAGATGCTCGCCATCTTCGGCGACAAGCAGAGCCTGCGCTTGCTCATCATGCCGGTGATCTTGCAGGTCCTCGTGTTTCCGTTCGCAGCGACCCTGGAGGTCAAGAACAACACGCTCGCCTTCGTGGACGACGACGGCGGCGTCGTCACCGACGAGATCCTCCAGCGGCTCACGCACACGCCTGCGTTCACCCGCGTCGTCCGTCTCCGGAGCGAGGACGAAGCGCGCGCGTGGATCGACCGCCAGGATGCGCTGCTCGTCCTGCGCTTCGGGCCGCGCTTCTCCGAGGCGGCGCGCGCCGGGACGCACGCGCCCATCCAAGTGATCCTCGACGGGCGCCGCTCGAACTCGGGCCAGATCGCGCTGAGCTACGTACAGAGCGTGATCGCGGGGGTGCACCCCGGCGCCGGAGCGATACGTGCGGACGTGGGCCCGATCGCCGTGCGAAATTGGTATAATCCCAACCTCGAGTACTTCCGCTTCATCCTGCCGTCGCTGGTCGCGATCATCACGACGCTGAGCGCGCTCATCGTCACCGCGATGTCCGTCGCGCGCGAGCGAGAGCAAGGAACGCTCGATCAACTACTCGTCAGCCCGCTCACTCCGTCGCTCATTTTCGTGGGCAAAGGGGTGCCCGCGTTCTTCGCCGCCGGGCTGCAGGCGACGATCATCCTCGCCGCCGGCGTCTTCGGCTACGGCGTCGCGTTCCAAGGCTCGCTGCTCGTGCTGTATGGCTGCATGTTGACGTACGTCTTTGCGCTCGTCGGCGTCGGGCTCTTCATCTCGAGCTTCTGCTCTACGCAACAGCAGGCGTTCTTGGCGGTGTTCCTCTTCATGATGCCGGCCATCCTGCTCTCGGGATACGTGACGCCGATCGACAACATGCCGTACGCGCTCCAGATTGGCACGTGGGCGAACCCGCTCCGTCACTTCGTGTTCATTGCGAAGAGCGTCTACTTGAAGGGAGCCGGGGTCGGCGACTGCGCGCCGAACGTCGTCGCGCTCTTGGTGATCGGCACGATCACGAGCGCAGCGGCGCTCACGGTGTTTCGGCGCCGCCTGTCCTGAGCACTCGTCACGCGGCACTCACCTCGTTCCACGAAGCGGATTGGAGCTCGTGACGAGTGACCTCCAAATATTTCAAGACGGGAAAGAACACTTTCCGCAAAAAGACGTCGCGGTCGACCCCTCCTTCTTCACGCATGATCTTCACGCGCTCTTCATAGTCCGGGACGATCCCCACGCCCGGCATCTGGAAGCTCTTGGCGACGTGCGCGATATCCCGAAGCGTTCCCACGCGGTCTTCTTCGAGCAGGACCTTGACCACGTCCTCGTAGAAGCGACAATGCGCGATCTCGTCTCGAGCGTTGAGGCGGAAGATGGTCGCGAGGCACTCGTCGCCGAGCGCCTTTGCCCGCTGCTCCTGCTTCAGGTAGATGACGAACGTGGCCTGCTCTTGGAAGCAGCCGTAGATCGTCATCCGTCGCGCGGTGTCGAATGGGAGCTCCCACGCGACCGACATGAGGCGCGCTTGGAGATCGAACATGTGCTCCGGCGTCCGCTTGCCGGAGCGAAGGAGGTACTCCATGAGTGCGACCGAGTGCTTCGACTCCTCGTATGCCCAGGCCGCCGAGAACCACGCCTGCCCGAAATACGGCCGGACGATGTTGATCCCCTTCGACACGTAGTCGGGGAGGTAGCTCTCGACGCAGCAGAAGGTCTCCGCCACCATCACCAGCGACTCCGGTACGTCCGACCGGATCTTGTCGTACGGCACGTCGCGGAGCGGATTCCAGCGCCGCTCACGCTCCGCCTTGTCGAAGAACGTCTTGTACATCTCGTACAAGCGTTCCTGCTTCGCCGCGTCGGCCTTCATGCCGACGACCCCTCGACTCTCTCGACGACGCCGAGCAAATCCTCGACGCTCTCGATTCCCGCGAGCGACTCGTCGGGAATCTGGATCGCGAGCTCGCGCTCCATCGATCCGACGATCTCGAGCATCCCGAGCGAGTCGATTCCGAGCTCGCTGATGACGGTCGACTCGGTGATGTTCGCGAACTCCTTCTCCACGACCTCGGTCGCCACTCTCTGGAACATCGTGAGAAGCTCGAAACGACTGCGCGCCATGTCTTGCCTTTCTGGTAACGAATGGGGACTAGTCAATCCGGCGTAGCTGGTATTGCGCGAGTGACTGGTAGTGCTCGTCGAATGCATAGACGCACGTCGAGAGGTAGCGCTCGTAGTCGTCGAACGTGGTGCGTCCCCACGTCTCGACGATGACGTGCTGGTGGTCGCGCAGACGATCGAGCCAGTTTTGGCAGGTCTTCTGGTAGTCGCGCCGGCGCGTCTTCAGCTCGATCAGCTCCCAGTACGGGTTCAACGCGACGACAATGTCCTCGAGGCGCGGCGTGATGCCGCCCGGGAATATCTTGTACGTACAGAAACCGATGTCCTCTATCGCCTTGCGTGACCTCGGGGCGCGATTGCGCAAGATCGTCTGGAGCGAGAAGAACGCGCCGGGATTGGTCCAGTCGTGGGCGAGCTTGAAATAGCGGCGGTAGAGATCGATGTGTTTGCCTGCGCGAGCCTCCGCCGGCGACGCGATGTGCTCCATCATGCAGATCGAGATCACCGCATCGAACTTGGTCGCGGGCCGGTAGTCGACGTAGCTGCAGACGCTGGCGGTTACACCGGGAAGCTGCCGCCGCACGATCTCGTCGTGCTGCGCTCGCGAGAGCGTGATCCCGTGGCACTCCCTGACGCCTCGATCGACGGCCTGGTACTCGAGGTTGGCGCCCCAACCGCATCCGATGTCGAGGAGGCGCTTGTCCGGCGTCAGGCGCGCGCGGTCGTGATGCCACGCGAGCTTCCGGATCTGCGCGGCCTCGAGCGAGTCGGTGTGCCAGCCCTCGCTCGGCTCGTCGAAGATCCCCGACGTGTAGTTCATTCGTTCGTCCAGCCACAGCCGGAAAAACTCGTTCGATACATCGTACGAGATCTCGATCTGCTCTTGCGTAGACCCCATGGATGATTCCGTTCGTAGACAGGTAGAACCGCGCTAAGAGTTCATTGCCCGACGCCGATGAGTATCCGGCGCGAGGTCCGTGTCGTCGATTCGCGTTTCGCTCGATTTTACTCCGATGATCAAATCCACCCGAAAGAAGCCTCGACAAGCGCGCGCGCAAGCGACCGTCAGCGCGATACTCGAGGCGACGGTTCAGGTTCTCGAGCGCGAGGGGCTCGACGCCGCGACGACCACGCGCATCGCGATCGTCGCAGGCGTGAGCGTTGGGACGCTCTACCAATACTTTTCGGATCGCGACGCGATCATCGACGCTCTTCAAGATCGAGAGTTCGAGCGGACGCTCGCGTTGATCGAGCGCGTCTTGTCCGACGGCAACCTCGCGAGCACGCCGCGCGAAGTCGTCACTGCGATCGTGACGGGGCTGGCGGGCCTCTATGCATCGTGTCCGGGCCTGCACCGCGTGTTGGCCATCGAAGGGCTACGTGTCGGCACGTCCGAGCGCGTGCGCGCTTTCGACATGCGCGTGGTCGACGTGGTCCGGCACTTCCTCGGGGCAACAGGCGCGCGAATTCGTCGCAAGCGGATCGATGCGGCGGCGTTCGTCGCTTTCCAATCGGTTCGCGCGGTCATGCTGGCGAGTCTCCTCGAACGCCCTCCGGGGCTCGACGAGCAGACGCTCGTGGAAGAGGTGGCAGATCTCGTGCTTCGCTACCTCGTGCGCATCGCCGCCCCGTCGCGAACGGACGAGCGGGCCCGAGTCCTGCCGGGCTGAGCAAGGGCCGGTCGACGTCCGGACGCTCTCGGCGTTTCTTCGAGATCAGAGACTGGCGCCGTCGAACGACTCGACATGCAGCTTCGTGGGGTCGAGGCCGGCGAGGCACCGCAGGTTCACGGCCGGTCGTAGCGTGCCGCGTCGGCCGCTCGGGGTATTGTAGAAACGCGACATGAAACTCCCCATCGCGAGCGAAAGCCGTCACGGGATTCTCAACCCGCGCGCCGGCGAGGGTCAGTTCACGCTCGCGCGGTTCGAGCCCGCCGCGGATCTCGCGACGCTCGTCGGGCGCCATTGGAGCGTGCGCTGGGATCTGCGCGGTCGGCCGCCGTACGAGCAAGAGACGTTGCCTTTCCCGTGCGTCAACCTCGTCATCGGGACGCATCGTCCGGGCGTCCACGGGGTCGGCACCACCCGCTTCGTGGCGCGGCTCGACGGAGAGGGCTGGGTCATCGGGACGAAGTTTCATCCCGGCGGGTTCCGGCCATTCGTCGGCGTCCCGATGTTCGAGCTGACCGATCGCGTGGTCGCGCTCGCCGCCGCCTTCGGCGCCGACGGGGCGGCACTCGAGCGCGACGTCCACGCGGCGTCGGACGACGCATCGCGGATCGCGCTCGTCACCGACTTCCTACGCGCGCGTCACCCTGCCCACGACGACGACGCGATCGCCGCCAGCCGGATCGTCGAGCTCGTCCACACCGATCCGTCGATCGCGCGCGTCTCCGACCTCGCCGTACGCGTCGGCGTGCCGGTCCGCGCGCTCGAGCGACTGTTCCGGACG
>JAYVXB010000050.1:0-8706 GCA_043785585.1 Deltaproteobacteria bacterium | reverse complement strand
TCTTCGGCGGCTTCTTCACGTCGACGGCGCTGAAGCACTACGACCCGGTGCTCGATGCGATCGCGTCGGTGCAGTACTACATTCCGCTGCTGATTTCGGCGGGGGGAAACTCCGGATCGCAGTCGTCGACGCTCGTCATTCGCGGGCTCGCGCTCGGCGAGATTCGGATCAAGGACTGGTGGCGGGTGCTCGGGCGCGAGCTGTCGATGGGCTTCGCGCTCGGGGCGATCCTCGGCGGGATTGGCTTTGTTCGCGCGCTCATCCTCGACAAGGACGTGCTCTTCGCGTCGACGGTCGGCGTGACGCTCGTCGCGATCGCGGTCACCGGGTGCACGGTCGGATCGATGATCCCGATCGTGCTCAAGCGCGTCGGCCTCGACCCCGCGACGAGCTCGACGCCGTTCATCGCGAGCCTCGTCGACGTGCTCGGGATCGTCGTCTTCATGGAGATCGCGCAGATCATCATGGCGCACGCGTTCGTGCACTGAGCACGCTCACGCGCTCGGAAGCTCGCGATCGCACGCGGGGCATTTCGCGTGACGGGGACGGCGGGCGCCGCGCGCGACGGTCTCGCCGCATTCGCACGCCCATCCGATGATGCGCGCGGGGACGCCGGCGACGATGGCGTGATCGGGGACGTCGCGCGTGACGACGGCGCCTGCGGCGATCATCGCGCACTTGCCGACGCGGACGGGGGCGACGAGCGTTGCGTGCGCGCCGATCGTTGCGCCGTCGCCGACGTGTGTCGCGTCCCAATTCGGGGCGCGTGGAAATGCGGCGCGGGGGTGGCGGACGTTCGTGAACATCGCGGCCGGTCCGACGAAGACGTCCTCGCCGAGAACGACGCCGGCCCAGACGCTCGTGTGACTCTGGATGCGCGTGCCGGCACCGACGATCGCGCCCGCCGCGACGAAGCAGAAGGCGCCGACCACCGTGTCCGTGCCGAGCGACGCCTCGGGAGCCACGACGCTCGGCGCGTGGACCTTGGGCGGTGCGCCCGCACGCGCACGCCGTTCCGGCGCGCGTCGCTTGATGGATTCGTCGTCCAAGACGAGACGACATAGAACAGGTGTGCGGGCAGGCGGGAAGGATTGTGTGTGGTAGTTTCCGGCGCCATGGGCATCACCTATCGCCAGGCCGGGGTCGACATCGACGCGGGCGACGATCTCGTCGAGCGAATCAAGCCGTTCGCGAAGGCGACGCGCATCGCCGAAGTGCTCAGCGACGTCGGCGGATTCGCCGGGCTGTGTCGCGTCCCCGCCGATGTCGACGAGCCGGTGCTCGTGAGTGGCACCGACGGTGTCGGCACGAAGCTCAAGGTCGCGTTCGCCACGGGCGTACACGACACGATCGGGTTCGATCTCGTCGGCATGTGCGTGAACGACGTCGTGACGTGCGGCGCGCGTCCGCTTTTTTTCCTCGACTACTTCGCGACCGGGAAGCTCGACGTCGCGGTCGGCGAGCGCGTCATCAAGGGGATCGCGGCGGCGTGCAAAGAGTCGGGGTGTGCGCTCCTCGGCGGCGAGACGGCGGAGCTTCCGGGGATGTACGCGGAGGGCGAATACGATCTCGCGGGTTTCTCCGTCGGCGTGGTCGCACGAAAGAAGATCGTCGACGGCACGCGCGTCGCGGCGGGTGACGCCGTCATCGGGTTGCCTTCCAGCGGACTTCACTCGAACGGCTACTCGCTCGCACGCAAAGTCATCGAGGTCATGAAGCTCGGCTTCGACGATCGCCCGAAGGAGCTCGGCGGCGCGACGGTCGCCGAGGCGTTGCTCGTGCCTACGCGCCTCTACGCGCGCCACGTTCAAGGAATCCTCGCCGCCGGCGTCGACGTCCGCGCGATGAGCCACATCACCGGCGGCGGCATTCCGGGAAACCTCCCGCGCGTCCTCCCCGACGGCCTCGGCGTGCGCATCGATGCGACGTGGCCTCGCGCGCCGGTCTTCGATCTCGTCGAGCGCGGCGGCCCGGTCAGCGTCACGGAGATGCGTCGCACGTTCAACGCCGGCGTCGGCTTCGTCTTCGTCGTCGCACGATCGGACGCGGCGCGCGCGATGGAAGCGCTCGCGGCGCTCGGCGAGAAGCCGATCGCGATGGGCGAAGTGGTCACGGTGGCGGCGGACGTTGCGTTCGAAGATCGCGTCGTGTGGAGCGCGACGTGATTCGGATTGGCGTTCTCGTGTCGGGGAGCGGGAGCAACCTGCAAGCGATCCTCGACGCCCTCGCGGCGAAGAAGCTCGACGCGGAGATCGCCGTCGTGGTGTCGAACATCGCGACCGCGGGCGGGCTCGATCGCGCGCGCGCGGCGGGGGTCACTGCGGTCGTCATCGATCACACGAGCTTCGCGAGGCGCGAGGACTTCGACGCCGCGCTCGTCGCCGAGCTCCGAAAGCACCAGGTCGACTACGTCGTCCTCGCGGGGTTCATGCGGATCGTGACCGAGGTGCTCCTCAGCGCGTTCCCGATGCGCGTGGTCAACGTGCATCCGGCGCTGTTGCCTGCGTTCCCTGGCGTCCACGCGCAGAAACAAGCGCTCGACTACGGCGTGCGCGTCACCGGATGCACCGTGCACTTCGTCGACGGTGGGACCGACACGGGACCGATCATCGCGCAAGCGGTCGTGCCCGTCCTCGACGGCGACGACGAGAACGCGCTTCGCGATCGCATCCTCGCGAAGGAGCACGCGCTCCTTCCGCAGGTGCTCCAGTGGATCGCCGAAGGGCGTGTCACGATTCCGCGCGCGAGTGCTCCCGGCGAACGCACGCGCGTTGCGGTGCGTGGCGTCGTTCCAGGCTCGGCGTAGGGCGAAGCGTGGCCAAGCACTACGACGTCGTCGTCCTCGGCGCCGGCCCGGGCGCGCTCGCGACGGCCGCGCTCCTCGCGCGACGCTCGTGGCGTGTCCTCGTTCTCGGCAACGGCTACCGCCCTGCGATGTACGCGCACGACGGCATCCAGCTCGCGCGCCGTCCGTTCACGTTTCTCGCCGCGTCGTCGCCCGCGTGGGGTCGCATCATCGTCGAGCTCGCGCAGTCGCAGACCTTCAAGCGTCGCCTCATCCCACTCGATCCGATGCTGCAGATCCTCGCGCCGCGTTTGCGCCTCGAGCTGCCGCCCGATCTCACGCTCTTCGGCAAAGAGATCGATCGCGAGTACCCCGAGGTGCGCCGCGTCGTCGACGAGCTCTATGCCGAGCTCGCGCGCACCAACGCCGCCGCCGACGCTGCGTTCGAGCGCGACGTCGTCTGGCCGCCGGGGAGCTTCTGGGAGCGCCGCGAGACCGCGCGCGTCGCCGCGACGTTGCCTCACTTGCACGAAGACGAGGCGCGCGAGTTTCTCGCCGAGTTCCCGCGCGATCACGACTACCGCGCGATCGTCGAGATCCCGGCGCAGTTCGCGAGCCACCTCGTGCACATGCCGGCGTTCGCGGTCGCGCGGCTGCATGGCGCGTGGACGCGCGGCGTGTCGAGGCTTCCGCGTGGCGAGGACGAGCTCGTCGACTTCTTGGTCGAGCGCGTCCGCGCGCACGGCGGCGACGCGAAGCTCAACGATCGCGTCGCGCGCGTCGTTCACAAGAACGGCCGCATCGCCGGCGTCCACATCGACGGCGACGAGGCACCGACCGGCGTGCAGTTCGTCGTCACCGATCTCACGACGCGATCGCTCCTCGATCTCGCGCCCGATTTCGATCCTCCGCGCCGCGCGCTCGCTGCCGTCCCGCGCCTCTTGCCGCGCGAGCTCCGCTTCGTCGTCTCGATCGTCGTCAAGAACGAGGGCGTCCCCGCCGCGCTCGCCGACGAAGCGTTCGCGCTCTCGTCGTGGCCCCACCGCGGCTTCGATCCGAGCAAGCCACTGATCCACCTGCAGCGCCGCGCCGACGCGACCGGCCTCCCCGGCACCACGCTCCTCATCGCCGAAGCACTCTTCCCCGACGGCGCGCCCGTCCCGATCTCCGGCGCGCGCGAAGCCGTCCTCTCCGCGCTCGAACAATTCCTCCCCTTCGTCGAACGCCACTACGTCATCGTCGACTCGCCGCACGACGGCCGCCCGCTCTGGGACTACCGCAGCGGCGAACGCAAACAGGTCGACCGCGCGTCTCTGCGAACCGGCGGCGGCTCGCTCGACGCCGAGCCGATGGTCGCGCGCTGGGAATCCGATCCGCGCGCCTTCTACGGCCTCGCCGCCGAACCGCTCCGCACGCCCCTCCCCGGCGCCTTCGTCGTCGGCCCGAGCACGCTCCCGGCGCTCGGCCAAGAAGGCGAGCTCATCGCCGCGTGGGGCGTCGCGCGCATGATCACCAAGACCGATCCCCGCCGCGAAAAGATGCGCCGCGACATGTGGAGCAAGATCGAGCTGGGATGACCGCGTTTGCATTTGACCGCCAAGGCGCCAAGACGCCAAGATTTTGGGGACGGAGACAACAGAGCTCCCCTTGGCGTCTTGGCGTCTTGGCGGTCCTCTCCCTCACCGCGTGCTCGGACGATGCGAAGCGCGAGACCGCGTCGCTCGCGGCGGCGATGGAGCGCTATCAGCGCGCCGAGCCGGCGCAGAAGGCGACGGTCGCGGGCGATGTGAATGCGGTCGTGTGCGGCAATCCAGAGGTCGTCGCGGCGAAGGCGGTGTGCGTCGCGGGGATCGATGCGACGGTGAAGGCGCTCGTGCTCAAGCACGAGGTCGAGGTCGGGCTCGACGATTTGGAGCAGAAGCGCCTCACGAGGGAGGAGCCGCGTGCGAAGGAGCTCGCTGGGAAGCTCGCCGAGTCGGAGCGGCTTCTTTTGGAGGGGCGGGCGGGGATGCAGGATTGCGACGCGAAGCTCCTCGCGCTTCGCATGAAACACGGGGTGTGAAGACGCGACACGAACCCCACCCCGCGCTACGCTTTTGGCCAGCATGACGAATGCGCTCACTGGCTTCCTCCACGGCACCACAATTACGCTGGACGCGCCTGTCCCGACGCTCGATGGTCGGCGAGTGCGCGTCGTCGTCGAGCCCGTCGCCGTGGAGCAGGTCGCCGAGGATCGCGAGCTCTCACCTGCGGAGAACACGGCTCTGCTCCGCGAGTGGGCCCTTCGGGGACCGCAGGGGCCGATCGACGAGGACGACGACTTTCCGGACGATCCGTGATCGCGCGTGGCGACATTCGCTGGTTTCGGTTCGGACGACCTGACAAGCAACGCCCGGTCGTCGCGCTGGGCCGTGCCGAGAACATCTCGGCGCTCTCAGAGGTAGTGGTCGTGCCGTGCTCCACCACGATTCGCGGTCTGCCGTGGGAGATCGTACTGGACGAGCGTGACGGTATGGCCGTGGTTTGCACGCTGAAGGTGGAGTGGATTCGAGCCATTCCACGGGGCGACCTCGGCGCGCGCATCGCGACTTTTCCGGAGACGCGGTGGAGCGAAGTGCGTGCTGCGCTCTTGCACGTGCTCGGGTTCGACGGCTGAACGCGGCGACACCGCAGGCTCTTCCCGGGCGTCCTGGCGGTTCGTCCGCCCCCTGTGCTAAGCCGTCCCTCCGTATGTTCGACGCACTTGCCAAGGGCTTCAAAGCGGCCAAAAACCGCCTCGCCGGTCTCACCGAGCTCACGGAGCAAAACGTCGAGACGGCGCTTCGCGAAGTGCGGCTCAGCCTGCTCGAGGCCGACGTCGAGCTCGGCGTGGTCAAAGCGTTCCTCGCGCGCGTGAAAGCGCAGGCGCTCGGCGAGGTCGTCCGCGTCCGCGCAAAGGGGCCCGACGGGCAGACCCTCAAAGTCAGCGCGAGCGATCAGTTCGTCAAGATCTGCCACGACGAGATGCTCGCGTTCATGTCCCCGCCCGAAGGGAGCGCGGCGATCACGTTCGCCGAAAAGGGCAAGGCGACCGGCATCATGATGGTCGGCCTCCAAGGCTCCGGCAAAACGACGACGTGCGCGAAGCTCGCGCGCTACCTCCTCAAGGACGGCAAGAAGCCGCTCCTCGTCGCCGCCGACATGCAGCGCCCCGCCGCCGTCGAGCAGCTCCGCGTTCTCGGCGGACAGGTCGGCGTGCCGGTGTTCAACGTCGACGGCAAGACGCCGCTCGAAATCTGCGCCGCCGCGCCCGCCGAAGCGAAGGCCAAAGGCTGCGACGTCATCATCTACGATACCGCCGGTCGCCTCGCGATCGACGAGCTCTTGATGAAAGAGCTCGGCGACATCAAAGCCGCCGTCTCGCCGCAGAACATCTTCCTCGTCATCGACGCGATGATCGGCCAAGACGCCGTCAAAGTTTCGAAGGGCTTCAACGACGTCCTCGGCCTCACCGGCGTCGTCATCAGCAAGCTCGACGGCGACGCACGCGGCGGCGCCGCGCTCAGCGTGAAAGAAGTCACCGGCGCGCCGATTCGCTTCGCCGGCGTCGGCGAAGGCGTCGACAAGTTCGAAGAGTTCCGCCCCGAGGGAATGGCGTCGCGCGTCCTCGGCATGGGCGACGTCGTCGGCCTGATGAAGGACTTCGAAGAGGTCGTCGATCAGAAAAAAGCCGCCGAAGACGCGATGCGGATGCTCGAGGGAAAGTTCACCCTCGATGACTTCCTCGAGCAAGTGAAGATGATCCAGAAGATGGGATCGCTCAAAGATCTCGTCGGCAAGATGCCCGGCATGGGCGACATGATCCCCGCGGGCGCGAACCTCGACGACAAAGAGCTCGTGCGCATCGAGGCGATGATCTCGAGCTTCACGCGCTTCGAGCGAAACGATCCGTACGCGCTCATCCGCGAGCCCGGCCGCGTCGCGCGCATCTCGAAGGGCTCGGCGCAGCCGGAGCAGGCGGTGCAAGAGCTCGTGCAGAAGTTCCTCTTCATGCGCCAGATGATGGAGGGGCTCGGGCAGAACATGGGGATGATGGGGAAGATCCCCGGCATGAAGAACATCGCGATGGCGCGCAACGTCCAGAAGCAGATGGCGAAGATGGGCGGCGGCGGCGGTCTCCCAGGTGGAATGGCCGGCATGGGCGGATTCCCCGGGATGCCTGGAATGGGCGGATTTCCCGGGATGCCCGGCATGGGCGGATTTCCTGGGATGCCCGGAATGGGCGGGATGGGCGGATTCCCCGGGATGCCCGGCATGGGTGACGGCGGCGAGAGCATGACGAAGATGAAGCCCTTGTCTACGAGCGAGAAGAACGCGAAAAAGGCGCAGCGGAAGCGCGAGAAAGAAGCGCGCCGCAAGAGCCGCAGGTAGTTCCAGGTTTCAGCGCGACACCGACCTTAGGAGACGACGAGATGCGAGCACGTCACGGGATGTTGGGATTCGTTCTGGTGGGCACCGTCGTCCTGCTCGGGGCCTGCGTCGGCGGGTCGAAGGGCCTCACGTCCGAGGACAAAGAGCGGCTCAAGCCGTACATCCTCGACACGATGCCGGCCGACGTCGGGCACAAGCTCGACATCAACTTCGAGAACAAGCTGCACCTCATCGGCTTCAAGGCCGAGCCCGAGCCCGCGAAGCCCGGCACCGAGATCAAGCTCACGTACTATTGGCGCTGCGACGACACGCTCGAAGACGGGTGGAAGCTCTTCACGCACGTCCAAGACGACGCGAACGACTCGTCGATCGGCAACCTCGACGGCGCCGGACCGCTCCGCGAGATCCGCAACGAGAAGCAGATCATGGGGCCCGATCGCTGGGAGAAGGGGAAGTTCTACGTCGACGAGCAGACCTTCAAGGTCCCCGACGGCGTAAAGGGGCAGACCTTCACCGTGTTCACCGGCGTCTGGAAGGGCGAAGCGCGCCTCCGGATCATCACCGGCGCGAACGACGGCGACAACCGCGCGATCGCCGGCAAGGTGAAGACGGGCCTCGCGCCTGCCGCGCCCGAGCAGCACACCGAGGCGGCGCCGCCCGCGATCATCGTCAACAAGATGGCGGCGAACGACAAGATCGTCGTCGACGGCAAAGACGACGACAAAGCATGGGGAGCCGCCACGAGCACCGGCCCTTTCGTTGAGGTCTCCTCCGGGAGACCCAACACCACGTTCCCGGTGAACGGTCAGGCGAAGATCACCTGGGACGACACGAACTTGTATGCATTCTACACGGTGAAGAGCGCCGAGCTGTACACGGGCTTCACCGACGCGAAGGCGCAGCCGAACGACTTCACCGCGTCGGGGCAGCCCAAGCTGTGGACCAAGGACACCGTCGAGATGATGGTCGATCCCGACGGCGACGGCGACAACAAGGACTACTACGAGCTTCAGATCAACCCGCAGAACAAGGTCTTCAAGTCGCAGTTCGACACGCTCCAGCAGCCGAGCGGCGGACCGAACGGGCCGTTCGGGCACGAGGACTGGGATCCGAAGTTGAAGAGCGTCGTCGTCGTGACGAAGGCGGGCGACAAGACGGACGGGTACAACGTCGAGATCGCGATCCCGTGGGCGGGCTTTGCGAAGGCGGCGAACAAGCCGCCCAAGGCGGGCGACGTCTGGCGGATGAATTTCTACGCGATGAAGAACAACGGCGGCGTGTCGTGGTCGCCGATCCTCGGGAAGGGGAACTTCCATCACGCGCCGCGGTTCGGGCGCGTGACGTGGGCGGTGCCGGGGGCGGCTCCGGCGGCTTCGGCTTCGGCGTCTGCGGCGGCTTCGGGATCGGCGGCCGCGAAGGCTGCTCCGAGCGCGTCCGGCCCGCGAATCATGCCGATTCCGCGTCCGCAGCTCGCTCCGCCGCCGTAGGTGTCGATACCGGATGATGAGCTT
>JAYVXB010000049.1:0-8707 GCA_043785585.1 Deltaproteobacteria bacterium | reverse complement strand
CACGCGGTGATTCACGGGCCTTGCGCGATCGGCGAGCGAAACGTCGTTCATCCGTTCGCGGTGATCGGCGGCGCGCCTCAGGCGAAAAAGCATGGTGGCGGACCGACGCGCACCGAGATCGGCGACGACAACGTCTTCCGCGAGCACGTCACCGTCCACGGCGGCACGGAAGGGCGCGCGACACGCATCGGGAGCCACAATCTCTTCATGGTCGGCGCGCACGTCGCGCACGACGTCGTCGTCGGATCGCGGTGCGTGATCGCGAACGCGGTGCAGCTCGCTGGGCACGCCGTCGTCGGCGACTGGGCGACGTTTGGCGGTCTCGCGGGCGTGGCGCAGTTCGTCGAGGTCGGCGACAGCGCGTTCGTCGCCGCGGGAGCGATGTGCGAGAAGCGCGTGCCCCCTTTCGTGATCGTCCAGGGCGACCGCGCGCGCGTCCGTGCGCTCAACGTCGTCGGTCTCCGGCGGCGCGGCGTTGCCGACGAATCGATCGCAGCGCTCGCTCGCGCGTTCCGAATCCTCTTTTCGCGACAACGGACGCGCGCAGATGCGCTGCGCCTCGTCGACCGATCCGATCCGTACGTCGCCGCGCTCGTCAGGGCGCTCGAGGTCACAGGTCGAGCGTGAACGCGCGTCCATACCGCGTCACGCAGCTCGGCCGACGCCCAGCGCTGTGATTGGCCGGCAGGTTGCAGTGGACGGAGTGGCATGAGCACTTCGCCTGGACTCCGGGTTCTGATGGTCGCGCTGACGGTGGGCGCGCTCGCGACGGGATGCCGCTCGCTCGAGAACGCTGGCCACAGCCTCGACACCGGGCTCCGCGACACGCAGCAAGATCTCCAGCACGGCATCCGCGGCGAGCCCGATCCGAGCGCGCCGCCTCCCGCGGCCGCGCCGAGCGCCCAACCGCAGCGCGCCGCCGCACCCGCGCCCGCCGCTGCTCCCGCACCTGCTCCCGCCCCGCCGCCTGCTCCCGCGAGCAACGGCACCTCGCTGTAGAGCGCTAGCGCTTCTTCTTCGCGCGCTTCTTCTCGTTGCGTGAGCGGCTCGCCGACGGCTTCGTGGTCGCGGGGACTTCATCGGGGTGACGCGCGCGAAGCTCGCGCGCTGCGGCGTGGGTCGCCATCGTCGCGCGTGGCGCGCCCGCTCGGCTCACCTTCGTCTGCGCGCGCTCGAAGAGTCGCTCGCCCGCGAGCCATCGCTCGGCCGCGTCCGGCACGTCGAGCGCGAGATCGAGCGCCGCGCTCAGCTCGACGACTTGCGCGTCGAGCCCCGCGACCGAGGTCGCCGCGAGCATTCCAATCCACACCGACGTGACCCCGTCTTGCTGCAGCCGATTGCCGGGGATCGGCGCGTGGAGATCCTTCGTCTCGAACGCCGTCACGCACGCCTTCACGTCGCACGAGTTGTACGCGCGGCACATTCCGGGGCGCGCCTCGTGAATCGTGCACGTCGCCGTCTCGGTGTCGAGGAGCGGGCAGGGGAGCTGCACGCGCATGCGCTCTTCTTGCGAGAGGTCGCGCGTCTTCGCGGCCGCATCGGCGATGCGTGCGCGCACGGCTGCGAACGCTTCGTCGTCGCGCGTCGCGCGCAGATGCTCCGCGATCCGCAGCGCTTCGACGGGCGCGATGAGCACGCTCATGTAGCAACACGACGCGCACCCCTCGGCGCAGACCGGCAAGTAGCGCCGCTGCGGATCGTACTTCTCCTGGAGCCGCTCGTTCATCGCGCCGCTCTGCGCGTGGGTGCTGTCGACGAGCGTCTTCAGCGCCTTCGGCGTGCGCCCTTCGGTGCGCAGCACGTACAGCCCCGCGCGTGTCGACGCGACGGTGATGCGCTGGAAATCCTCGAGCGCTTCGTCCCGCGGATCCATGCGCTACGGGAGCTTGCCGCCGCCGCCTAGAATGTCGTCGAACGCGCGATCGAACTCGTCGTCCGCGCCGACCGCCGCGGCACGCATCGAACCCTTGCCCGGCCCCGAGAGGCGTCGGACGCGCTCGACGACGTCGCGGTACGTCGCGTCGCGTCGCTGCACGCGCTGGTAATAGCTGAGCGCCTCTTTGACCATCTTCTTCACTTCGTACGCCGCGCCGATCTCGTAGCAGAGCGCCATCTCTTGATCCGGCGTGCGTATCGTCGCGTGGAGCGCGCGCATGAAAGCGTCGATCGCCTCGTTGATGCTCCCGCGCTCGAGCTGAATCATTCCGACCATCGACTGGCACACGCACTCGCGCTTCGGATCGCGCCCCGCCGTTTCGAACTCGCGGATGGCGTCGTCGAGGAGCCCCATCTCTTTGTAAGCGCCGCCGAGATCGTAGTGCGACTGCGCGTCGTCGACGGAGATCTGCTTCGCGACGCCCTCTTTGAATTTCGCGAAGACCTCTTCGACGTCGATCTGCTTGGCGCCGCTGGAGAACGCCGGCGCTGCACCGCCGCCGCCGGGAGCGCTCGGTCGGTCGCGCTCGATCGCGCCGAGTGACTCGGCGATGTCGAAGCTGCGATCGACCTCGGTCGGCTGCGACGGCGAGTTGCGTGGTTTCTCGCGCGTGCCGGACCCGCCCTGCGCGCTCCGCTCCTGCGCTTCGATCTCCGCCATGCGCTCGAGGATGAGGCGGTGCTTCGGCAGGCGCGCGAGCTGCTCCTCGAGGATCGTCCTGGCGTCGTCGTAGAGGCCTCGCGACGCGAAGAAGTCGGCCTCTTCGAGCGCCTCTTCGAGCTCGGCGCCCACCGCCGCGGGCTGCGCACGAGTCGCCGTCGGCGGCTCGTCTTCGGGCATCATCTGCCGCGCCTGCGGCGG
Source organism: Deltaproteobacteria bacterium (assembly GCA_043785585.1). Taxonomy (GTDB): domain Bacteria; phylum Myxococcota_A; class Polyangia; order Polyangiales; family Polyangiaceae; genus JBBQXV01. The sequence goes on along the minus strand of JAYVXB010000049.1, from coordinate 5,910 downwards.
AAGCTGGATCGATGCGTCCGTGCGAAGGTCCTCTTGCTGACCCTCGAACGGATCGTCCTGCTGCATCTCGCCGTCGTCGTACGGCTCGGGATCGCGCGAAACGAGATCGAACTGCGCTTCGCTCTCCGCCGCGGGCTCGAGCGGGAACTGCGGCAACGGTGCGCCGTCGCCGAACGGATCGTCGATGTCGTCGAGGCCCTGAGGTTGTTGTTGCGGATGGTGCTGCGCGCCCTGCGCGTTGCGCATTACCGGATCGGAGTAGTGCGCTGCGACCGCCTCCGGTCCGATCTCTTCGAGATCGTACGACGGGAGCGGAGCGTCCGGATCGTAGCTCGGGTACTGCTCGCGCATCGGCGCGAGGTCGGCCTGGTAGCGCGCAGACGCTGGCGCTTGCTGCTCTTCGACGAGCTCGTACCCGAGCTCACGCAGCATGTCCGCGGCGCGCGGGTTTTGCGGTTCGAGCGCGAGCACGTCTTGGAGCGTCTGCGCCGCGCCGTCGCCGTCGAGCGCGTCGATCTGCATCGACGCGAGATCGAGCATCTCGAGGACCGCTTCGCGCTCTTGCCCCGCCTCGAGCAGCACGTCGCGCAGCACCTCGCGCGCTTCGAACGATCGCGGCGCGAGCTGGATCCCCATGCGGAGCGTCTCGACCGCCTTCGCGTAGAAGCGCTGCCGTCGATACCCCGCCGCGTCCGCGAGGATGTGCGCGAGGCGCGTGCGCGCGTCCGCCGAGATCCCGGCGTTCGCGTTCGCGTTGACCTCTTCGACGATCTCGATGCTGCTCTCGACGACGACGTCGGTGGAGAGACTCCCGCCTTCGACTTCGTCGAACCCGTCGTCGTCGTCCAGCGGCGGCGGGCGCCCGCTCGGACGCATCTCGAAGGGCTGCTCTTCGGACTCGGCGTCGAGCTCTTCCGGCTCGAGCTCCGGCTCTTCCTCGATCTCCTGGACCTCCTCGACGACCTCGCGCTCGCGCCCGCGTGCTTGCGCCGGCGCTTGGTTCTGCGGCGGGATCGATGAGCCCGTCGAACTGGGCCCGTGCATCGAGTTGAGGATGCGTTTGACGCCTTCGTCGTTCGGCGCGAGGCGCACGAGGCGCTCGACGATCTGTTTGAAGAGCTCGGTCTTCCCTTGCTCCTGCGCGAGCCGCGCCATCTCTTTCTGAACTTCGATCCCCTTCGCCGCCTGCCCGATCGCATTGAACGCGCGCGCGAGGAGCGCCAGCGTGTCGAGGTCCTTCGGGTTGCTCTGAAAGCAGATCTGCAGCTTGGCGAGCGCTTGCAGACCGTCGTTCGGCTGCGCGCGCGCGAGGTAGAGCTCGGCCGCGATCCGCGCGTGCACCGGATCCGCTTTGTGGTGCAGCAAACGCTCGACGACCTTGAGCGCGTCGTCGCGGCGACCGAGCTTCACGAGCTGTCCGGCCGCGATCCCGAACTCGGTGACCGCACCGTCCGCGTCCTTGTTGCGCGAGAGCGCTTCGGCGAGTCGCAGGTGCGGCAGCGGGTTCGTCGGATCGAGCTCGACGATCTTACGGAAGACTTCGATCGCTTCGGGGTCGCGCCCCTGGCGCTGCATCCGCGTCGCGACTTCGTCGAGCGCTGCGAGCGCGTCGCTCGTGAGACCGAGCTGCACGTAGAGCTCGGCGAGCTTCGGCGTGATGTGCGAGTAGCGCTCTTCGAGGTTCGGGATGTGCTTGAGGATGATCTCGCGGATCTGTTTGTAGACCGCGATGGCCTTCAGCGCGAAGCCCTGCTGCGCATAGAACTTACCGACGCGTTCGTACGTACCGACGGCGTCGGCGTACGCCTCCATCTTCGATTGGAGGTCGCCAATCTTCAGCAGGGTCCGAGCGTCGTTCGGATCCTCCTGGATCAGTCTTTGGTATTCGAGGACCGCCTTGTCGTACTTTTTTTTCTCGACGAACTTCTGGGCGGCCGCCAATACCTTTTCGCGGTCGATTGCCACGGACGGAAGCACTCCCTGGGCCACGCGGAACAGTCAGCGTGTTGAGATCGGTCTCGTTTCCTCGTGAACGATGCGAAACGTTAGCGAAAAAAATAACGAAGGCCCCCGCCGCGTGCCCTCGCCGTTGGCAACTGCATGGGACCCCATGCAGTGCCGAGTACGAGCCGCGACAAGAGACAAATCGAGAGCAAGAGAGGTCGGAACGCGCACGTCAGCGAGGGCACTAGGAGAGTAGCTCCCTTTCTCCTCCGCTGCATACTTCCAGCAGATGGCAGAGGCGGGGCGTCGTGCGCACACATGCGCGCTCATCGTCCCCAACGGTCCCTCCCTCCCTCGACGCGGCCGCGCGGCACGCGTACGTTCGCAGTCCCATGGCGAACACTGCGACCTCCACGACGACCACCCGATCCGTTCTCTACCGTGCCCCGTTCGCGGTCGGCGGCGCGCGCGAAATCGACGTCCAGCTCGGCGAGAAGCTCCTCGTCATCGCGCTGTCGAACGGCGGCGACTACGCGGATCTCTTCTTCGAATACCGCGCGGCGGGCGGGTTCGTCTTCGACGAGGGGATCCTCAAGAGCGCGTCGCGCGGCGTGTCGATGGGGCTCGGCGTCCGGGTGCAAAAGGGCGACGCAACCGGGTATGCGTACGTCGAAGAGCTCGACTGGGACGCGATGAAGCGCGCGGCAGAGACCGCGGCGCAAATCGCGACGGGAGGCGGATCGCTCAAGCCGATCGCCGCGAAGGCCGTGACTCTGCCGCGACGCTACGAGCTCGAGAAAGTCACGCTCGACGTCCCCGGCATGGACAAGCGCCGCCTCCTCGAGCGCGCCGCCGCCGCCGCGCACGCCTTCGATAGCCGCATCATTAAGGTGTCGGCGAGCCTCGCGGAGGAGATCCGCGAGATCCTCGTGATGACTTCGGACGGAAGGCTCGCGCGCGACACGCAGCCGCTGCTCCGCTTCGGCATCCACGCGATCGCCGAGCGCGACGGCAAACGGCAGGAAGGATCGTCGGGAGGCGGAGGTCGCACGACGCTCGGGTACTTCGACGCGAAGAGCCCCGAGTGGCACGGCAAGCAAGCCGCCGAACAAGCGATCCGAATGCTCGACGCGCAGGAGGCGCCCGCGGGAACGATGGAGGTCGTCCTCGCGCCGGGCGACAGCGGGATCCTGCTGCACGAAGCGGTCGGTCACGGGCTCGAAGCCGACTTCAATCGCAAGGGGACGAGCAACTACTCGGGGCAGATCGGAAACATGGTTGCGAGCGCGCTCTGCACCGTGGTCGACGACGCGACGCTCTTGCAGGGACGCGGCACGATCAACGTCGACGACGAAGGGAATGAGCCGCGATCGAGCGTCCTCATCGAGAAGGGGAAGCTCGTCGGCTACATGCACGACGCGCACAGCGCGAAGCACTTCAAGCTGACGCCCAGCGGCAACGGTCGTCGCGAGAGCTTCGCGTCGGCGCCGATGCCGCGCATGACGAACACGATCCTCACCGCGGGTCCGCACGACCCCGAGGAGATCATCCGCTCGGTGAAGCGCGGGATCTACGCGAAGAAGTTCGGCGGCGGTCAGGTCGACATCGCGAACGGTGACTTCGTCTTCTCGCTGACGGAGAGCTACCTCGTCGAGGACGGAAAGATCACCGCGCCGCTCAAAGGCGTGAACTTGATCGGCAACGGACCCGAGACGCTCAACAAGGTCACGATGCTCGGAAACGACGTCGAGGTCTCCGACGGCATCTGGACGTGCGGCAAGGACGGGCAGAGCGTTCCGGTCGGCGTCGGGTGTCCGACGATCAAGATCTCCGGGATCACGGTCGGCGGGACGAAGGTGGGGTGAGCGGCGAACGCGAAGGCGCGAAGCCTGCAGCCTCCGGCGTGAAGAGGGGCAATCTCCGCGCCCGCTCTCGAATCTGACTCATCCGGGCGTTTGGACGCGGCGCGTGATATGCCGTTCGCTGCGTCATGGTCGCGAAGCCGAGCTCGTTCGTGCTTGTGGTTGGCCACGGTCCAGAGCTCGAGAGCGAGGCAGGGGCCGCGTCGCTCCTTCGCACGCTCGGCGCCAACGTTCGGACGCTCGATCTTTGGGACGATTTCGGACGCGCCGTCGACGCGGAGGGGGATGCGATCGCGCGCGCGATGATCTTCGAGGCGGGCGAGAGGCCCGACCTCGCGACGACTGCGCTCCGCGCCGCGCGCAAAGAGCAAACGCTCACGCAGACGCCGGCGATCCTCGCACTCCCCTTGCGCCAAGTCGCGCGCGTCGAGCCGTCGGCGGGCTTCGACGATTTCGTCGTCATGCCGTGCGCACCGGCCGAGCTCTACGCGCGCATCCGCGCGCTCGAATGGAAGCGCAGCGAGTTCTCGACCGAAGAGCGCTTGAAGGTCGGCGGGCTCGTCGTCGATCGCGCGGCGCACGAGGTCACTCTCGAAGGTCGGCGCGTCTTGCTGACGGCGAAAGAATTCTCGCTGCTGTCGTTCCTCGCGGGCAACCGCGGTCGCGTCTTCACGCGCGAAGTGCTCCTCGCTCGCGTGTGGGGCGCACGCTACGAAGGCGGCGCGCGGACGGTCGACATCCACGTCAGGCGCTTGCGCGCAAAGCTCGGCGACGCGCTCCCGCTCGAGACTCTCCGCGGCGCGGGGTACAAGCTGCGATCGCCGAGCGAGCAAGCGGGCGAGGGATCGTCGCTCGAGCTCACGGAGGCGACACGGGCCAGGTCGCGCGATCGCGCGTCGGGCGACGCAAAGAAATGAAGCCTCGCCAAACGAAGACGACCGGTGCTGCGCGTGGGCGCCGCGCGCGCCTCGCCGTGAGCATCGGCTGCCCGTGCGGCGTCGGCGCCGAGGTGAGCGTCGCAGCGGCGGCGGAGTCCGAGGCGCGCGTGCTCTTGATCGGCGACGCGGCGCTCATCGCGGACGCGGCCGAGATGCGCGGCGTCGACGACAGCCGGCTGGTGCGCGTGACCCGCCCGACGCACGCGTGGCAGCTCCCGGAGGGATCGATCGGGGTGTTTCAACCGACGACTTCGATCGTACCGAAGGATCGTGCGTCCGGTGCGCCGACGCCCGCGTCAGGAGCGGCGCAGCTCGCGTGGATCAACGCTGCGTGCGATCTCGTGTCGCGCAACGAGGCCGACGCGATGGTGACCGGGCCGGTGAGCAAAGACGCGATCTCGCGATCGCGCGCGCCGGGATCCGCGGGCTTCCGCGGGCACACCGAGCATTTGCAGCGTCGTCTCGGCGCGCGCGAGGTCGTGATGGCGTTCTGGTCCGAGCCGCTGACGACGGCGCTCGTCACGACGCACTTGCCGCTCGCCGCGGTGCCGCGCGCGATCACCGCGGTCGCCGTCGCGCGCGCCGCGTTCTGGCTCGGCGTGCTCCTCACGAAGCTCGGCGTCGCACGCGCGGAGGGCGCACGCATTGCCGTCGCGGGGCTCAACCCGCACGCCGGAGAGTCGGGTCTCCTCGGCGACGAAGAGATCGAGAGCATCGCCCCGGGGATCGAGACCGCTCGCAAGCGCCTCGCGCGCGAGCGCGTCAGCGTCGTCCTCGTTGGCCCCGTCCCCGCCGAGAGCGCCTTCCGTCGCGCGGTCGCCGGCGACTACGACGGCGTCGTCGCGATGTACCACGACCAAGCGACCATCCCGATGAAGCTCGTCGGCTTCGGCGAAGCGGTCAACGTCTCGCTCGGTCTGCCCATCGTGCGAACCAGCGTCGATCACGGCACCGCGTACGATCGCGCGGGGCAGGGGACCGCCGACCCGCGCGGGATGGGCGAGGCGATGTCGCTCGCGTCGCGCCTCGTCATCGGCGGACGAGAAAGAGCTGCCACGCCAGCCAGAGCAGCGTCGCGACGCAAATCATCGCGGCGATGATCGTGACCGGTAGCGGGACCTTCGCTCGCGGAGGCGTCTTCATCGCGAAGAGGAGCTGCGTCGCGG
>JAYVXB010000048.1:0-25284 GCA_043785585.1 Deltaproteobacteria bacterium | reverse complement strand
TCGAGCTCGGCGGGAACAACGCGGTCATCGTAATGGAGGACGCGGACCTCGCGATCGCGACGCGCGCGATCCTCTTCGCGGCCGTCGGCACCGCGGGGCAGAGGTGCACGTCGACGCGGCGCCTCGTTGCGCACAAATCGATCGCGAGCGAGCTCACGCGACGCCTCGTCGCGGCGTACGCAAAGGTGACGATAGGCGATCCGCTCGCCGAAGGGACGCTCATGGGCCCACTCGTCAACGCACGCGCCGTCGACAACATGATGGCGGCGCTCGCGGCGGCTCGCGCGCAGGGCGGCGAGGTCTTGTGCGGCGGCGAGCGCGTCGATCGACCCGGATTCTTCGTCACGCCGGCGATCGTTCGCGCGCCGCGCGGTCTGCCGATCGCACACGACGAGACCTTCGCGCCGATCCTCTACGTCTTCGAGCACGACGGGCTAGACGATGCGATCGCGATGAACAACGAGGTCGCGCAAGGTCTCTCGTCGGCGATCATCACGCGCGATCTCCGTGCGTCCGAGCGCTTCCTCTCCGCCGAGGGCTCCGACTGCGGGCTCGCGTACGTCAACATGGGGACGAGCGGCGCGGAGATCGGTGGCGCGTTCGGCGGCGAGAAGGAGACCGGCGGCGGGCGCGAGAGCGGCTCGGACGCGTGGAAGGCGTACATGCGGCGGCAGACGGTCGTCGTGAGCTACGGCGGCGAAGTGGCGCTCGCGCAAGGGATCCGGTTCGGGGACGACTGAAACACGCACCTCGCTGCGCTTGCAGTGCGCGAAGACCCCCGATACGAATGTCACACCCGTGTTACACGTCGCCCTCAGGAGGCCTGCCGTGCGCATTTCTACCGCTCTCTTCGCTCTCGTCACTGCATCGGTCTTCGCCATCGGTTGCGAGGATGAAAAGAAGCCGCTGCCCGTGCCGCCGACGACGATCGCGCCGCCGAGCGCACAGGCGAGCGCGCAGCCGAGCGCGTCCGCGTCCGCATCCGCCGTCACGGCGACCGTCGCCCCCAACGGCAAGATGGCGCACTGCCCGAGCGCGGTGACCGGCGCGACGACGGTGATCACCGACGTCGATGGCGGCGTCGAGCTCGTCGTCACGTCGAAAGACGCGGCCGGCGTCGCCGATATTCGCGCGCGCGCCAAGGTGCTCGCCGACGCATCGAAGAGCCCAGCGGCCGCCGCGAAGCACAACGGTGGCGGAGGCGGCGGCGGAACGTTCGGTCGCTGCCCCGTCGTCATGAAGGACACGACCGTCGACCTCGCCGACGTGCCCGACGGCACGAAGATCACCGTGAAGACGAAGAACGCCGAGACGCTCCCGTGGCTGCGCCGCGAGACGCGCGAGCGCTACCAAGACGTCGTCCCGCAAGCGACGCAAGGTGCGGGCGAGCGAAAGATGGCGCACTGCCCTAGCGCCGTCGACGGCGCGCAGACGCAAGTGAAGGATACGAAGGACGGCGTGATGATCACCGTGACGGCGAAGGGCGACGTCTTCGAGAAGGAGATTCGCTCGCGCGCGAAGTTCGTCGTCGAGGCGTCGCTCCACGACGCGGGCGCCGTCACGCACAGCGGAAGCGGCACCGGCGGCGGAGGCCTCGGGCGCTGCCCCGTCGTGGTCAAGGACACGACCGTCGGCGCAAAGGACGTCCCGGGCGGAGCCGAGTTCGTCGTGAAATCGAAGAAGCCGGGCGACGTGGCGAACCTGCAGAAGGAAGTGCGCGAGCGCGCGCTGAACTTCCGCGCGTCGCAGACCGGCGCAACGCCGGGAGCGTCGGCTTCCGCGGCACCGTCGGCATCCGCCAGCGCCGCGCCGAAGAAGTAGCGCGACGCTCGCTCTAGCGACGGGCGGGAGCGACGACGCGAATCCGCGGCACTCCCACGGGAACGAGGAGCGACGCCGAATCTCGGTACGCGCTGCCGGTCGATGCTTCGGGATCGGCGGTCGGCGCGAGCTCTCCGACGAGCTCGATCTCGTCGCCAGGGAGCAGATCGATCTCGACGACGTCATCGAACGGGAACGGATTGGTCGTCTCGTTCTCTTCGGCGATGGGCTCGCGATCGCGCGACGGATCGATCGTCTCGAGGTGCGCCATCGCCGCCGCGCGCGTGCGCGAGCCTCGCGCCGCGAAGACGCCGTCGATCCGAATGCGCCCCGCGGGCACGCGCGCTTTGCGTCCGTCCTTCAGCGCGACGTCGAACCCGCGCGTCGCGGCGTCGCGGAGCATCACGGCGCCGGAGAGAACGCGGCGGCAACGGTACTCGAGCGCGTACGCGAGGCTCGGCTCGTCGAGCGGAGAGTCGGAGCGGAGATCGCCGACGACCTTCCCCGTCACGCCGCGTCCGCGGAGCACGGGCGCCGCCGAGAGCGCGCCGAACGGCTTGGGGCGATCGAGCCGCTCGCGGACGTACCGGAACAGCTTGAGCAAGAGCCAACCGACGAGCACCGCCGCGATCGCAGCGGCCGCGGCGACGGCGAGGATCGCGATGATCTCGCCTCCCCCGGCCCCGACGTCGCACCCGCCGCAGTCGCCGCACCCTTGCAGAAGCGATCCCGCACCCGCACCTCCGCTGCCCGCCTTCCCCGCGTTGCGGAGCTGGCGCTTCATGCTCGCCGGGCCCCACACTTCGACGACGAGCCGCCGCTTTCCGGATTCGTTCGCGAGCGACGTCACGCGGTGCTTCTTGCCGCCGTCGCACCCCTCGCCTGCGACGAGCGCGGTTCGACAATCGAGGCAGACCGATGTTCGCGGCGGAATCTTCGCGAGCGCCGCGCTCACCGCGCCACCGGCAGCAGCGACGGACCGGTGAGGATCCGCGGCGCGTGCCCCTCGGCCGCGTCGCCCCATGCGTCCGCCCAGCGCTTCCACTCGATACGCTCGTCACGAAAGAGAATCCGCTTCGCGTCGATCGTGCGCGGTGCGTACGTCGTCACGTCGCCGCCTCGCACGATCGGCGTGAGCGTGGCTCGCCCGTCGAGTCGGTACACGATCTCCGTCTTGTAGCCGCCGTCCGGCCACACGACGACACCCTCCTCGGAGACATCGTACGCCGGCGTCGCAGCGTCGCCGTCGGCGCCACGGAGCTCCGCTTCGAGACGCTCGCGCACGATGTCGACCGCCGCCATCTTGTAGAAGCCGGCGAGGCCGTTCTCGAGGACGAGCCGCTGAGCCTCGTCGAGCTTCGCGATCCATCCGAGCTGCGCGACGCTCCCGAGGAGCCACCCCGATTGCTCCTCGAACGCGATCTTCGCGCTCGCGCTGGCGTCGCGTCCGCCTTGCAACGACTCGCAGACGAGGCCGATGCGCACGCGGTTCGACGCAATCTCGATGTGGCCGACCTCGACGTGCGGCGTCCACCGCGGGCTCTCTTGGAGGAGCGTGATGAGCTCGCGCTCGACGAAGCGGCGAATCGCCTCCTCGACGTGATGCAAGGCTTCGCGATGCTCGAGCACACGCCGTCCGCCGCGCCACGTCGCGCGACGAAGCTTGGCGTACGTCTTCGGGATCGTCCCGGAGTGGAAGCCGGGCTTGAGGAGCCCCGCCATCGTCTCGCCGTGGTGGCCGATCGCGACGGGCGACAGCGCGGTCGGGCGGTTCATTCGATAGAGCTTGAAGTTCTCTTTGAGCTCCCAGACCGCGAAGCCGAAGAACCCCGGCAAGAGGAAGAACGACGTGAAGCCGATCGGGCGTGCGGCGCTGCGAGGCATCACGCGCTCGAGCGCGTGGATCATCGGCGGGACGATCTGGCGACCGAGCGGGAAGAGGATCTTCGCGGCGACCGTCACGACGGGAAAATGTTTGATCGGGTTGACCTGCGGCTCGATCAGCAGGTTGACGTAGATGCGAACGATGTACGCCGCGAAAAACCAGACGATCCCGAGCGCGCCTTTGATCGCGACGGAGACAGAGCTGTCGCCGCGACGAAAGAGGAGGAACGCGTCGACCGCGTAGAGGATCCGTTCGACGCCGTCGACGAACGCACGGAAAAAGTTGGCGAGGAGCGCGAACAGGCCCGGGAGCACGCGACGATGGAGCTCGCGCCATTGCCTCGCAAGCAGGTCGGCCGCCGCTTCCTCGACGCGCATGCCGACCTTCGAGTTGAGCGCAACGTTCGCGACGAGGAACGCGACGACCGCCGCGATGGGGACGACGCGCGAGTCGAGGTGAAGGAGCGGCACAGCGAGGAGCCAGAGGACAGCCGTGACGACGAGCGGTCGCAAGACGAAGCGCGAGAGAAAGAGAACGGGGCGGCTCGCGAGGAGCGACTCGATCAGCGGTCGTGTGCGAATCCACCGCGGAATGCGGAAGAAGATCGCGTGCAGCACGAAGCCGATGGCGCGCAGGACGCCCATCGCCACGGCGCGCGCGACGGCCGAGTGAAGGAGCGCGAGGATGAGCACCGCGGTGATCGCGAACGACGTGTGCGTGTAGATCTCGGGCTCGCGCAAGTGCAGCAGGTGCTCGCTGATCGGACCGACGATGTGCTGCGCGCCTTGGAGGCCGACGTACGCCGCGCCGAGCGGGAGCAGCGCGTAGAGCGTGAGCAGTCGCCCGAATCGCGTGCCGAAGGTCACCGCGCTCACGCGCTGCAAGTAGCGCAGGTAGATCTCGCCGCGGCGGTACACGCCGTCGAGCGACGTCGCGAGCATGTCGTCGGCGCGCAAGAGTGCGTCGCCGCGCACGATCTCCATCGGGCCCGAGACGTTCGCCATCTTGAGGTTGTTGCGCGAGACGGCGTCGCGAAGGTGACCGAGCGACAAGTGGCCACGCTCGACGGCTTGATCGATGAGCTCGTCGACGAGCTTCTTCGACGCGACGCGCTCGGGGACGCTCTCGGGCGTGAGCTTCACGGCGGTGAGCGCCGCTTCGATCTTGGGACGCAGCATCGTTCGCAGGTTCATCTCGGCGCGCTCGACGCACTCGCGGAGCATGCGTGCGATGTTCCCGCGATCGGGCTCGGGTACGCTCGTGCGCGGCGCCTTCGCGAGCGCGGCTCGAAAATGCTTCACGACGCGGACCTCGCGCTGCGCGGGGAGCGCGCGGCGAACGGCGCGGCGGCCGAAGGAGCGCGCCCAACCCATCACGTCGACGGCGAACGTCTCGCGTTCGTGATCGATGCAAGCTTTCTGAACGTCGAAGAGTAGGCGCGCCTCGACGTTCCACGGATTCGTGCCGCTCGCGGCCTCCTGGACGAGCGGGACGAGGAGATCGCTCCATCCTTCATCGGCGGCGCCGCGCCACTTCAACGCGCCTGCGACGCGACGCACGAACAGATCGGTCTCCGCGCGAACGGCCGCCTCGCACGCGCCCGCGCTCGCGTCGTCCGCGTCACTCCACGCGCGTGCCTCGGCGAGCATCACGCGGACATGGTCCTTGCGCTCGGCGGCGGCGGTGACCTCGGGACCGAGGGTCACGCGATCGCGCGCGGTCCCCGCCCCGCTCGTACGAGGTCGCCAGCGTCTCGGCACGCCGATCGCGTCGCCCCCCATCGCGTTCGGCCGCTCGGAGCGATGCCCGGCCAGCTCGTCGACCGTCGGCGCGCCGTCCGGCCGACACCGCGCGAGGAGCGCCGCCGCGTCGAGATCGAGCGCAAGCGTCTCGTCGATCGCGCCGAGGTTCGCGAGCGCGGGGAACGTGCGCTCCAACAGCCCCGGAGCAAACGCGCGGATCTCGAGGTACGTCGCCGCGAACTCGGCGTACGTGACCTCGTCGTCGTGCGGCGGCAAGAGGCGGTCGTCGTGACGGAGCACGAAACGGATCTCGTCGAACTCCGTCTGTCCGATGCGATGGATGCGCGCGCGCAGCGACGCCGGCGTCAGCGCGCCCGAGTCGCGCTGGCGATCGAGCTCGCGATGAATCGTCGCGTGGTAGAGCGCGCGCCACATGCGCATCGGGACGTCGTCGCCCTCGAGTTGCGTGCGGGGGAGGAGAATGACTCGGTCCGGGAGCGACGCCTTCGAGCAGCCGAGCTCGGCCTCGTCGCAAATCTCGGCGAGCGCCTCGCGGGGCAAGACGTACGAGCCGGCGTGCGGTACGTCGAGGCCGATCCCCGGAAGCTTTCGGTGGCGCTTGATGACGCGACGCAGGATCCGCGGATGGACGGGGATCGCGCCGGCGTCGCGGAGCGTGCGCTCGATGTCGGAGGCCACGATCTACTTGTAGATGAGAGTGACCCGGCGGCGCGAGAGAAGTACGGTCCCACCGATGCACGCTCCCGCAGGACGCCTTTCACGCGCCGACATCGAGCGCTTCCGAGCCGACGGCTTTCTCGTGCTCCCAGGGTTCACGAGCGCGGAGAGCTGCGACACCGTCCGCGCGCGCGCCGCCGAGCTCGTCGCGGCGTTCGAGCCCGGTGACGTGCGATCGGTCTTCACGACGAACGAGCAAGCGCGCAAGACCGACGACTACTTCCTCGACTCGGGCGACAAGGTCCGCTTCTTCTTCGAGGAGGGGGCCTTCGACGCGAGTGGCGAGCTCGTTCGCCCGAAGGAGACCGCGATCAACAAGATCGGCCACGCGCTGCACGATCTCGATCCTGCGTTCGATCGCTTCTCGCGCGCGCCCGCCGTCGAGGAGCTCGTACGCTCTCTGGCTGTCGAGGATCCGCGGCTGATGCAGTCGATGTACATCTTCAAGCAGCCGTTCATCGGCGGCGAGGTCGGCTGCCACCAAGACGCGACGTTCTTGCACACGGCGCCCGGCGGGCTCGTCGGCCTCTGGTTCGCGCTCGAGGACGCACGCCGAGACAACGGCTGCCTGTGGGCGATCCCCGGCGGGCATCGCGGCGGACTGAAGTCGCGCTTCGTGCGCGACGCCGACCGTCGCACGCGCTTCGAGGTCGCCGACGCAACGCCGTGGGACGAGAGCGCGCTGGTCCCGCTCGAGATCGCGAAGGGTGGCGTGATCCTCCTCGACGGCCTCTCGCCGCACATGAGCCACGCGAACCGCTCGCCCAAGTCGCGGCACGCCTACACGCTGCACGTTGTGCCGGGCGCGGCGGAGTATCCGCGATCGAACTGGCTGCAGCGATCGCCGGCGATGCCGGCGCGCGGGTTCTGATTCGGTGCGCGAATGAGTCTCTCGGCTGCGGCGTTCCATCCAGCGGTGCGCACCGCGTTCGCCTTCGTTTGCTCTGCGCTGGCACTCGCGTGCGATCGCCCCGAAGCGTTCCACCCCGTCGTGCCTCCCGCCACGACACCCGCGACGTTCGATGCTGGCGCCCCGCGGGACGCCGACGTCCCGGAAGCCGCGGCGTCGCCCATCGCCTCGCGTTGGATCGTCTTCGAAGGCCCACCCTACGTTGACCAAACGCCGATGCACGGCGGGCCGGCGTGGAGCATCGACACTCCCGAGCTACCGGCGCGGAGCCGGTCCTCCGGCGTCATCGTGCTCCCGATCGCGCGCGGACGCGGCCTGTCGAGCGTCCCCAATCTCGCCGTGCGCTTTCTTTCGCCGGACGGCGTACGCGTCGAGCGCGTCGTGCCCCTCCTCACGGAGGCCGAATTCGATCGCGCGCTCCAGGCCGGCGAGGCCGGAAAACGCGCGTCGTTCGCCGCGCTCGGCGCCACCGTCCGCGGTCGCGTCGACGCGCTGAACGCAGAGCTCGATGCACGAGGGACGGACATCGCCCCGTTCGGTGCGTGCGTCGTCGATCCATCGGATCCCTATGCGAGCTGGCCGCCGTGCGGCGCGGTGCAAAGCGTGCGGTGCGGCGCCGTGACCGTTCGCTATCTCGGCGGGCATCAGACTCTCGAGACGCCGCGCGGCCGGCGCACGTTCCCCGGGTGGCGGAAGCCCAAGGTGCGAAGCGGCGACCGCCACGACGTCGTCGTCAACGAGTGCGTGGGCGCCGCGTGGCTCGATCCCGACGGGAAGGTCCTTGCGCTGCACGTCGCGAACTTGTGCGCGGTGCCGGGGGATTGGTGCTCGGTCGAGAGCGACTGGAGGTTCGTGCGACTCGACCAATGACGCGCGTCAGAGATCGATCCGCACCCTCGCGTTCGCGTGCCGGATGCGCACGACGAAGTCCCCGGCTCCGATCGGCGTGATCGTGTACCCATCCGCGTCGAGATCCGCGCGCTCCGTGATCGCCACGCCACCTGCGTCGACGTGCGTCGGACGCGCGCGCATCCTCAGCACTTCCGTCGACGACGCATCGAAGGTCACGTACGCGACCTTCGTCGGATCGTACGTCACGCTCTTCACGATCGACGTCGACCGCAGCAGATGGTTCTCGCGCGCGGGCGCCCACTCGGGGATCGCCGCCATCCCGACGAGGAAGTGCCGAATGTAGTCGCCGTACCCGTCGCTGAACCACCAGCCCTCGTTGCGATCCTCGCCGACCGCTACGACGCCCGCGTCGTCGCACGAGTACGTCGCCCAGTTGAACGACCGGAACGCGCGCTCGCGGAGCGCAGGATCGCCGGTCTTCTCGAAGAGCATCGCGTTCATCGCGGCGTAGCGCGCGGTGTGGCTCGCCATCTTCGCCATGTCCGCGCGCTGCTCGCTCATGACGTTCGCGCCGAACTGCATCCCACGCTCGTTGTTCTCGTCGCCTCCGAAGGTGTCGGTGACGAACTGGATGAGGTGCTCGACGTCTTCCTTCCAATCGGCGTCCTGCTCCGGGTGCTCCAGAAGATACTTGGCGGTCTGGAGCGGGCTGTATTGGTTCGGGTTGTCGCTCGGCTCTTCGAAGATCGGAATGTCCTCGAAGAACCCCGACCACGCGTCGTTCCGCATCGGGTGCGCCATCATCCACGACCATGCGAGACCGCGCGCGCGTCGGACGGACGGCGCGTCGCCGAGGTCCAGCCGCAAGAGCTCGTCGAAGAGCATGATCGTACCGATCGTGTTCGCCGTGTACTCGTCGCGCGCGACGCCGGTCGTCGCGTCGACGCGGAACGGCCACGGCGAGTGCGTCGCGTCTCCCGGCCGCACGTGCTTCGCGAGCGCGGACGCGCACGAGAGCGCGGCGCTTTTGTAGCGGGCGTCGTCGGTGAGCATCCAGAGGCGCAGGTAGCCGAGCCCGAGCTCGCCGACTTTGTCCGGCTCGAGGAAACCGACGCCGTCGCCGCGGCCGCAGTGGTCGCACCACGCGTCATCGGCGCCGCCGTACTCCGTGTCACCTGCGGCTCCGCTCGAGAACGGGACGCTCGCCCACTCGGCGTCGGGCGGCGTCGTCCCGTGCGCGAGCTGATGATCGGCCGATTTCATCACGAGGTCGATCACTTCGCGATCGCCGGAGAACGCATGCCACAGCTGCGCCGAGTCGATCAGCATCGCATTGAGGCCCGCCGGGTTGTGCGGCCACGAATCGCCCGCGAACGTCTCCGGATCGAAGCGCGAGTGCGAGTAGTACGTCGGCAGGCCATTTGGCTGTACGGGCACGCGCTTCATGAAGCCCCACGCCAGCTCGACGACGCGTGCGTACGGCGACGTCTCGCGCGGCC
Source organism: Deltaproteobacteria bacterium (assembly GCA_043785585.1). Classification (GTDB taxonomy): domain Bacteria; phylum Myxococcota_A; class Polyangia; order Polyangiales; family Polyangiaceae; genus JBBQXV01. Next base: position 15,837 of record JAYVXB010000048.1, on the reverse strand, counting down.
AGGCGAGGAGCTTCCCGCTGCCGTCGAGGACGACGGGGTGCGCGACGATCGTCGCCGGTGGCGAAGGCGTCGACCAATGCACGCGCGAGCAGCCCGAAGCCGCGGCGATCCCCATCGCCATCAGCGCGAAACCCGCGACCTTACGAAGCGAAGCTCTTGGCATCGACGGGATCGACACCCGCGCGCGGCGAAGCTTTGTCACCCGAACGAGGGTACGAGGGCGAGAAGGGCGGGTCATCCGCTCGCCGCCACCACGCGCGCCGCGAGCCGACGCGCGCCCTCGGCGAAGGCGAGCTCGGGCGTGAGCAGGCTGACGACGACGTACGCCTCGTCGGCGAAATCGAAGAAGTGACCCGGATGCACGTAGACGCCGTCGCGATCGAGGAGCTCGAGCGACCATGCCTCTTCCGACTGCGTGCGCGGCAGACGAAGCGTCGCGTACCAGCCACCTTCGACGTCGAGGAGCGACGCCGGCGAGGTCGGCGCGATCGACATGCGCAGCGCCGCGAGGTTCGTGCGCGTGCGATCGGCGATCGCGCCGGCCGCAACGGATCGCGACGCGAGGAGCGCGGGGAGCGCGTGCTGGACCGGCGCCCCGACCGAGAGAAAACTGTCGGCGACGAGCTCGAGGCGCGCCATCGCCTCGTCGACGAGCGCGCGCGGACCGCCCGCGGCGATCCATCCGAGCTTCATCTGCGGCAACGCCGCGAGCTTCGACAGCCCGCTCAATGCGAAGACGAGCGCTCCCTCGGCTTCGAGCGCGCTCGCCGCGCGGCGCGGATCGTCCTTCAGCGCGTACGGAGCAAAGACCTCGTCGCTGACGATCGGAAGCCCCATCTCGGCCATGGCCGCGAGCTCGTTCGTTTTAATGTACGAGCCCGTCGGGTTGTTCGGCGTCACGACGAGGATCGCGCGCGTGCGCGGCGTGCGCGCGCGCCGGAGCGAATCGAGATCGACGTGCCATTCGCCGTCGTACGCCAGGCGATACGGCACGAGTCGCACGGACTCGAACGATGCGAGGAGATCGAAGAGCGGGTAGCTCGGCGCGGCGACGAGGATCTCGTCGCCCGGATCGCACAATATCTTGAAGAGAAAAGAATACGCTTCGCTCGTGCTCGCGGTGAGCGCGACGCGCGACGCATCGACCGCCGTCCCCTGCTCCGTCAGCGTCCGCGCGACCGCCTCGCGCGCCGACGCCATCCCGAACGGCTCGGGCTCGTAGGCGAGAGCGCGCGAATCCGAGAGGGCACGCAGAATCGCGTCCTTTGGGTAGGTGACCCCGGCCTGCGTCGGGTTCGACACGGTGAGATCGATCAGCTCGCCACCGCGCGCGCGCCGCTCGCGCAACGCGACGGTCAGCGCGTTCGGCGTCGTCTCGTGGAACGTGCGCCGCGACAGCATGTCACTCCGCTTCCTTGCCGCGCGCGAAGAGCTCGCTCATTACCTCTTCGAGCGGCGGGTTCTCGACGGTGAGATCGCTCACGGGGAGCGACGCGAGCGCGTGCGAGACGACGGCGTTGACCTCGGACTGCGCGACTTGGAGGACGGCCTCGGCCGCGTCGTGGCGTACGACCTTGCCGAGACCCGCGAGGTCCTTCGCGTCGACCGGCTTCGAGAGCCGAAGCACGACGCGCTTCTCGGGGCGCGTCCGCCGCACCAGCTCATCGAGCGATCCGTCGTACGAGAGCTTCCCGTGCTCGATGATGATGACGCGCGGGCAGAGGGCGGAGACGTCGTCCATGTAGTGGCTCGTCAGCATGAGCGTCGCGCCGCGCTCTTCGTTGTAGCGCTTCACGAACGAACGAATCACCGCTTGCATCGAGACGTCGAGACCGATCGTCGGCTCGTCCAGGAAGAGCACCTTTGGTCGATGGACGAGCGCCGCGGCCAGCTCGCACTTCATCCGCTCGCCGAGCGAGAGCTGCCGTGTTGGCTTTTTCACCAAGTCACCGAGCTCGAGAAGGTCGGTCAGCTCGGCGATCGTCTCGTCGTACTGCGCTTGCGGCACGCCGTAGATCGCGCGATTGAGCTCGAACGTCTCCGCCGGCGGCAGGTCCCACAAGAGCTGCTGCTTTTGCCCGAGGACGAGCATGATCTTCTTCAAGAACGCTTCGTCGCGACGTCGGGGCTCGTGCCCGTCGACGCGCACCTCGCCTCCGCTCGGGTGAAGGAGCCCCGAGAGCACTTTGAGCGTCGTCGTCTTTCCTGCGCCGTTCGGCCCGAGGAATCCGACGCGCTCGCCCGGCGCGATCGAGAACGAGATCCCATCGACCGCCTTGACCGTCTTGTACGTGCGGCGAAAGACCGACGCGAAGGCGGCGCGCAATCCGGGCGGACGCTCGTGCACTTGGTAGTGCTTCGACAGATCGCGGACCGAGATCACCGGGACGGTTGTAGCGCAGCAGGACGACGAGCGGGACCGTCCAGACGTCGTTCGTCCACGCCCGTCTCTCTCATCTGTCGCCCGCCGCATCGACGCTGATCGCAATCTTCGTCACGCCCGCGACGCGCGGCAACGGATCCCCTCGCCTGCCGAGCCGACCACCGTGACCGTGGTACTGCGGGAACGGCTCGTCCGGCTCGACCATCGCCGCGACGACCTCGCCGCGACGACTGACGACGAGCACGGCGAGCGGGTCCTTCTCGCTCTTCGGCTGGTGCAACGTCACCGTCACCCCCTTCTCGCCCGTCACCGCGATGACCGTCCCGTCTCGCTTCGCCGACGCTCCGATGAGCGACTCGATCCGCCACGCGCGTCGCTCGCTGTCGACGAAGTCGGGCTTCGTCGCGTTGAGCTTCGCGCCGTCGATCGCGACGTCGGCCATGCCGTCGATCTCGACCGCGATGTGCAGCTCGGACGACGCCTCGGCGTCCGCCGGCGGAGGCGGCTTCGGCATCCGCTTCGACTCGTTCTGATCGCTCGAGCGCTTGCAGCCGATTGCGCTGATCGCTGCGGCGCCGATCGCGAGGACGAAGGTACGTCGGTTCATGTCACGCCTCCTCCGTCATCGACGGTAGATGCTCGCGTACGTCGCCGCGCCCCGTGACGCGACCGTCGCGCAAGACGATGATCCGATCGCCCATCGTCCGCGCCTCGTGGCGGTGGTGCGTCACCATGATCGCAGGGATGCCGAGATCGGTCACGGTCGCCTTCACGTCGGCGCACAGCTCGTGGCGAAGCTCGCGATCGAGCGCCGAGAACGGCTCGTCGAGCAGAACGACCTTGGGCGAGCGTGCGAACGCGCGCGCGAGAGCGACGCGCTGCGCTTCGCCGCCAGAAAACGTGCGCGGCCGTCGCGACGCGAGGTGTGCGACGCGCATTCGGTCGAGCATCGCGAGCGCACGACGACGGCGCTCGTCGGCGGCGATCGCGCGATCGATTCCGTACGCGACGTTGTCGGCCGCGGTCATGTGCGGGAAGAGCGCGAGCGACTGGAAGACGAATGCGAGACCGCGCAGGTGCACGGGGCGGTCGATCCCGCGCGACGCGTCGAACCACACGTCGTCGCCGAGCGCGACGCGCCCCGCGTCCGGACGCACGAGCCCGGCGATCGCGGCGAGCGTCGTGCTCTTTCCGGAGCCCGAAGGTCCAAAGAGGATCGTGACGCCGGGCGGCGCGGTGAGCTTCAGCTCGAGAGAGAACGGATGGTCGGCGCCTGGCGCGGCGCGCATCGTGAGCTCGACCTCGATCGCGCGTTCAGCGGACATGCTTGTCCCCCGCGCTCAGCTTGTTCACCACGTAGAGGATCGCAATCGCGGTCACGCTGAGCACCGCGATCATCCCGACGGCCTCGCGCTCGCGGTTGGCTTGGATCGCGTCGTAAATCGCGAGCGATGCGGTCTGCGTCTCGCCGGGGATGTCGCCGGCGATCATCAGCGTGACGCCGAAGTCGCCGAGCGATCGCGCGAAGCCGAGCATGATGCCCGCGACGATCCCGCCCGCCGCGAGCGGCAGACGCACCGTGAAGAACGCACGCGCCGGTCCGGCACCAAGCGTACGCGCGGCCGCGACCAGCGTCGGATCCACCGCTTCGAGCGCGGCGCGCGCCGACTTCACGACCAGCGGGAACGCGCCGATAGACGCCGCGAGCACGGCGCCGGTGCGCGTGAAGACGAGCGACGATCCCGTGAGCGACTCGAAGAGCCCGCCGATCGCGCTCCGCCGTCCGACCGCGACGAGGACGTAGTACCCGAGCACCGTCGGCGGCAGCACCATCGGCGCCGTGATGATCACGTCGAGGAGCTCGCGCCCCGGAAAGCGCTTCACCGCCAGCAGCCACCCGGTCGCGACGCCGAACACAGCGGTGATCACCGTCGCCATCGACGCCACTTGCAGCGACAGAAGCAGCGGGTGCCACTCCAACTAGAGCCTCACGGTGCCTTGACGACGCTCTCGCCCGGAAGCAGAAATCCGAACTTGCGCATGACCGCGCGACCGTCCGCCGAGCTGATGAACGCGGCGAAGTCCTTCGCGCCTTGCATGCTCGTTCCGCCTTTGCAGACGACGAGCGCCTGGTCGATCGGCTTGTGCTGCGCATCATCGATCGCGATCCACTTTCCGCCTTCGGCGACGGACGCGAGCGACAGCGCGACGATCGCCGCCTCGACGTTCCCCGTCTGTCCGAACTGCAACGTCTGCTGCACGTTCTCGCCGTAGACGAGCTTCGGCTTCACGGTCTCCCAAACGCCCGCCGTCGTCAGCGCCTGCTGCGCCGCGAGCCCGTAGGGCGCGTGCTCCGGATTCGCGATCGCTATTTTCACGAAGCGCTTGTCGGCGAGATCCGCGAGCGAGGTCGGCGGCGCGATCTTCGCGTCGTCCTTCGTCCAGATCACGATCCTGCCGCGCGCGTACGGCGTCTTCGTCGCGGCGTCGCACGCGCCCGCCTTGATCGCGTCGTCGACGAACGACTGGTTCGCCGCCGCGAACAAATCGTACTTCGCGCCTTCCGCGATCTGCTTCGCGAGGTTCCCCGTCGACCCGAACGTGAAGACGACCTTCATCCCCGTCTTCTTCTCGAACTCGATCCCGAGATCACGAAACGCGAGCGAGAGATCCGCGGCCGCCGCGACCTTCACGGTCATCGGCGCCGCCTCCTCCTTTGTCGTCGCGCGCTTGCAGCCCCAGACGGCGAGAAGCAGCGCCGCGATGATGATTGGATTTGACCGCCAAGACGCCAAGACGCCACGGGAAGACTTGCCCAAACCTTGGCGCCTTTGCGTCTTGGCGGTCCTCTCCATCTCAGTCCTTGTAGATGATCGTCCCGACATCCTCGCCTTCCAGTGCGCGCGTCACGAGCCCGCGCTTCATACCGTTGACGATCTGGAGCTCGTGGCAAGACTTCGCGCGCGCGAGGTACTCGATGACGACGCGCTCGACGGCGAGATCCGGGAGATCGCGCTTCAAGAGCTCCTTTGCGCCGATCCGCGGAATGAGCTTCGCGTTGGGGTGCTTCTTCGGATCGTCTTCGTAGAGGCCGTCTTCGTCTTTGATGAAGAGCGCGCGCTTGCAGCCGAGCACCTCCGCCGACAAGAAGACGCCGGTGTCCGTGCGGTGCTGCGGGATGCGCCCGTTCTCCGTCGGCTTCTCCCAGTACCCGAACGGCGGCATGCCGGTCATGATCGGGATGCAGCCGAGCTTGAAGTAGAGCGGCAGCTTCTCGAAGTCGTCGTTCATGATGTAGAGACCGCCGTGCTTCGCGAGGAGCATCTGAATCATGCGCGCGTTCTGACGCGGGACGTAGCCGCCGAGCGCCGCGAGCAAGCCCGTCGGCAGCTCGAGATCGCTCGCCATCGCGTAGATGTGCCGCGCGCGCGTTCCGCCGCCCGTGCAGAGAAGCATCTTGTGCTTGTCCTTCAACGCCACGATCTCGTCGAGGATCGGAAAGACCGCGACGCGCCCGCGATCCATGATCGACTGACCGCCGAGCTTGATGACCTTCACGTCGGGCATCATCGCGACGGGGCTGTAGTCGAACTTGCCGCCGCCGCTCGTGAGCGACGCATCGGCGAAGGTGCTCTCGATCCGGTGGCGCTGCGCGGTGCTCGGCGGCGCGGGCGTGAGGTGCTCGTTCGCGTTCGTACGATCCGTGGGATCAGACATGGGGGCGCTCCGAGGCGCGGACGACGCTGAGCGGCGGCGTCGGCGCTTTCTCGATGACGGTTCCGACGTCTTGACCGGCGAGAGCGCGGGTCAGCTCGCCTTGGCGCGTTCCGTTGATGATCTGCACGCGGCGCACGTGCCGCGCGGTCTTCCAGGCGTTGAACATTTGCCGATCGAGAATGAGATCCTCCGGCATGTCCTTCAGGAGCTCGTCGAGCGTCGTCTTGCGAATGAGCTTCGCGTTGGGGTTCTTCTTCGGATCGTGCGTGTAGAGGCCGTCTTCGTCTTTGACGAAGATGATCTTCTCCATGCCGAGCACCTCGGCGTGGATGAAGCAGCCGAAGTCCGAGCCGTGCGTCGGCACGAGCCCCTGGCCCTCCTCGGGCGGCGGCTCCCAGAAGTGATACGGCGGCACCGAGATGACGATCGGGATGATGCCGCTGTCGAGGTAGAGCGGGAGCTCCCAGAAGTGCTCGCGCTGCATGACGATCGATCCGTGCTTCGCGAGGAGCGCGTTCAAGAAGACGGCGTTCGCCTCCTCCATCGCGCCGACGAGCTGCGCGACGCCACCCGTCGGCAATCCGAGATCGAGCGCGATCGAAATCGTGTGACGCACCCGCGTGCCGCCGCCGACGGCGATGATCATCTTGTGGCGATGACGGAGCGTCGCGAGCTCTTCGGCGATCGGCAAGATCACCGAGCGTCCGCGATCGAACACGGAGTGGCCGCCGAGGCTCACCAGCGTCACGTCCGGGAGAATCGCGTACTCGCGATCGGAGCCCGTGCGCGCGACGACCTTTCGATCGACGAGCGACTCTTTCATGAGCGACGACTCGATGTGCGTGCGCCCGTCTCCCTTCACGAATCGACTCATTTTGCCTCGTGCTCCAAGGGTGGTGCATGCGGCGTCGCCGCGCTGCCTTCACCCGTTACAGTTTCGTTACCTTTGAAGACGGCCTTCACGATCGAATGCGTAACGTACCCCGAGAGCACGCCGAACGTCGTGTGCACGAGCAACCCGGGGAAGAGGATGGCCCATGCGATGGCGGGCGGCTGAACGGCGAGCGTGACGAGGAAGATCGTCGCGAAGCGCCCCGCGCCGAGCGCGCCGCCGAGGACCGACCACGCGACGCCGCCTGGATTGCGCGTTCCGTGGCGCGTCATCAGCGGAACGCAGAGATCGCAGATCACGCCCGGAGCGACGTGCTTGAGGATCTCGAAGATGCCGTAGCGACCGTCGCCGAGCAGAAACGCGACCGTCCCCATCGTCAGGCCCGTCAGCGTCGCGCCGAAGCGCGACTTGGTCTTCAGCGCCGCGACGATGTAGAGCGGCGTCAGGATCACGAGCTTGTGTCCGGGCGCGAACGGGATGCTCGGGAGGATCTTCAGCGCTTTGATGCCGAGCATCGCGAGCGCGACGCCGGCCACGACGGCGACGTCACGTGCGACGGGACGCCCCGCGGCCCCCTGCTCCGCGACGTGATCCTCCGCGCGTTCGATCGAGCGCTCGAGGCGCCGCACGATCGGTCCGACGTCACCGCGCCCGAGCCGCTTCACCGACGCCCAGAACCCTTCGCTCGTGTCGCCCGCCCCTCGCCTTCCTCGTCCGCCCCCGCCACCGCCTCCACCGCCGCCACCTCCTCCCCCGCCGCCACCGCCGCGCCTCTCCGCATCGCCCATCAGCGCGAGCACCGCGTCGATCGACGCCGCGATCACCTCCGGCGTTCCGAGCTTCCGCAACCCGGACGCGATCGCGCGCGAATCCCCCGCGCGCGCGACTTGCGACGCCATCACGACACAGAGCAGCCGCAGCACCATCGTGATGCCCGCGAGCGCACCGCCCGTGTTGATCGGCACGTCCCACCGCACGACGTGCAGCTTGATCCAGACATCGACCGCCGGATCCTCCGACGTGAGCGCGTACGACGCGACGACGAAGAGCGCGAACCCCCACAGCTTGAACACCTGCCGCAGAAGCCGGCGCGCGCCGAGGCGCACGACGAGCCAGAGCACGGCCTGCGCGCCGATCAGCGCCGCGACGAGCCACGGGCTTTTGAGCAGAAAGACGCCGAGCGCGATCGACGCGAGATAGAGCACCCGCAGTCGGGGATCGATCTTCAGCGACTCGTGCATGGGTGAATCCTACTCTGCTTGCCGTCCGACGGCCGTCGAGCGAGGACCCGTGTTCGAACCGCTAGTAGCACCAGCCGTATTCGGTGGCCCCGAGCGTGTTCGGCGGCGCGACGGCTTGGCAGGTTCGACCCATCGCGCACGCGCTCGCCGTTGGCGCTCGGGTGCACGTCTGCAAGCAGACGCGCGTCGCCTGCGTATTGACCTTGAGGCACGAGAAGCCGACCTTGCAGTCGCCGCCGGTCGTGCACGGCGCGAGGTGATCGCCCGTGCCGGCGTGCGTGCAGTCGGTGTAGATGCGCGACCGGTCGTTCTTGACGGCGACCTCGCAGTTCTGACCCGCGCCGCATCCCTGCGCCGTGAGCGGATTGCAGCTCAGCGTGCACGCCGGCGCCGCGAACATCGCGGTGCCCGACGAGAGCGCTAGGTGCGTCTGACACGTTCCGCCCGGCGCCGTGCACGAGGCGTCGCTGTTGCAGAGCTTGCGACAGACGGCGGACGAGCTCGGTGTACCGTCCGCGAGGACGCCGCACGTGTAGCCCGCGGCGCACGTCGCCGGATCCGCCGCGTTGCACGCGACGCCTTCGGTACCCGCGGCGGCCGCGCCGCGACAGACGACGGCGCCGCTGAAGCCGCCACCGCCACCTCCTCCTCCGCCTTCGCCTCCTCCATCACCGCCGCCGCCTCCGCCGCCACCTTCGCGTGCGTCCAACTTTGCGTCGCTCGCCCCTGCGTCGTGCGGAGGAGGGGGCGCCATCACGCTGCGATCGACGTCGCACGCCTTCCCTGCACCGCATGCGGTCTGCGCGAAGAGGTCCGCATCGGTGCACGTCGGAGGCGGAGGCGCGACGCTCGAGTCGACGCCGACACCGCCATCGCCGCCACCGATTCCCCCACCGCCTCCACCGCCTCCACCACCGCCGCCTCCAGCGCCGGTCCCGTCGCCACCGCCCTGCCCGCTACCGAGCGAAGCGCCATCGGCGGGAGCAGAGCAGCCTGCGATGGCGATCGCGACAGCGAGGCCGCCGAACGAGACGACGCCGAGCATGAAGCGCTTGGAGGGTGCGAGTTTCCTCATGCGCTCTCCTGAGCACGACTCGTACCGCGCGTCTTCTCGAGACGATCGACGCACATTCTCCCGACAGTTCCACGCGATCGCCGCACGCGGTGTCGCACGCATGTCACTCGGCGCACATTGCATGGATCGCGTGACCCCCCAAGGCTGGTTCATTCGTGCGCGCGCGCACTTGCCCCCACTCGCAGTCGAAGGCCGCCATTGCAGACAAAGAAAAACCCCGTAGCAGCGACGCTGCTACGGGGCTTCGATTCGACGACGCGAACGCTTACATCTTCGGCGGCAGAGGCCCGCACTGGTTCGCCGCCATCTTCGCGGCGACGGCATTCGTCATCGTGGTGAGTGCCGTCATGTACGCCGTGATGTCGCCCGGGAAGTTCGGGTGGCAATCGCGTCGGCCAGCCGCCGCGCAGGCAATCGCTGCCTTCTGTTTCTCGAGGATCCGATTGGTGTCCGATGCGTACGTGAACGTTCCGTCCGGTTTGGCCGTCACGGTCACGAGCTTGTAGAGATACGGAAGCGTCTTGTTGCTCGAATAGTCGAGCGTCGCTCCGCCTTGTGCGCTGCTTGCCCAGAAGCCGGCGCCGCCGCTCGTATGGCAGGTTTGACACTGCCCACGATTGTTGGTCTGGATGTTGGGGATATCCGAGACGGCCTTCCCGGCGGGGGTCGCCGTGAACTCCGCCAGCGTGATGCAGTTACCGAACTGCGTCATCACTTGGTCGACCGTCGGACCGCCGACCTTGAGGCCGCGCTCCTTCACTTCGAGGTCGAGCCAGTTGTCGACGACCGTCTTCAACGGGTCGGGCATCGCCGGCCCGGTGTGCGATCCGTGGTTCGGAAGCTTGCTCGTCTCTTTCGGCATGATCATGCCGCCGTAGGAGTCGAGCTTCGCATACGAGAGGAGCGCATCCGTGTTCATGAAGATGGGAGCTGCCGACGCGCCACTCGAATGGCATGTACCGCAGGTCGACTGGAGAGTCGGATGAACGCTGGCGACGTAGTAGTCCTTCGCCTTGACGCCGACCGGCACTCCACCATCCGTCGTACCGCCGCCGCCGACGCCGCCATCCGTGCCGACGCCAACGCCGACTCCGCCGCCGACGCCACCGCCCGCGCCGCCACCAGCACCGCCACCGGTGCCGCCGCCGCCGCCGCCACCCGCACCGTTACCGGTGCCGGATGTGCCCGTTCCCCCGCCCTGACCTCCGCCGAGTGTGTCGGCAGGAGCGCTGCAACCGGTCCACGCTGCGGCACCGAGCACCGTAGCGAATGCCATGGCCAGGTATCGCGAGTTCATGTTCAGGCCTTCTTCTGACGACGGATCGTCGAGAGCGCGAACGCGACGCCGAGTAGACCGAACGCGGCGAGCCCGCCGCTCGTGCCGCCGACTTGACCGACGCTGCACGACACTCCACCGGCGCTGTCGTGCGGACCGAACGCCGGTCCACCGCTGGTGCCCGTCGGGCTGCCGTCGTCGTTCACACGCTCGGACGGACCCGGCTTGATGTCGTCCGTATTGACCACGCCGCTGAGCGAGATCTTCACGTCCATCGCCGTCTCGATCGGGACGAAGTTGATGTACGCGCTGTTGCGGACCTTGGGATCGGCGAGTGACGCTGCATCGAAGTGCGACGTCGGGATGACGGTGAACGCGCTCGCTTCCGGCATCCAGCCATTCGCGAGACCGAAGCCCGGGTTCTTCACCTGGGTGAGCGCCGTCATGAAGCTTCGGCCCTGGTTGTTCGGGTTGTTGTTACCCATGCGCGTCCAGTACTGCGTGTCCGCGTTGTTCGCGACCGGCAGCGTGTCCGCGTGGACGGTGATCTTGCCCGCCGTGTCGATGTGGAGCATCCGCGCGTTCGCGGGGCCCGACGACGTCGGCGATCCGGAGAGCGCGCCGAGGTAGGTCGTGCCGTCCGTCGCCGTCGTCGCGTGGAAGAGGTGCGAGTGACGTGCGAACGGAATGACCGACGTGTCCGAGCTCGTCTTGTCGATCTGCGCGAGCGTCGTTCCGTCCAGCGTCATGACAATCGCGCGCTCGGGTGCGCCGGTGATCTTCTTGTTGCCGTCCGTGCCGCGCCCCTTGGAGAGCGTATGCATCACCGCGATGCGGTTGTTCGGCAGCGCGACGATCGTCGGCTGGTTCGCGTAGACGCGCTGACCGGGGTTCGACTTGGCGATGATCGACTTCTTGACGATCGTACCCGCCTTCACGTCGACCACGGCTGCGCCGATACCGACTTCCGGCGGACGGTTGCTTCCGACCGCCGTCACGCACGTCACCTGGAGGGTGCCCGTGTTGACGCAGTGACCGCGCGCGATGTTGCTCTCGAAGAGCGTCAGGCGCTTGCGAACCGTGACCTTCGGCGTGGTGCCCGTCGCGTCGACGGCGAGGATGTAGATGTCCTGCGTGTCGCCGTTGTTGCAGTCGTTCTCGACGAAGATGTGGCTGGTGCCATCCATGCCCGCGTACATGATCTGCGACGCGCCGTGGTTGGCATTCGGGCGCTGGTTGATCTTGATGCGATCGGTCAGCCAGTTGGCTTTGTCATCGAGGATGCGGACGTAGTGCTGCGGGTTGTTGTTGTTGTCGATGGTCGACGCGAACCCCATGATTGCCCAGTTGGCACCCGGGACGGCCGCGAGCGTTCCCTTACGGAAGCCGCGATCCTTGTTGTACGTCGTCATTTGCTTGTACGGCACCGCCGCGACGGGCGCCGCGGTCGCGTTCAACTGAACGACACCGCAGAAGGCCTCGATTCGGCCGTTCGGATTCGTCGCGCTCGACGTCGAGCCCGAGCCGCACGAGAGCAGCTTGTCGCCGCCGAGCATGACGGCGGTGGGCATGTCGTTGCCCGAGCCGCGGTTGCGGCGAATTTCGCCGGGAGACCACTTCATCAACTGAAGCTCTCCCGTCTTCAGATTGACCGTCTCGGCGTCGGCGACGCCGACAGCACCGACCGTTGCACCCGCAGCGACCATGAGACCCGTTAGGAGCCGGACGCGATTCGATGTAGCCATCAGTTCCTCCAATTTCGTGCGATTGAGAGATTCATCGGTTGATTGACGTTTCCTTCGGAGTGGGCTCCCACTCACTCCTCGGATTCGTCGCCTCCACCGTTCACATTCTGGTTGTCGTTGTTACCGTCTTGCGACGGCTTCGGATCTTCCGATCCTTCGTCTTGATCCAACGCGTCCGGATCGACCTCGCGCGAGGGCGGCGCCACCTTCACGAAAACCTGGACGGAAGAGACCCGCGCCATTTTTTCGCCGGGGAAGTGCGCCAGCACCTTCCCCTTTGCTCGACTGGAAATCGTGAAGACGAGCGCACTCGCCGTCTCGAACTGTTTCGCAGTTGCCCGATAGGCCACGCTGTCACCGTTCACGAAGTCCACGGCTTTGACAGTTGCCAGATTCACGCCAAGTGACTCGAGGTAAGTGCCAAACGAAAATTCCGTCTTCTTTGCGTCCGGCGCGCTCGTGACGAACTTCTCCGGGAGCACGCGGCGCTTCATCGCGCCGACGAGCTTGCCGTCGACGTAGAAGCGCGTGCCCTTCGGGAGGAGCTCGTTCACGAACGGCAGGCGGTCCATCGGTTGGCCGTCCATCAGCCAATCGCCCGTTTCTTCCGAGTGAACCGGCGGCGCCTTGTCGATGTAGATCGCGATCATCGTGAAGAGGTCGATGTTCGTCGGCTCGCGGAGCCCGAGGGTCGACCACTTCATGCGCGGCTTGCCATAGACCTCTCCGGTGAAATCGAAGAGGAGCGATTCCTTGTTCTTCGCGAGCTCGTCGGCGTCGATCGCCGCGATGCGGTCGTGCGATCCGTGAAAGTGAATCGCCTTGATCTTCGCCGGATCGACGCCGAGCGCCGCGACGTAGTCGTACACGCGCAAGAAACGCTTCGTCGTGAGCCCGCCCATCGGCGACTCGCGCTGGTACCACTTCATGCCCGGCGGCAACTCCGAGTAGCGCGTGACCGCGATCGGCTTGCCGTCGACGAAGACGGTGACGTCCTTGATCTTGCCTTCGCCCTTGCCGCGGTTCTCCGTCGTTGCTTGCGCGGAAGCCGATGCGGCCGGGAGCGAGACCGACGCCTTCTGCTGCTGCTTCGAGCAGCCTGCCCAGACCGCCGCGCTCGTCGCGACGAGCACGACGACCGCGCCGCTGAAAAAATACTTGGAGCTGGAACGGGAGCGGAGCACGTCCGACACCAGTGCAGCTCGCGTGCCCAATGGCCGATAGCCCGCAACTCCTGCGCGTTCCGCTGATGCGACGGCGATACGGTTGCCACGTCCGTGTAACAACGGATCCAGCGATGGGCCATGCGTTATCCAGCGCTTATGTAGGTCTCGACGTTCGACGACGACGGATCATTTCATCGGACGTCGACGGGTGGTCGAAAGGCCGACTGGGCATCGCGTTCGTGAAAGTGGATCGTCGACGATCCGCGCGTGCAACCTCCGAGCGGTGCACTCCTCAGCATTTCTCGCGGCGCGCAGCGGCACGTTCACTGCAACGAGAAGATCGGGCGACTGCTCTCCATTCGCTTCACGAGGCTCGATATGAGAATCCGAATCATCCTCGCTTCGTCGGTCCTCGCGCTCGCAGCGCTTGGCCAGGCGTGCAGCAGCGGCGACCCGGGCAGCACGCGAAAAGGATTCGCTCCCGCCCCCGGCGGTCACAACGCGGCGACCGGCGGCGACGGCGGCTCTACACAGACCGGCGTCGGAGCGGACGACGCGGGAACGACGAGCGTCGATCCCGATGCGGAAGCGCCCCCGACGAACGGCGTCTGTAACTACCAAGACAACATCGGCACCGTCGTCAACGTGACGAACGGAGGCGGATCGATGCCTGTCGGCGCGGGCGGCGCTCAACCGCTCGACGGCCAATACGTCCTGACGTCCGTGACTCACTACGGAAACGGCAACGGAACGACTTCGTACAAAGGCACGCTCTATCTCTCCGCAGGGACGCATCAGTACACGATGTCGACGAACGGCAGCGCCGACGTGCACTCGACGGTCAGCGTCGAGTACCAACCGGATGGCTCGCTGATCTGGACGGGGAAGTGCGGCACGACGACGGTCGCGACGATGCACTACGCGGCGCCGACCGAGATATCGCTCATCGTCTACGACTCGATGTCGAACAACGCGTTCAAGTACGACCGCACGACGCCGATAGACCCGACTCCGTAGCGCGCTCGATCGCTCGATTTTCACGCATGGGATCGCATGGGGTCGCATGCGTAAGTGCGCGAATCCACGGTATGGTGCGCAAGCGATCCACGCTGAGGCCTCGAGGCCGCAGGATTATCCAACGCTGGCGGATGGAACTCGCGCGATGCGACACGCCGTGTGCCGCGCGGATCTCGCGGCAGCGTGGGTTGCTACATCGCGGTTACACGGAGAAATCCGTAGTAGTCGCACTGTTCTTGCACCGGATACGCTCCAACCATCCATGCGTCGATCGCGAACACGGCTCTCCAAGCTCATCACGCTCTTCTCGGCCGTCGCGATCGCATCGATCGTCGCCTGCAGCTCGAACGGCGGGCAACCGTGCTACCCGGGCGATCTTCGATCGTGCAGTTGCGACGACGGCGCACGCGGGATGCAGCGGTGCGCCGCGCCCGACTCGGGAACACACGACTACGGCGCGTGCGATTGCAGCGCGCCGTCGATCGACGCGAGCACGACCGACGCGGCACCGAACGACGCTGCCGACGCGGGCGAATCGGGGCTCCTCGGCTTCATGGTGCCGTGCACGGACAACGCGCAGTGCGAGACGATGCTCTGCTTCCACTTCAACGTGAAGGGCTCGTTCTGCTCGAAGCCCTGCACGGTCGCGAGCGACTGTCCGCCGCCGTCGCCCGGATGCAGCGGCATGTCGGTCTGCAAGGCGCCATGAGGCGAAGCTTCGCGGGCGTTGGCATCGTCGGTCTCGCGCTCGTCGCGCGCGCCGCGTTCGCTCAGGATCCGCCGCCTCCCCCTCCGCCGACTCCACTCCCCGCTGCGCCGCGGGACGCTCCGGAAGTCCGCGTCGTCGGCGACAAAGCGGATTCGCTCCAGAAGATCCCCGGCTCCGGCACCGTCATCTCGACGAAGGAGATCGAGCGCTCGGACCCGTACGACACCGCCGAGATGCTCCGCCGCGTGCCGGGTCTGCAAGTTCGGCAGGACGAAGGCGGCGGACTGAGGCTCGACATCGGCGTGCGCGGTCTCGATCCCGGACGAAGCCGTCACGTGCTCATCCTCGAAGACGGCATTCCGATCGCCATCAATCCGTACGCCGAGCCCGATCTCTACTACGCGCCCCAGATCGAGCGAATGGCAGGAATCGAAGTCGTCAAAGGGAGCGGGTCGATCCTCTTTGGTCCGCAGACGACGGGCGGGGTGATCAATTTCTACACGAAGATGCCGTCGAGGTTCCCGCACGCGACGGTCGATCTTCAAGCGGGCAATCTCGGCTACAGCCGCGTGCTCGGGAGCTACGGCGACTCGGTCGGCGACCACACGCGATATTT
>JAYVXB010000047.1:0-8716 GCA_043785585.1 Deltaproteobacteria bacterium | reverse complement strand
CTGTGCGGATCGAGCGTGTGCAGCATGCCGTTGCACGCCGCGTATTCGACCTCGCGAAGATCCACCTCGGTCCCCTTGAGACCGTCTTGCACGAACGCGAAGATCTCGCGGAGGCGCGCGCTCACGTCCCACGGGCCTTGCACGTTGTCGACGCGGAACGCTTTCTCCTGCGTGTCGACGCGCACCTTCACCGTCGCCGCGCCCTCTTCGTGCATCACGATGATCTGCGCGACGTCGCGCTGCACGTAGTTGAGCGCCGACATCAGCATGTCGCGCGGCTTGACGCGCTTCGGATCGACGTAGCGATCGCGGATCGTCTTCAGCACTTCGTTGACGACCCTGAGCTTCGTCAGATCGTACGGCTCGGGCGGCTGTCCGTTCGCGGTGCCGTTCGCGGCGTTGGCGGGAGCCAGGCCATCCCAGAGCCCGCCGCCGTTGAGGCGGAAGCCGAGGAAGATGGCGACACCGAAGGCGGCGAGGACAATGGCGAGCTTCGCGTATCGTTCGAGAGAGCGCATCGTTCGAGAAGTATAGACTCCGAATTCGCGACCGCGATGGGTTCTGGGCTGCGATTTCTAGAAGAGGATGGTCGGGGATGGCGGAAGGAGGACAGACCGGTTAGTGTCACCGGTGGCCGGGGATATCAGGGAGAGGTCCACCTTGAACGCTCCGGACAAACCGGACATTCCCGGCGAAGACGGCGACGTCGACGTGCGAGACGACGCGGCGTGCTCGCAGCGTCAGGTCGGCGGAAGCAATGCCGAGCGCGAGCGCGTCCTCGCATCGCTCATGAATGTGCCCGCCGCGATCGCCATCGTGCGCGGCCCGCGACACGTCTACGAGTTCGCCAACGAGGCGTACCGCGCGCTCACCCGCGAGCGAGATCCCGTCGGCGATGCGTTCGGCGACAGCGGCGCCAACCCCACGAGCGCCGCGATGCGCTTGCTGCTCGACGGCGTTTACGCGACGGGCACGCCGTATACCGATCGCGAGATGACGATGCGGCTCGACCGCGAGGGCGACGGCAGGTTCGAGGACGCGTGGTTCGACGTCGCGTGCCACCCGATGCGAAACGCTCGGGACGCGATCGAAGGCGTGATCATCCATGCGCTCGAGATCACGAGCCACGTGAAGGCGCGGATCGCCGCCGAGGCGCAGGCGGAGCAATTCCTCCGGCAGCGCAGCGCACTACGGGAGACCGAGGAGCGACTGCGGATGGTGATCGCGAGCGCGCCGGTGCTCATGATCGCGGTCGACGCCGAAGCGCGAATCCTCTTCTCGGACGGCCTCGAGCTCGCGCGCATCGGCGTACGCGCCGGCGAGAACGTCGGGAAGTCGTTCATCGATACCTATCCGCAGGCGCTCCACATCCACGCGAACATCCGACGCGCGCTCGCAGGCGAGTCGTTCTCGTCGGTCCACGAGTTCCGCGGCCAGATCTTCGAGACGCGCATGCGGCCGATGATCGACGACAGCGGGAAGATTGCCGGCGCGATCGGCGTGGCGACGAACGTCACGCAGCGGGTCGAAGCAGAGGCCGAACGCGAGAGGCTTCAAGCGCAGATGCTCCAGGCGCAGAAGCTCGAGAGCCTCGGCGTCCTCGCGGGGGGCATCGCGCACGACTTCAACAACCTGCTCACGGGGATCCTCGGCAATGCGTCGGTTGCACTGCTGCAGCTCGACGCGAGCGACCCGGCACGCGAAGCGATTCAGGATGTGCTCCACGCGGCGCGACGCGCGGCGGCGCTCGCTCGGCAGCTCCTCACGTACTCAGGCAAAGGCCATCGCGAGGTGGGCGCCGTGGATCTGCCGACGCAGGTCCGCGAGATCGCGAAGCTCGTCGAAGCGAGCGTCTCGAAGAAGGTCGTCCTGTCTCTCGACGTCGCCGCGGACGTGCCCGCGATCGACGCGGACACGACGCAGCTCCAACAGATCGTGATGAACCTGGTGCTCAACGCGGCCGAGTCGATCGGCGACGGATGCGGCACGGTGCGCGTGTCGACCGGCGTCGAAGATCTCGACGGTCACGCCGCGCCGGATCTCCTCGCCGCGGATCCGATCGCGCCTGGCCGTTACGTCTATGTCGACGTGAGCGACGACGGCTCGGGGATGGACGAAGCGACGAAGGTGAAGATCTTCGATCCGTTCTTCACGACGAAGGCGACGGGACGCGGGCTCGGGCTCGCGGCGGTCGTCGGCATCATGCGCGCGCACGCCGGCGCGATTCGCATCACGAGCAAACTCGGCGCAGGCAGCGCCTTCCGCGCGTACTTCCCTGCGAGCAAACGGCGCGCGTCGATCGCGCCGGACGTCGAGGCCGACATGTTCCACGGCT
The DNA here is from genome assembly GCA_043785585.1 of Deltaproteobacteria bacterium. GTDB lineage: Bacteria > Myxococcota_A > Polyangia > Polyangiales > Polyangiaceae > JBBQXV01. Next base: position 6,381 of record JAYVXB010000047.1, on the reverse strand, counting down.
CGGGCGTCGTGCTCGTCATCGACGACGAGCCGCAAGTCCGAACGGTCGCGAGGCGCATGCTCGAGTGGTTTGGCTTCGACGTCATCGAGGCGTCGGGTGGGCGCGACGGGATCGAGAAGTACCGCGAGCGAAGCGCCGACATCGCGCTCGTCCTCCTCGACATGATGATGCCGGAGCTCGACGGCGAGGACGTCTTCCGCGAGCTTCGCGCGATCCGCCCCGACGCGCGCGTCCTCCTGTCGAGCGGATACACGGAAGAGGAGGCGCGTGAGCGCTTTCCTAGCGAGGGTCTCGCCGGCGTGGTCGAGAAGCCGTACACGACCGCGCAGCTCGCGGCGCGGATCGCGAAGGCCTTGAAGGCTTAGCCTCGTTCGGGCGCCGAGCCCGAGGCACCATCGCCCCTCGCGTGGCGAAAATGGCACTCGCCGTCCTTGGAGCATCGACCGATGGGCAGCAAATCCCGAGTGGCCCGTGCATGCGCCTCGGCATCGCAGATGCATTCACCATTCGCCCGAGACATGACGAAGCAGAGAACCGCACATGCGGAGACGCTCGGCGCGCCCTCGGAGGGCGAAGCCGACCCGATCGCCAGCGGCGAGATCGCGCGCGACATCTTCTCGCCGGGGGAGATCGTGAGCGACGTGTACGAGATCCGCGGGCGCCTCGGCGAGGGCGGCATGGGGCAGGTGTTCGAGGCGACCGACCGCGCGCTCAATCGGCGCGTCGCCATCAAAGCGGCGTGGCCGCACGTGGACCCTTCCACGATACAGAACGAAGCACAGGCGCTCGCGGCCATGCGCCATCCGAGCATGGTGACGGTGCACGCCGTCGGGCGTCATCGCGACACCCCCTACGTCGTCATGGAGCGCATCTTCGGCGAGAGCCTCGAGGCCTACCTCGCGCGCTTTCGGGCGCGTGGCGACCAAGTCCCGCTCCCCGACGCACTCGAGATCCTGATCGGCATCGCGAGCGGTCTTTCGGTCGTGCACGCGGCGGCCATCGCGCATCGCGACGTGAAGCCCGCCAACGTCATGCTCGCGCCCGGCGACCGCGTCGTGCTCATGGACTTCGGCATCTTCCTCTCCGAGATCGATCAGACCAAGTCGACGTTCATCTCGGGCTCGCCCGAGTACATCGCGCCCGAGACGATCGAGAACAGGATCGCGCCTGGCGACGCTTTCCTCGTCGATGTGTACGCGTTCGGCGTCGTGCTCTTCGAGGTCCTCACTGGCCGCGTGCCCTTTCAGGGTGAGAACGTTCTTCGCGTCATCTACTTGCATCGCACCGAGCCGCCGCCGGATCTCGACTCGCTGCGCCCGGACGCGCCGCAGCGCCTCTGCGCGCTCGCTCGCGAGCTGCTTGCCAAGGATCCGAAGGAGCGCCCCGCGACGATGCTGGCGGTCTGCGGCGAGCTGCGGTCGATCTTGGGGCAGCACGAGGCCGCGCGGAAACGCGAGCTCGCACGCGAGCGCATCGTGACGCGAAGAGCGGAGCGCCTCTTCGTGGTCGTTGCGGAGGACGATCCGTCGATGGTGGAGCTGCTCCTCGCGATCATCGCCGACGCGGCGCCGCTCGCCGAGGTACGCGTCGCGTCCAACGGCGAAGAGGCGCTGGCTCTCGCGCAGACGAGGCTCCCTCACCTGCTCTTGCTCGATCTCGGGTTGCCTCGGATGAGCGGCGTCGAAGTCTGCATGTGCCTGCGCGCCAGCGCGGAGTTCGCGCGATGCACGATCGTCGCGATCAGCGGCTACGCCGAGCCCGCGGAGGTCAAGCTGCTCGCGCAGCTCGGAGTGACGCGCGTCATCGCGAAGGGCCCGGACCTCGCGGAGAAGCTCCCGCTGCTGATCGAAGAAGCGAAGAGCGCGCTCTCAGCGGGGCGTCCCTCGCGCCCGGTGTTCTGATGTTCGTGTTGCTCAGTCGTCGTCGATCCGAATCGCGAGCGACGATTGGCACACGCAGTTGCGTAGCTCGATGGTCGTCTGCGGCGGCAGGTGCATTCGTCCGCACAGCGGCAGCGCGAGCCACTCCTCGAGCGTATAGAGGCGACCGCACGCGCAGTGCTTGTAGATCGGACCGCCGCGCGCGGGACGCTCTGTCGGCGTCCCCCGCGTGCGAAGAACTTGGTCGAGCGTGAACGGGTTGAACGGCTTGCAGAAGTAAGCGTCGCACCCGGCGTCGCGCGCGGCGTCGAACTTCACCGCCCCGTGCGCCGTCACGACGATGACGAGCGCTGCGCGCGTGCGCGTATCGGCCTTGAGGATGCGCGTGGCTGCGATTCCGTCGATGCCGGGCATAGCGACGTCCATGAGGATGGCAGCGGGCCGCAGTCGCAACGCTGCGACGAGACCCGCTTCACCGCAGCTCTCGCTCGCCGTGCGGTAGCCCATCTGCTCGAGGCTGACCGTGTACATATTTCGCGCGTCTTCGTCGTCTTCCACGACCAGGACGAGCGGCGCGTCGAACGTCACGCCGCGCGATCGACGAAACCCAGGCTGCGTGGGCGCCTCATGGAACTCGAACGCCGACGGCGTCGAGGGTGGCAAGCTCATCTCGTGCCCCGGCGGATCACGGCTTTCAGCCTCGCGACGACGTCGCGCGGATCGCACGGCTTGTCCAGCACGTCCTCGTAGCGGCCTCGCTCTCCCACGAGACTGCGAAACGCGGTGACCATCACGATCGGAATCCCCGCCGTGCGCGGATCGCGCCGCAAGCAATGCGCCGCCTGGAGGCCGTCCATCATCGGCATCGCGTAGTCGAGGAGGATCGCGTCGGGGTGAACTTCGTGCGCGAGCTTGAGCGCGAGCACTCCGTTCTCCGCTTCGACGGTGCGGAAGCCGGCGGCGCGAAGCTCGTGGGTGAACGCCTCGCGCGTGTCGCGGTGATCGTCGGCGACGAGCACACACGGTGCGTCGTCCCCCGAGGCGGCGTCCTTTGGGGCGTTTTGGTCGTCGTGAGGCGAGCTTGCCGTGTCACTGGGCGCTTCGGTGACCGGATCATGGTCACGTCGCGAGGTAGGTTCGCGTTGGGATACCGCGGGGATGGCGCGATCGCTCTCGGGGTTCTCCATGGCGGATCCGAGGCTTGCGAACGGCGTGCCTGTGACGACCACCGTTCGCGTCGTTCATCGCAAGTACCGATGGACGATCGCTCGCAGATTGGAGGGACGAAACGGCTTCTCGAGGTGCTCCGTCTGCGTCTCGGAGAGAAACCGCTGCGCGGCCGCCGTGAACGCGCCGCCCGTCATGAAGATCATCCTCTTCGCTTGGGCCGGACAGACGCGCGAAAGCTCGTGATGGAAATCCATGCCGGTCATGTCCGGCATCATCAGATCGCACAGGATGAGATCGAACTCCTCGCCGCGTACGCACAGCGCGAGCGCGTCGGCGGCGGCGACGAGCACGACGACCTCGTGCTCTTTGGAGAGAACGCGCTTCACGATGGTCGCCACCACCACGTCGTCGTCCACGACCAGGATTCGACCGCGGCGACCGGGAACGGCCGTCGGCTCGACCGGGGCTACCGTCATCCGTTCGCTGTCGTGCGCGATCGGGAGCGACACTCGAAACGTCGTCCCCTTTCCGAGCTCGCTCTCGACCGTCAGCTCTCCACCGATGTCGGCCACGATGCGGTGGCAGATCGCGAGCCCGAGGCCCGTGCCCACGCCCGCGGCCTTCGTCGTGAAAAACGCGTCGAACACCCTCCCGATGATCTCGGGCGGTATCCCGGCGCCGGTGTCGCTCACCTCGACGACGACGCGCTCGCCGTCCCGTCGCGTGCTCACGCGGACCTCGTTCTTCTCGGCGCGCCCCTCCGGCAACGCCTGCGCGGCGTTGACGATGAGATTGAGGAACACCTGCCCTAGACGCGCTTCATTCGCCTCGACCGCCGGCACCTCGGCGAAGCTCTTCACGAGCTTGGCGCGGTGGCGAATCTCGGTCCACCCCATACGCAACGACGACTCGATGACCGCCTGCACGTCGACCGGGCCATGCGGCTCGTCGGCGGGCGACCGCGAAAAAATTCGGAGATCTCGCACGATGAAGCGCACCCGCTCCGACGCCTCGCGCGCGTCTTCGAGTGACTTCTCGATCTCCGCGAGGAGCAGCGGATCGGAGCAAGCCCGGCTCTTTGCGCCCGCATCGTCCGTACCCAGGCGGCTCACGTTCTCCGCGACGTAGTCGAGATTCGCGATGACGACGGCGAGTGGGTTGTTGATCTCGTGCGCGACGCCCGCAGCCAGCGTGCCCACGGACGCCATGCGATCGCTGACCATCAACTGAGACTGCAGCTTCTTCTGCTCGGTGATGTCGCGGATCATCCCCAAGTTGCCGACGTGCTTCCCCCGCTCGTCGAAGAGACGCGAGCCCGCCACGTTGACGCTGATGTCCGTCCCGTTCTTGTGACGGAACGTGCTGTCGAGGCTGACGTCCGCTTGCGAAGCCGGTCTCTGCAGCGCGTCTTGCGCGATCGCCTTGGCCGCCGCGCTCATGAAGTCGAAAAGGCTCGCTCCGATCATCTCGCGCGGCTCGTAGCCCAACATTTCGGCGAAGCGGCGGTTGACGAAGACGAGTCGCTGGTTCTCGTCGAGCTTCACGATGCCGTCGACCGTGTGCTCGACGATGTGCCGGTACTGCTCCTCGCTCTTTCGAAGCGCCTCCTCCGTGCGTCTACGCTCCGTGATGTCCTGGGCGACCATCAGGAGCGTCGTCCGGCCCTCGAGCATCAACGTGTGACCCGTGACGTCGACGTCGATCAGCGTGCCGTCCTTCTTCTTGTGCTTCCAGATCCCGAAAGCGGCCGGTCCGCTCTTCGGAGTCGACACCTCCCGCGCCACCGCCGCGGGGTCTTCGGGAGCGCGAATGTCCTCTATCGTCATCGAGAGGAACTCTTCGCGCGAGTAGCCGTAGTGCCGCACCGCCGCGTCGTTGACCTCGAGGAATCGGAGGGTCTCGGTGTCGTAGAGCCACTTCGGCATCGGGCTCTTCTCGAAGAGGATGCGGTACCGCTCGACGCTCTCGCGGAGCGCGTCCTGCGCTTTCGAGAGGAGGAGCGGAGTGCTGCTCCGGGGATCGACGACCGCGTCGACTTGTCCGGAGAGCAGCGCCTGGATGGTCGCTTCGGCCTCGGAGAGCCGCTGTACGAGCTCCCTCGTCGGAGCGTCGGAGGCCCTCATTTGCCACCTCCCAAAGCGAGGAGCACCTGCTGCGTGACGCTGAGAGTGCCAATCACTTTCAAGATGGGCAAAGGAAATAGCTTCACAAGCGTGGGGGTCACGATGATTCCGTCGGCGAGCGCTCGCAGAGGCTCTTCGAGCAAATCGACGATTTCGAGATCGTGCCTGGAGGCAAAATGCGCGTCGCAAATCGCTCGCGCATTGGCGATTGCGACGAGCGAGTTGGGTGCGTTGCCCGCGACATAGAGCCGCAATCGCAAACGTGGCGGCTTCGTTCCGGCTCTGACCATGTCAGTGCTCGCCGCCTCGCGTGGCGTCTTCCTTCGCGCCCGTTCGCGTCGCGACACGAACGTCCTCGTCGGCGTGACGCATCTTGCGCATCACCGCTCGGTCGGTCACGAGCAGCTTCGACGCCGAGCCGGTGGCCTGCGCCAAGACCTCGATCTCCGCGCTGCGCGCCTCCATCTCCGTTTGAACCACCTGCAGCCGCGCGGCGGCCTCGGCCTGTGCGAGCTGAAGCTGAAGTCGTTTGAGCTCGGTGGCGGCGCGCGTTCGCTTCTTCGTCGCCTGCTCTTCCTGCTCCCACTCCCAACGAGCCACGCCCATGAGGACTTTGCCCTGTGCGACGAAGACGTCGGTCAGCGTGACGCCGCCGTCGGAGAGCGTGAGCTCGCGAACTTGATTCGAGTGCCCGGTTCCACGCGATTTGACGATCGTCAGCGCGCGGTTGCGTTCGCCGTCCTGCACTACGTACGAGACGTGAATCCACGTGTCGGCGATCGTCGAGATGCCCGTCGCCGTCGCCTCGTCGGTGCTGAGACCGTCCATCAACGACGTATTGACGACCGTAATGCCTTCGCCCTTCAGATAGTCCAAGAACTGTTGGGTCGCGTCGGCCGAGGCGAGGTGCGCCACCTTCGTCGAGAGCGCCGAGAGCGGGTCGATCACCAGGCAGCGCGGTCGATGCGCGCGCACCCTCGCTCGCAAATCGCCGAACTGATCTTCGATGTTGGGCCCGCGCGTACCAGACTTCGGAGCGTCGACAGCGCACGATCGCGGACGCGGCCTGATTTCCGGTGTTTCGCGAGGGCGCGATTTCTGTGAAGCCCTTTTGAATTTTCGTCTGGCGTCGCCGTCTGACCGAGGCGATGAAGACGAAGGCGATGCCGCAGGCGAAACTACCCGAAGACGACCAGCCGCACCGCATT
>JAYVXB010000046.1:0-2640 GCA_043785585.1 Deltaproteobacteria bacterium | reverse complement strand
GCCACGCCGCAACTGGAAACGACAGCGGCACCATCGGGAATGACGGCGGCACACCTCCCGATCCGAGCACGGCAGCCAACGCCGACGCGATAACCTATCGCGACCTCGCGTCGCACCCGGGTTGCACCACCGACGGTCTCTCGTATCCGCCCGCGCAGATTGGCGCGTACCGGTGCGCAGCGAAGGCGTATCCGCTCGCCGGCGCTGAGGACACCAGCAAGCCGATCGTGATCATGCTCCACGGCAACTCGTCGACGCCGGGCGATTGGGAGGTCTGCACCCCCGGAACGGGCGCGACCTCGAAGTGCGTCCCTCCGTCCACGTCACCGCCGATGCTCTCGGAGCGCCTCGTCGCCGCGGGAGTCCGCGCGTATGCGGTCGATCTGCGAATGGACAAGACCGACGATCCGACGACCAACGATCCAAAGACCGGGAACCCTGCCCACAACATGAGCCACGGGTGGGCGGTCCCGATCCTCGAGCACATGATCGAGTCGGTGATTGGCGCGTATCCGCAACGACAGCTGGCCATCGTCGGTTTCTCGATGGGGCCGACCGTGATCCGAGATGCGCTCCGCCGCTTGCACCGCCGCGGCGTGAAGCCGTTCGAGCACATTCACTCGCTCGTCCTCGCGTCGGGCGCGAACCACGGAGTCTCGTCGTACCGAAAGAAGTGCGGCGATCCTGCCAATCCGCTCAACGTGACGATGGCGGGCACGGTCGCGTGCGAGATGGGCGATCTCGTCGCGTACACGCCTACGCCGTTCCTCACGTCGCTCAATGGCACCGACGGGGCATGGGAGACGCCGTGCGCCGATGGGAATGCCGCCTACGGTCAGAGCAACATCTGCGGTGGCCACACGGTCCACTACACGACCCTCGTCATGCAGGATCCGCCGATGGGGGCACTGCAAGACGAGTTCGTCTCCCAAAAGAGCTCTGCATTGATTGGGGCAGACAACAAGACGGTGTCGCTCGCCGACCAGGATCAGACTGGCTACTTCTACAACCTCTTCAGGAATCACTACGGCGCCATCCGCAGCGAGGCCGGGCTCGGCATCCTCGTGAACGCGCTCATCAACTGAGCGCCGCACCTTCGGCAAAGCCGAGTGACGCGAAGTCGATGCCCCCATCCACCGAAGTCGCCCTCTTACCCGCAGCGAGACATCATGAAACGCATCACCATCGCCGGCGCGGCGCTCGCCACCGGTTTGTTCGCGACGAGCGCATTCGCCGAAGAGCCCGTCGTCGCGGAGCCGCCGAAAGCCGACGCGCCGAAGGCCGATCCAACGAAGCTCCTCGACGCCGTCAAAGTCGAGCCGTTTGCGACGATCGTCGGCGGACTCAAAGGCGACACGATCATTCAAGCGTCGGATCTGGCGCAAGCGCCCGAACAGCGGCAAGGGCGCGTGAGCGCGATCGCGCTCGGCGCGTTCGGGTTGCGTGGGACCGTCGGGAGCCTCATCTCGTTTCATAGCGAGCTGATGTTCAACGGCGGGACGTCGCTCCACGGATCGAGCGCGTGGGAAGGGCAGGCGGCGTTGCAGGTGCGCCGTCAGGTCGTTCGCCTCGCGACCGGTCCGTGGATGATCGAGGCGGGGCGAGTCATCGACGAAGCGAGCATGAACTTCGTCTCGGCGCACGTGCTCGACACGTTGCTGCAAGACACGGCGACGCGCGATCCGCTCCTCTACAGCGGATTCAACATGGGCAATGGCGTGCGCGGGACGTACGAGGCGCTGCCTGGACTCCGCCTCGGCCTCACGTTCACTGCGGGCAACCCGGTCGCGACGACGTCGAGCCTGCAAGTGGGCGGCAGCTTTCCGCCGTTCGATCGCTTCTACATCCAGCCGTACCAGGCCGTGAAGCAGAGCCTGAACAACTACCCCGACGACACCTTTCACATGATGCTCCTCAGTCCGTCGATCCTGTTTTCGAATGCATACGTCGACGCAAAGGCAGCATTCCAAGGATACGTCGTCGACACGAACACGAACCGCAAGGACGACGAGAACATCCGCGGCTACAACGTGCGCGGCGACCTGCGGGTCAAGCTCCTCGACGAAGCGCTCGTCCCGTTCGCGAATGCCTCGCTCGAGCGCAACGACACCGTGCTGCCGACGGACGTCAGCAAGCTCTCTCCCGACAAGTACACGTCGCTCACGTTCGGCGGAGGCGTCGACGTCAACTACCAGCGGCCTTGGGCGGGGCGATCGAACGGCTTTGGGGCGCAATACGATCGCGTCCAATACCAAGTAGGGAATGGGAACATCACGAACCTTCACTACATCAACGTCGGTACGACGTATTGGCTCAACGCCAATACCGCGCTGGGGCTGCGCGCGGCCGTCTGGCTGCGAAACGACGTCGGGGTGCACGACGAAGGGGAGCGCTCGCTCTTGCTCACGTTGCGAATCGTTCTTTGACACACGTGGAGGTTTTCATGGCGAAGGCATTCGGAGTCGCGTTCGTGATGTGTGCTCTCGCGGCGTGCGCGGATGCGCCGCTCGAGCACGAGAACGTAGGGAGCACGGCGGCCACGCTCGACACCGTCACCGGCTTCGGGACGAACCCGGGCAACCTCACGATGCTTCGGTATTCGCCGTCCGCGATGCCGATGAACGCGCCGGTCGTCGTCGC
>JAYVXB010000045.1:0-8726 GCA_043785585.1 Deltaproteobacteria bacterium | reverse complement strand
TGTGGAGATTGATGAGGAAGAAGACGAGGCGCGCGGGGACGTAGCCTTCGATGCGATGCGCGACGACGGTCTTCGCGACGTCGATGATCTTGATGAAGCTGCCTTCGTCTTCGCCGACGGTATGGTACGCGCGCTCGTAGTGCGCGATGCGCATCCGAAAGTCGGCGACCGCTTCGTCCTCGGCGATGCCGGCGTAGTCGGGCGAGCGCGATTTCGTCGCGCGGATGTTGGCCTCGATGATCGCCGGATCGTTGCAGATCGACTCGAGGAAGACGACCTGGAGGCCCGCGGCCTCGCAGCGATCGCGGACCATGCGACGCCGCTCGCGCGTGCTGTCGGTCGCGTCGTAGATGCCGATTTCGCCGCCGCCGTGCACCCACTCGAGCAGATCGTCGAGCGCGACGTTCGCCATGTCGAGGCGCGCGCTGTTGCCCGCGGCGTTCTCGTGATCGAAGAACGAGTGGTGCTGGTGACTGCCCAGGCGCTCGCGTCGGTACGCGCCGACGTTGAAGACGCGCGTCTTGTGGCCGAGCCACGACAAGTAGCGCGCGACCTTGCGCGCGATGAACGTCTTGCCGCGCGCGGGGAGGCCGACCATCACGAAGGCGAGCTTGCCGCTCGGCTTCGGCGGCATACTGGGGACGATGCTGTTCACGTGAGGGGCGCCTCCGCGAGTGCGCGCCGGTACGCTTCGGAGATCCGCGCGACCTCGGCGGCGTCGACGGTGATCTCGCCCGCTGCGGCCGCGCGCTGGAGATCGAAGACGCCCCACGCCTTCGCGTCCTTCGCCATCGTCGCGTAGCGCGGGACGAGGTGCGCGTGGAAGTGCGGATGGCTCTCGCCCATCGCCGCGACGTAGATGCGGAGCGCGCCGGTGACCTGCTCGAGCACGCGCGAAAAGTGACGGAGCGACCAACCGAACGACGACGCTTCTTGATCGTCGAAGTGCGCCGGACCTGCGACGTGGCGGCGCGAGATGAGCATCATCCAGCCGGCGACGCCGTAGGGCGCATCGGAGTGCCGAACGTGCCAGAGCTCGTTCTCGAAGATGGGCCGGGAAGGGGACGGACCGGAGAGCGATTGGCAGACACCGCACGACGCAGCGAACGACGGATGGGAAGACATGCTCGACGAGTATAGCGATCTGTCGATGCGTCTACCGGCAGGGCGATCACGCTGACCTTCACGCGCCAGTGACGAAGCGGATCTGTCCGCAGTGTTTTTTTGCGGAGGGAGAGGACTTCTGGGGATCTTGGCGACTGATGCGGCTCCGTGCCATACGATGTCGCGTGACTCGGAGGTCGCCATGAAGCTTCGAACTATCGCGTTGAGCGGCTCGCTCATCGCAACTGCCGCGCTCGTCGTGATGGCGGCGCAGGGCTGCGGTGGGACCGACAACAACGGCGTCGCGAACGGCGATGGCGGCTCCGACGACGGCGGCATCGGCTTCGGCGACGGCTGCACGGGCATCCGCTGCTCGGTCGCGGCGTGCGCCGGCGGGACGAAGACGACCCTCAGCGGCACCGTCTTCGATCCGGCGGGAAAGACGCCGCTCTACAACGTGATCGTCTACGTCCCGAACGAGAAACCGAAGCCGTTCGATCAGGGCGTGAGCTGCGACAAGTGCGGCGGCACCTTGACCGGATCGCCGATCACGACCGCGCTCACCGACACGAAAGGGCACTTCACGCTCAAGGACGTGCCGTCGGGGAAGAACATCCCGCTCGTCATCCAGATCGGAAAGTGGCGAAGGCAAGTGGTCGTCGACGTCGCGCAATGCACCGACAACAACGTCGACGCGGACAAGTCGCGCCTGCCGCGCAACAAAGGCGAAGGCGACATTCCGCAGATCGCGATGGTCACCGGCAAGCTCGATCCGCTCGAGTGCTTGCTCCGCAAGATCGGCATCGACGACTCGGAGTTCACCGGTCCGCCGGGCAACGGGCGCGTGCACATGTTCCTCGGCTACGGCGGCTCGGCGGTCGGCAACTCGAAGGACGCGAGCCAGCTCTATCGCAGCGTGCAGGACATGGCGCAGAACGACGTCGTGCTGCTCGGTTGCGAAGGCGGCGAGCACGCGGAGAACAAGCCGCAATCCGCGCTCGACACGATGGCCGCGTACGCGAACATGGGCGGCCGCGTCTTGATGTCGCACTACCACTACTACTGGCTGAACCACGGGCCTGCGCCGTTCCCGACGGTCGCGACGTTCGCGCCCGACTCGACGATCCCGACGATGATCACCGCGACGGTCGACACGTCGTTCCCGAAGGGGATGGCGCTCGCCGAGTGGCTCGTCAACGTCGGCGCGTCGACGACGATGGGCAAGCTGCCGATCAACGAGGCGCGCAACGACGTCTCGGCCGTGACGGCGATGACGTCGCAGCGATGGATCTTCGACGATACCCCGACGTCGGTGCAGTACTTCTCGTTCAACACGCCGATCTCGGTTCCGGCCGATCAGAAGTGCGGACGGATCGTGTTCAACGATTTGCACGTCGCATCGGGCGACGTCGCCGGCAGCCCTCCCGATTTTCCGGGCGGGTGCACGACGAAGGATTTGTCGCCGCAAGAGAAGGCGCTCGAGTTCATGCTGTTCGATCTGTCGTCGTGCATCCAGACCGACAACACGCCGCCGATGCCGCCGCGCTAGACGAAATGGTTTGTCACAGGGGAGCGCCGGGTGCGTTCCTCTGTACGAGTGCGCGATCCGACCGAGAAACCGATCGTCGACGGGCTGCGGCGTGGCGACCGTGCTGCGTTCCAGGCGGCGTACGAACGGTTTCGCGCGCGCGTGTATGCGTTCCTCCTGCGTCTGGCGGGGAGGCGTGACGTCGCGGAGGATCTTCTGCAGGAGACGTGGCTTCGTCTCGCGCGCGCGTCGCCGTCGCTCGCCGAGGACACGGATCTCGCGGCGTGGCTCTTTACCGTCGCGCGCAATCAGCACGTGAGCTGGCGGCGTTGGTCGGCGCTCGACTTGAGTCGGCTCGTCGCACTGGGCGAAGACGCGCGGTCACCGGCGACGACGGCGCCGCCCGACGAGGCGACGGACGCCGCGCGCGCGATGCATCACCTCGAGCTCGCGATCGCGCAGCTTCCTGCGGCGCATCGCGAGGTGCTCCTCCTCGTTGGCGTCGAGGGGTTCGATCAGGAGCAGGCGGCCGCGATCCTCGGCGTGCGCTACGATGCGTTGAGGCAGCGGCTCGCGCGCGCGCGGGCCCAGCTCGCGAAGGCGCTGGAGAAACTGGAACGCGTGAGACCAGAGCCGGTAGGTGCACGATGAACGACGATCCGAAGATCTCCCCGAAGGACCGCGGTGACCTCAGGGCGCTGCGCGTGCTCCCACCGCACGACGTGGACGCGGCGCACGCCGGACGTCTCGGCGCGCGTGGCTTGGCGGCGTTCGAATCGGCGCACGGCGGAGGCGCGTTCGGCGCGAGCTTCGCGCGAGCGTGGTCGCGCTTCGGCGTTCCGGTGATGCTCGCCGGCGTCGTCTTCGTCTACCTCGGTTGGACGGTCCAAGCGACGAGCGCGCTCTATCGGTGAGTGCCGGCGAAGCTCGGGAATACCGCCCGCGCGTCATGTGCTAAACGCCAAGGCCCATGTACGACGTACGCGCATTGAACGAGCTCGTCGCGAAGGAGAGCGCCTTCGTCGACCGCATCACCAACGAGGTCGGCAAGGTCATCGTCGGCCAGAGCTACATGATCGAGCGGATCCTCATCGGTCTCCTCACCGGCGGCCACGTCCTCCTCGAGGGCGTGCCGGGGCTCGCGAAGACACTCACGGTCCGCACGCTCTGCCAAGCGATCAGCGCCAAGTTCGCGCGCATCCAGTTCACGCCGGACCTCCTGCCCGCCGACTTGATCGGCACCGTCATCTACAACCAGCAGAAGGGCGAGTTCACGAGCAAGCTCGGCCCCGTCTTCGCCAACCTCGTGCTCGCCGACGAGATCAACCGCGCGCCGGCCAAGGTGCAGAGCGCGCTGCTCGAGGCGATGCAGGAGCGGCAGGTGACGATCGGCGACAAGACGTATCCGTTGCCCGAGCCGTTCATCGTCATGGCGACACAAAACCCGATCGAGCAAGAGGGGACGTATCCCTTGCCCGAAGCGCAGGTCGATCGCTTCATGCTCATGGTGAAGGTCGGCTATCCGTCGCGCGAGGACGAACGCAAGATCATGGATCGCCAGACGGCATCCGAGCCCGTGACCGCGAGCCCGGTCGTGACGCCGGGCGAGCTCATGGACGCGCGCAAGATCATCAAGCAGGTCTACGTCGACGACAAAGTGAAGGACTACATCGTCGAGGTCGTCTTCGCGACGCGCGAGCCAAAGAAGCACGGGCTGAAGGATCTCGCGCCGCTCATCGAGTACGGCGCGTCGCCGCGCGCGAGCATCGCGCTCAACTTCGCAGCGCGCGCGCACGCGTTCCTGCGGCATCGCGGGTACGTGACGCCCGAGGACGTGAAGGCGGTCGGGCCCGACGTGCTTCGTCATCGCTTGGTGCTGACGTACGAGGCGGATGCGGAAGAGGTCACGCCAGAGCAGGTCGTGCGGCGGGTGTTCGAGGTCGTCGAAGTCCCGTAGTCGCTCCCGTAGTCGCTTCCGTCGTGGCGCGCGTGGCGTTCCGAGGTCATAGTAGGGGCCTCCGTGGGCGATCGTCGGGCGTGACGACCGTGCACGCCCACCTTCGCTCGTGCGCGCTCCGTCGGAGGCGCCATCGAAACGACCAACGGTACGGGTGCGATCCAAAAAATCGCGATGCTCGGCAACTACTCGCCGCGGCAATGCGGTATCGCGACGTTCACGACCGACCTCGCAGAGGCGCTCGCGATCGAGTCTCCCGAGACCGATTGCTTCGTCCTCGCGATGAACGACCGCGGCAAGTCGTACGCGTATCCACCTCGCGTGCGCTTCGAGATCGCCGACGGCGATCTGCCGTCGTACCGGCGCGCCGCAGACTTCTTGAACGTCAGCGCCGTCGACGTCGTCTGTCTGCAGCACGAGTACGGGATCTTCGGCGGCAAGGCAGGCAGCCATGTCCTCGCGCTCTTGCGTGAGCTTCGGATGCCGATCGTCACGACGCTCCACACGATCCTCGCCGAGCCGAATCCGTTTCAACGCGGCGTCATGGACGAGCTCACGCAGACGTCCGAGCGGATCGTCGTGATGAGCGCGCTCGGCGCGAAGATCCTCCGCGATGTCCACGCGGTCCCGAGCGCGAAGATCGATCTCATCCCGCACGGCATCCCGAGCATTCCGTCAGCGCCGCGCAGCAAGCACCAGCTCGGCGTCGAAGGTCGGCGGGTCATCCTCACGTTCGGCCTACTCTCGCCGGACAAGGGGATCGAGAACGTCATCGACGCGATGCCGGCGATCCTCGCGCGCTACCCGGACACCGTTTACATCGTGCTCGGCGCGACGCACCCGCACGTCCGCGAGGCGCACGGCGAGGAGTACCGGCTGATGCTCGAGAGTCGCGCGCTGCGGCTCGGCGTCGATGGGAGCATGATTTTCCACGATCGCTTCGTGAGCCAAGCCGAGCTCACCGAGTTTCTCTCGGCCGCGGACATCTACGTCACGCCGTACCTGAAGCCGGAGCAAATCACGTCGGGGACCTTGGCGTACGCCGTCGGCTCGGGCAAAGCCGTCATCTCGACGCCGTATTGGTACGCGAAAGAGCTCCTCGCCGACGGGCGCGGCATCCTCGTCCCCTGGCGCGATCCCGCCGCGATCGCGCGCGAGGTCATCGGTCTGTTCGCCGACGACGGGAAGCGCGCCGCGATCTGCAAGCGCGCCGCCGCACACGGCCACGACATGCTCTGGCCCGCCGTCGCGCAGAGCTATCGCAGGACGTTCGAGCGCGCGCGCGTCGAGCACGCGGACCGACGCCGCTCGGTCTTCCAGGCGGCGACGCTCGCGAAGCGCCCCGCCGAGCTCCCCGCGATCAACCTCGACCACCTGCGCTTGATGACCGATTCGACCGGCGTCTTTCAGCACGCGGCGTTCGGCGTCCCGCGCTACGACGACGGTTACTGTCTCGACGACAACGCGCGCGCGCTCCTCGCGATGGCGCTGGTCGAAGACGAAGGGAGCGAGAATGCGCAAATCGCGCGAGAGCTCTCGTCGCGCTACTTGGCATTCGTCAACTACGCATTCGATCGCCGCATCGGTCGATTCCGCAATTTCATGTCGTACTCGCGACTATGGCTCGAGGAGCGCGGCTCCGAGGACAGCCATGGGCGCGCGCTCTGGGCGCTCGGGACGGTCGTCGGACGATCGAATGGCCCCGGACGACAGAACCTCGCGGGCGAGCTCTTTCACGCGGCGCTCCCGGCGCTCGCGAGCTTCACGAGCCCGCGCTCGTGGGCGTACGCGCTCTACGGGATCGACGAATACCTTCGCGCGTTCCAAGGCGAGAGCGGCGTCCACTCGTTGCGAAGGGATCTCGCGGAGCGCCTCCTCGACATCTACCGGCGAACGAAGACTCCCGACTGGCCGTGGTTCGAAGAGAGCCTCACGTACTGCAACGCGCGGCTGCCGCAGGCGCTGCTCGTGTGCGGTGCGCGGATGGAGAACGAAGAGATGACGCGGGTCGGCCTCGAGTCGCTCGAGTGGCTCGCCAAGATCCAGATCGCGAAGGACGGCTACTTCGCTCCGGTCGGATCGGACGGCTTCTACCGGCGCGGAGGCACCAAGGCGCCGTTCGATCAACAACCCGTCGAGGCGTGCGCGATGGTCGCCGCGTGCCACGAGGCGCGACGCGTGACCGGCGATCCGCGATGGTTCGACCACGCGCGACGCGCGTACGCTTGGTTCCTCGGTCAGAATCACCTTCAACGATCGCTCTACGACGCCGCGACGGGAGGGTGCCGCGACGGCCTCCACGCGGATCGCGCGAACGAGAACCAAGGCGCCGAATCGACGCTGTCGTTCTTGATGACGCTCCTCGACATGCGCGCCGCGGACCGCGCGGCGATCGAGCGTCCGAGCCAAGCGCGGCTCCCGGTCGATTCATGGAGCGACTCCACGTCACCCACCGGACCCGAGATCGACGAATGACATCCAAGCGAGTCTACGAGACGCTGTTCGTGCGTCACCCGAAGAACCCGATCCTCACGGCGGCGGATTGGCCGTATCCGGCCCACAGCATCTTCAACGCGGGCGCGACGCGGCTTCGTGACGGGACGACGCTCCTCTTGTGTCGAGTCGAGGATCGCCGCGGTCACTCGCATCTCTGCGCTGCGCGCTCGGCCAACGGCGTCGACGGATGGGTCATCGATCCCGAGCCGACGCTCCGCGCCGAGCCGGAGACCTACCCCGAAGAGCTCTGGGGGATCGAGGATCCTCGCATCACGTTCGTCGAGGAGCTGGGCAAGTATGCCATCGCGTACACGGCGTTCGGCAAAGGAGGCCCCGGCGTCGCGCTCGCACTGACGGAAGACTTTCGTCGCTTCGAGCGATACGGCCTCGTCATGCAGGCGGACGACAAAGACGCCGCGCTGTTGCCGCGCCGGATCGATGGGAGCTTCGCGCTCATTCACCGGCCGATGACCGACTCGGGCGCGCACGTGTGGATCTCGTTCTCGCCCGATCTCCGCAACTGGGGCTCGCACAAGCTGATGCTGCAGGCGCGCAAAGGCGGCTGGTGGGACGCGAACAAAGTCGGGCTCTCTCCGCCGCTCATCGAGACGCCGCGCGGATGGCTGATGCTCTATCACGGCGTGCGCCACACCGCGTCGGGCGCGCTCTATCGCATCGGCGTCGCGCTCTTCGATCTCGAGAAGCCCGAGGTCTGCATCGCGCGCGGCGACTCGTGGATCTTCGGTCCCGAGACGGCGTACGAGCGCGTCGGCGACGTCGCGAATGTCACGTTCCCGTGCGGCTACACGATCGGCGCGGACGGCGACACGATCAACCTTTACTACGGCTGTGCGGACACCTCCATGGGGCTCGCGACCGGGAGCATCCGCGGTGTGTTGAAGTGGCTCGACGCGAACAGCGCGGCCTGAGCCATGTTTCCGACGTCGCCGAAGTACCCTAGGCTCGAGCAGATGAAGCGATCGATTGCCGTCGGTGGTTCCGCGTTCGCGTTCGCAGTCTCGGTGGCCGTTGGCGTCGCCGCGTGCGGCGGAGTGACGTCGGGCAGCGGAGCGCCCGGAACCGGGAGCGTCACCGGTACCGTCGGCGGCATTTCGCTCAACGTCGCCGACACGGTCGTCATCGCAGAGAGCGGTACGCTCGGCGTGGATGCACGCACGCTCCTCGTCTACCTGTTCGACATCCCGAACGTCTGCGCGGTCGCGCATTCGTTGCCTGCCAACGCGGACAAGGGCAACTACACGGCGCTCCAGCTTCAAGTGTCGTCATACAACTCGGGATCGTCGATGGCCGGCCCAGTCGTCGCCGGGACGTACGCGATCGGCGGCCAGACGGCCACCGACGGCGGAACCGGCGCGCGCGCGAGCGCGAGGCTCCAGAAGAACGACGCGCAGTGCAAGAGCCTCGTCCCGAGCGCCGACCACGCCGCCTCGGGGGGCACGATCACCATCACGGCGATCTCCGCGACCGCGGTCAGCGGCTCGTACTCGGTGACGTTCGCAGACGGCACGATGTCCGGGGCGTTCGACGCGGCGTTTTGCGCGATGCCGGATCGAACGCAGCAGCCGCCTCCCGACGGCGGCTCGCCCTGCGTTCCCTGACCGGGAATACCCGCCGAATCTG
>JAYVXB010000044.1:0-8738 GCA_043785585.1 Deltaproteobacteria bacterium | reverse complement strand
GAACACGCTCCGGTACGCGGTGCAGTCGCGCGCGAGGATCATCCGACTGACGCCCCACTGGTCGTCGCTTCGTCGCGCGAGCCACTCGTGGCTCCCGTCGATCGACGCCGCGAAGTTGAGCATCGCGTTCGGCGGCGCGCTCGGCGCTCCCGGCGGGATCTCGAGGACGAGCGTCGGCGTGTTCCGGTCCTTCTGACTGTTCGCGAGCGTCGCGACGTCCGCGGGCTCCATGAGGAGGAGCTTGATCATGTTGACGGTGTTGAACGCCGCCGGGAAGACGCCCTGCGAATCCTCCGGTCGCACCGAAAATTTCGCGGGCGTCGCGCTCGCGAGGATGTCGCACGCGCCGTTCACGTCGGTGCCGATGAGCGACGGCGCGATCGTGCATCGATCGCTCGAGCCGGCGCACGTCGCCGGCGTGACCGTCGGGATCCGCATGATCGCGTTCGCCGACTGCAGCGACGCGGGCGTCCCCGTCGTGTTCGTCTTGAGCAGCGAGTTGAACCACATGTGCGGCTTCGCGAAGCACTGCTTCGCTTGATCGACCGACATGTGGAGCGTCGCCAAGAGCACCTGATCGATGACCCACTTCTCGGCGTCGCCGATCGCGGTCTTCACCTTCGTGTACGGCGACATGACGTAGTCGATGAGCGCGTTGATCGACTGGACGCTACCGCGATTGAGCCCCGTCGCGATCGACTCCATGTCGATCTTGAACGGCTTGTATCCGTCGCCGAGCGTCTCCCTCAACGGGAACTCGTTGCCGTCCATGTGCATCAAGTGATCGGACGTGAAGAACATGTGGATCGCCGTGTTGTGGCTCGCCGTCACCCAGTCCTTCATCGCGAAGGGGATCGTCGTCTGCGCGTTGTGCGCCCAGCTCTCGATCGCCAACGCGAATGGATGCTCGACCGAATAGGCGATGCCGTACGCCGATGCGAGACTGGCCCAGACGCTGGCCCACGCGAAGATGCCGCCGGCCCCCATTCCAAAGCACGTCCCCGAGTGCCAGCTGGTCCCGCGCGGGTAGTAGCTCGGGCACGTCGCGGCGGTGAAGCTCGGGTCGGGGCACGTCGTTCCGCCACACGCCCACGCGAGCTCGGCGGCGATCCCGGCGGGGCTCGCCATGTACGAGTACTGCACGAGGTGACCGTGCACGCCCGCGTCGTATATGCGCGTCGAGCTCTCCACCTCGCTCGCGGCGACGCGGAGCTGCTCGAGCAAGTACGGCACCGAGAGCATCTTGTTCGCCTCGTCGGGGAACGCCGTTCCTCCCGCGGCCGTTCGCACGTCCCAGGTGTTCTCGGCGATGAAGCCTTCGAGCCCGGTGATTCCGGTGTCGCGCACGACGTCGAAGACCGAGCGAAAGATCGGTCCGCTACTCGGAATCTGAATCGGCGTGAGGTCCGGCGTGCGCTCGCCGACGTAGCCCTCCATCGTGATGTGCTTGAACCAGTTGAGGCCCGCGGTGTCCTTGAGATCGAAGATGCCTCCGGCGAACGTGTTCATGAAGGTGTGCGCGTAGATGTCGCCCGCGGCGTGCGCGAGAAATCCGACCGTCCACGCGATGGCCTCATCGGAGCCGAGGGCCCACGCCTTCGCCCAGAGCTGCTGGAGCCACGCGTCGGTGCCCGGGCCGTCGATGTTCGCGTCCGGCGCCAAGTGCGAATCCGCAGAGACCTGCTGCGCCGTCGGTCCGGGCGGGTGGATGCGCATCTGGCCCGTGATGATGTCGGGGTACGCATCGGGACCGAGAACCCCCGCGAAGAACTTCTCGGGGCGGTTCTTGATCGCCGTCAGGATGCGCTTCTGCACGGCGTACTCGCCGAGCACGATGGGCCGCTGCTGCGCATCGCGCGCGACCTCTCCGTTCGGACCGATCTTGTAGATCGTCACCTTGCCGTCGATCGCGTCCGCCCACGCTTGCTGCGCGAGGTAGACGTGCGTGTAGGGTTTCCACGCGTGCGACTCGGTCGCCGTCGTCACGCAAATCGAAGTCGCGGCCGCGGCGAGTAGCCCAAAGCGCATGTTTCTCATGGCGTCACTTCACGCCGGAGATCATGTCGACGTTCGTCGACCGCGTACCTGCGCTCGACTTGAGGAAGCAGCGCGGGCCGTTGCCCATGCTGCCCGGTCGCACGTACGTGTACGCGCGGCACCGCGTGTCGCGCTGACACGCGTCGCGGCAGAGCGCCGGGTTCGCCGCGATCTGCGCCTCGGCGAAGTCGCCGCCCATGCGGTTCGCGTCGAGCTCCAGTGTAATCCCGCCGACGGCCGGCTCGATGAAGTCGGCGATGTGGCGCGCGAGGAAGGTCGGTCGCTCGTTGTGGATCGAGTGGCCGGTGTCGTTGATGAAGAGCGCGTGCCCGGGCGTGTACGTCATCTTCGTGGCGACTTCTCGCGTCGCCTCACAGAGGCCGCCGCCCGTGTCTTTCATTCCGCACATGAGGAGCATCGGCTTCGTGTTGCCCAAGTAGAGCGGCTGCGTCGTGCCCGGCTTCGGGATCTGCTGGCTGAACTGGAGCTGCTCCATGCCGAGGCGCCAGTGCCAGAGACGGAAGACGTGGTTGTACGTTTCGTAGCGGTCGATCCGCGCCGTGCGCATGTGCGCCGCCTTGCACTCCCAGCCGTCGCGGTACCAGTACTCGGCTTGCGGGCGCCCGCCGCCGAGCGGAATGAAGCCGAACGCTTTCGACTGCCAGTCGAAGCCTCCGTAGAAGAGCGCGCGACGCGCACCCGGCGTCTCCGGCAGGATCGCCGGATCGCCGCCGGCGAAGTACCAAGGGATCGCGAGCGCTGCGTGCTTCGAAGCGTTGTCGTCGAACGACGCCCAAATCGCGGCAGGCGACCACGGCACGACGCTCGTCACCCACGGCGCGTCCGCGCGCGGACGACCGAGTCGCATCGACATGTTCCCGCCGAGGCTCCCGCCGACGACCGTGCGAATGCGCCCGGCGACGGGGACCTTCGTGTTCAGCGTGCTCACGAACGAGACGATGAAGCTCTCGATGAAGTCGACGACCGGCGCGTTGTACTTCTTCGGCGCGAAGCCGAGCCCGTCGAGGCCGCCGCCCGCGGTACCGGTGTCGCTCAGCGGCGAGATGGTCGACGGATCGATGTTGTCGGCGTAGCCGCTCGTCGGAAGATCCAGCGAGACGATCGTGTAGTTCTTCCCGCGCTCGCGTCCGAGCTTGTGCATCGCATGCGCGAGGTCCATCGCCTCTTCGGCGCGCGAGTCCATGCCGTGAATGAAGAGGATGACCTCTGCGTCCGCGGCGAGCACCGGCGCGCGATCGGCGGGGATGTGCCGCCCCTTCGTCGAACAGCTCGCGTGCTCGCCGCCGGCCGGCGTCACGGTGTGCGCGATCATGTAGCGCGTGTGCACGTTCAGCGCGCTCTGCCCGTTCGGGCGCGGCACGCTCACCTGGAGATCGTACTGAGGGAACTCGGCGGACGGGACGTTCACCGGTCGATGCGGCTGATCGTCTTCACCCGACACCGCGATGTAACCGAGGCCTGCGCGCTCGGGACACGCCGTCGGCCAGCCGCCAGCGCGGAGGATCCCGGCGACGTGGTACGCGCGATCGAGCGCCGTCGTCGCGGCGCGCTGAAGCGTCTCTTCGTTCGCCCTCAGCAGGCTCCGGTTCTTCCGCATGCATTCGACGAGCTGCGCCTCGCTCGGCGCCTGACGCTTGAACGCCGTGTACGCGCGGCGCCCCGTGACCGCGAGATCCGCGAACGCGTTTCCGTCCGTCGTGCGGCCGCTCGCGAACGCGGTCGCTGCCGAGCAGAGATCGTCGTGCGGGCTCGCCGCCGCCGCTGCGCTGCGCAGATCCGCGCGGAGCCGCCCTTCGTTCGCGCCGATGTTGTGGAGCGCCGGCGAGTTGTACGTGTCGATCGTCGGAGCCGCTGGCGGCGCGAAGCCCGAGAGCGCGACCTTGAACTGGGGCGCGTTCGTCGGCGTCCAATCGAGGAGCTCCTTCGGCGCCAAGAAGATGCCGTCCGTCGCGTGGCTCGGGTCGCACTTCTCCGGGTCGGTCGCGTCGACGACCGCATGATTCGACGACACCGTGACGCCGCCCGTCGCCGGCGGCGCGTTCTGCGGGCCGACGATACCGAGGCTGTGGAGCGCGCTGTGGATCTCGTTGCCGATGTCGTTCAAGACGCGCGTCACGTCGACTCCGGCCTTGCATCCTTCGAAGCACGGTCCCTTCGAGATGCCGTTGTTGCCGTCGCACTCCATCGTGCAGTGCACGTGCTTCGTGTGAAACTTGCCGTGCTTGGAGCACTGCATGCAATCGGTGAGGATGGCGCTCCGGAGCTGCGTCTCGAAGTTCGTCGGATCGCCGCGCCGCGCTTGCGCCTGAAGGTTCGCGAACGTCGCGTGCCGCTGGGCGAGCGTGCAGACGTTCCCGGCCATGCACGTCACGCCGGTGTCGCGCACCTGAAGGCTCTGCGTGTGCGGCGTCTCGTACTTTTCGAGGATGCACCCCTCGTACTTGTCGAGGAGCGCTTGCAGCACGGGAACGAGCTGCGGATTCTGCGCGGGCTGGGCTTGCGGCGTCGTGGCGCACACGACGCCCGCGAGCGTGAACAAGGCGCCGGACACGAGACTGCTACGAATGGTCATGGGAAGGTCCCCCGAGGTTGGAAGGTCGGAGGGGCACCTCTTCAATTCCCGGACCGCGCGCGATTGCGCGGGATTTCGCGGCGATCGTCGGGAGCGGGACGTCGCGAACGTCGAAGAGCGTCGAAAGCGTCGGAAGTCGTCGAGTGTCGTCGTCGCCGCGCGCCACGCGAAGTCAGGTGCGTCGCTCGCGCTCGCGGCAGCGTCACTTAACTCGGCGGGCGTCGCCGCCGTACTCTACGCAGGGTCTCCATCGAAGACAGCGACTCGCGCGCTCGACTCCGCGCTCACCGGTGCCGGGCAAGCACCACGTAGCCTCGAGTGGTTGCCGCCGATCGCGCTACGCGAGCGCGCTCTTCAACAGCGCGAGCAGCGCGCTCCACGCCTTCTCCGCGGAGTCTGCTTTGTACGCTTGCGAGTCCGGCGGACACCAGCCGTGCATCGCGCCTTCGTACACTTCGACCGTTGCGGGCAGCGACGCCTGCGCGAACGCCGCTTTGAGCGTCGTCTTCGCATCGGGTTGCTTCGCGTCGTCGTTCGAAGCAATTGCGATGAGAAACTGCGCCTTCATCTTCGGAATCAGAAGATGCGGACTGTCGGGCTTGTCGGTGACGAGCCCGCCGCCGTGGAACGACGCGACCGCTCCGACGCGCTCCGGAATCGCCGCGGCCGTGCGCATGACGAGCGGACCGCCCATGCAATACCCCGTCGTCCCGATCTTGCGCGCCTTGTCGACGGACGGTTGTTGATCGAGCCACGCCGTGAACGTCTTCGCGTCGGTGGCTGCGGTCTCCGGCGTGAGCGCCTTCGCGAGCGCCATCAGCGCTTCACGCGTGTCCTTGTCATTGAAGTCCGGGTGCGGAGGCGCGGTCGGCGCCTTCTTCACGCGGTAGAAGGGATTCACCACGAGCACGGCGTATCCCGATTCGGCGAGTCGCTTTCCCATCTGACGAAACGCCGGGCGAAGTCCGAAGATGTCCGGCCACACGAGCACCGCCGGAGCCGCGCCGCTCGTCGGATGCACGAAGTAAGCATCGCACTCGCCGTCGGGCGTCTTGATGACGACCTCCGATTCGGTCGTCGGGACCGCGGTGCCTGTCGGCGCTGTCGCAGATCCCGATGCCGTCGGCGCGATCACCGGACCCGTCGCCGGATCGGCCGTCTTGCATCCAATGGGCAGAAGCGACGCGAGGCCCGCGCCGAGCGAGAGAGAGCCGAAGCCTCGCCGCGACAGGACTGAGGGGCGAAGGCGGTACGCGACCATGTCATCGAAGGAATCGTCGTCACACATGGCGCGCGAGTAAACCGCTTCTTCGGCGACGGGACAAGTGAACGGATGACGAAGTCGCCCGCTCACGCGACGAGTACGTACACCGCGATCGGAGCGCCTTCATCGGTTCCTTCGCCTTCGTAGACGAGTCCGATTTTTTCGAGCACGCGGCGCGAGGCGACGTTGTCGCGGACCGCTTTGCCGACGACGCGTCTGCCTGCGAGCCGTCGCCGCGCGAAGTCGCACACCGCCTTCGCGGACTCGGTCGCGTAACCCTTTCGCCAGTGCTCTTCGAAGAAGCGATAGCCGATGTCGTACTCGTCGTCGTCGGGCATGTACTTGATGCCGCACCAGCCGATGAACGCGCCGCTCGTCTTCTCGATGCACGCCCATCGCCCGAGGCCGCGCGCGTACTGCGGGAACACGCGCTCGCGGAGGACCGTGAGCGCATCGTCGAGCGTCGTGACCGGCGGCTCGCCCGGGATGTAGCGCATGACGTTCGGGTTTCGACCGAGCGCGAGGAGATGCTCGGCGTCGGCTTCGGTCATCTCGCGCAGGAGGAGGCGCGCGGTTTCGAGGATGGTGACGCCAGGCATCGGATGCTCGGGAGGGTAGCAGCTGCGTGCCGCGCCATATTGCCACGCGTCGCGAGCAAGCTCCCAAGCGTGACGTACGGTAGGGTTTCACGCGATGCCATCCGCGGAAGACATGTCACTCCTCGCGCTCCAAGAGACGGAAGATCGATTTCGATTTCTCGCCGAGAACGTCCCCGTCCAGATCTGGACCGCTCACCCCGATGGGAGCCTCAACTTCGTCACGGATCAGACGGCGCGGCACTTCGGCATGAGCGCCGAACGGCTCCTCGCCGATGGCTGGCAGAACGTCGTGCATCCCGACGATCTCGGACTCGCCGTCGAACGATGGACGCACGCTCTGAAGACCGGCGAGCCCTACGAGGTCGAGTTTCGTCTGAAGCTCGCCAGCGGGACCTACGCCTGGCACCTCGCGCGCGCCGTTCCGCAGCGAGGCGCGGACGGCGCCATCGCGCGTTGGTTCGGTACGAACACGAACATCGAAGAGCAGCGCGCGACCGCACGTCGGTTGCAAGCGCTCCACGACGAAGCTGCGCAGCGCTCCGAGCAGCTTCGTCAGCAGAACGCGATCCTCCTGCTCGAGGCCGAGATCGGCGTCGCGCTGACACGTCCCGGCACGCTGAGGGAGGCGCTGACCGCGTGCGTCGCGATCGTCGTTCGGAATCTCGACGCGGCGTTCGCGCGCATCTGGACACTCGACCCCGCCGGGAAGATCTTGGAGCTGCAGGCGAGCGCGGGGATCTACACGCACACCGATGGAGCGCATGGTCGCGTGCCGGTCGGGCGATTCAAGATCGGACGGATCGCGGCAAACCGAAAGCCTCACCTCACGAATCAGGTCATCGGCGATCCGGAGGTCGGCGATCCGGCGTGGGCCGCGCGGGAAGGGATGGTCGCGTTCGCGGGCTATCCGCTCGTCCTCGGCAGCACGCTCGTCGGCGTCGTCGCGATGTTCGCGCGCCACCCGCTGTCGGAGATGAGCATGTCGGCGCTCGGCTCGATCGCGAACACCCTCGCGCTGGGAATCCAACGTCACCGCGCGGAGGAGAAGACCCGCGTGAGCGAGACGTGGCTCTCGACCACGCTGACGAGCATCGGGGATGGCGTCATCGCCACCGACACCGAGGGGCGAGTGACGTTCTTGAATCCCGTCGCGTGCTCGCTGACGGGCTTCACCAACGACGACGCGGCGGGGAAGAGCCTCGACGCCATCTTCCGCATCGCCAGCGAGGATACGGGCGCGACGGTCGAGAGTCCCGTCGCGAAGGTGCTGCGCGAGGGGAGCATCGTCGGGATGGCCAACCACACCGTGCTGCACCGGCCCGACGGAACGCAGATTCCGATCGACGACAGCGCCGCTCCCATCCGCGATTCGCACGGCGCGCTGACGGGCGTCGTTCTGGTGTTTCGCGATGCGGGTGAGAAGCGACGTGTCGAGGCCGAGCGCGCGCGCCTCCTCGCGGAGGAGCAACGCGCGCGGCGCGACGCGGAAGCGGCACGCGCGGAGCTGCACGCGCTCTTCACGCAGGCGCCCGCTCCCATCTGCGTGCTGCGCGGGCCGACGCACGTGTTCGCGCTCGCGAACCCCGCGTACATGGCGCTCGTCGGCGCGGGCCGCCCCATGCTCGGGCTGTCGGTGCGCGACGCGCTCCCGGAGGCCGCGGCGCAGGGTTACGGCGATCTCCTCGATCGCGTGTACACGACGGGCGAACGCTTCGTCGGAAGCGAGATGCCCGTGACGTTCGATCGACGTGGCGATGGCCAACGCGACGGGCTCTTCGTGAACTTCGTTTTCGAGCCGTTCCGGGATCTCGATGGTCGCGTCGCGGGCATCATGGTCGTCGGCTTCGACGTCAGTGAGGGCGTCCTCGCGCGCAAGACGGTCGAAGCGACGCTCGAGGATCGCGATCGCCTTCTCGCCATCACCGAGGACGCGCGACGCAAGGCCTAGATCGCGAGCCAAGCCAAAGACGAGTTTCTCGCCACCGCTTCGCACGAGCTTCGCACTCCGCTCAATGCGATCCTGGGTTGGGCGCGCATGCTGCGGGGCAAAGCGCTCGATGCCACGGGCGTCCGCCGTGGGCTCGAGACGATCGAGCGCAACGCCAATGCGCAGGTTCAGCTCATCGAGGACATTCTCGATGGCTCGCGGATCATCTCCGGCAATCTTCACTTGGAGATTCGGTCGGTCGATCTCGGCGCGGTGGTGGAGGCCGCGGTGGATACGGTGCGCCCCGCCGCCGCGGCC
>JAYVXB010000043.1:0-8749 GCA_043785585.1 Deltaproteobacteria bacterium | reverse complement strand
AGCACCTTCCTCTGGCTCCGCTCGAAGAGGCTCAAGCCCAGCGCGACCTCTACCTGCGCGAGCTGCGTGCTCAGCGTTGGTTGCGACACGTGACATCTCGCCGCCGCGCGATGAAACGAGAGCTCGTCGGCGATCGCGACCACATACTGCAGCTGCCGAAGCGTGAAGGGGTGGGGCCCGCTCACCGCGTGTGTCTCCAGAGCATCGGTCGATAGTGTTACACTATCGATAGCATCGGATCAATCGACTGGCTGACTCGCCGCGCACACTGTAGCTTCGTGCAGGGAGCACGGGTTGCGGTCAAACAACGGAACAGGAGAAGGTCATCATGGATATCAACATCGGAATTGACGCAAAGAATCGAGAGCAGATCGCAACCTCGCTCTCCAAGGTGCAAGCGGACACGTACACGCTCTACTTGAAGACGCACAACTACCATTGGAACGTCACAGGGCCGATGTTCCAGACGCTGCACCTCATGTTCGAGCAGCACTACAACGAGCTCGCGTTGGCGGTCGACGCCGTCGCGGAGCGCATCCGCGCGCTCGGCTTTCCCGCGCCGGGCACGTACCGCCAGTTCGCGTCACTCTCGTCGATCAAGGAGGAGGACGGGATCCCCAAAGCGCCCGACATGATCCGCCTACTCGTCGAGGGCCACGAGGCGGTCGCGCGCACGGCACGTGCCTCGTTCACGATCGCAGCCGACGCGAACGATCAGCCGACGTGCGATCTTCTCACCCAGCGCATGCAGATCCACGAGAAGACGGCGTGGATGCTGCGCAGTTTGCTCGAATAGCCCGGAGGTCAATCGCGCGTTGCTCGCGTCCATGGATGGCTGAGCTGAGCGGCTCGCTCGGCAACCAGGCTCCGCGCGCTCCCCGCGTTGACACTTCGCGCGTGGCGTTCGACATTCTCGGGGCTTGAGCGACGCCGACACCCAGCTTCCGCCGCCCGTGCCGTGGATCGACAGGATCTTCGAGCCGGCGATCGGCATGCTCGACGACGTCGGCGCGACCGTGCTGCTCGGCTTTCATGCGTTCACGTGGCTCGTCCGCCCGCCGATGCGTTGGGCGCAGATCCTCATCGCGCTCGACTTCATCGGCGCGGGCTCTACGTTCATCGTCGGGCTCGTGGGGCTCTTCACCGGGATGGCGTTCACCGTCAGCACGATCGTCGGCTTTCGGCAGTTCTCGGCCGAAGGCATGGTCGGCGGCGTCGTCGCGCTCGCCTTGTCGCGCGAGCTCGCGCCGGTGCTCGCGTCGGTCGTCGTCACCGCGCGCGCCGGCAGCACGATGGCGAGCGAGCTCGGCAACATGCGCGTCACAGAGCAGATCGACGCGATCACGACGATGGGCGTGAACCCGATTCAGTACCTCGTCGTGCCGCGCATGATCGCGACGACGCTGATGCTCCCGCTCCTCGCGGTGTGCTTCGCGGTCACCGGCATGTGCGGCGCGTACGTCGTCGCCGTCGTGTGGCAAGGGATCGATCCTGGCGTCTTCATCGACAAGATCCAGACGTTCGTCCAAGTGAGCGATCTCCGCATGATGACGATCAAGGCCGCGTGCTTCGGGCTCATCGTCAGCGTCATCTGCTGCAAGAAGGGCTTCCACGCATCGGGCGGCGCGCGCGGCGTCGGCGAGGCGACGGCGAAGGCAGTCGTCGCGAGCATCGTCGCGATCTTCGTCACCGACTACGTCCTCACGACGATGCTGACCGAGCTCTGATCGCGACGGCGCGAAGGCTCACCCGCCGAAGCGCTTGGGTCCGATCTCCGACTCCCACGTCAGAAACTCGGCGACCGGCCCCGACTCGGCGGTGTGGATGACGAGGTGCGTGCGCGCGGCCTTGTACCCGCCCGACACGTCGGCCTGATCCTCTTCCTCCGCCCACGAGCCGACGTTGATGTACGTCGACTGTCCTTCGGCGAGCGGAATCTTCGCGGGGATGTGCGTGTGCCCCATCACGACGAACGCCGCCGGAAAGAGCGTCGCGAGGCGACCCGCGCGCTCGCGCAGCGCGTCGTCCGGATCGATCTTCCGTTGCCGCGCGAGGTAGCGATGCGTGGTGATCCACCCGGCGACGAGCGCCGCGACGACGAACGCGACGGAGAACGGCGACATGTGATGCGTCGCGAACGCACCGACGATCGCGAGCAGGACGATCGACGTGATCGCGAGCGCGAGGCGATCGATGAGGAGGCTGCCGAGGATGCCGTGGATCGTCCGGATGATCGGGCGCTCGTGCAGCGCGAGGAGCGCGGTGATGCGCGAGAGGTCCATGCGACGCGCGATCGCGAACTGTGCGAGGCGACGCTCGTGCTCTTCGCGGATCGCTTTCGCGCGCGCCACCGCAGCTTTGCCGATCCACTCGCTGCGAAGCCGGAACATCTCGATGATGGCGCGCGCGAACGACACGCCGAGCCCGATGAGCCCGCGTACGCCGAGCCCCGCGCCGAACGCGAGGTACGCGAAGATCCCCATGTTCTCGTGGCCGTGCTCGCGGAGACCGCGCGTCGGCCGGACGACGAAGCGGAGCAGCACGTCGCAGAAGCCGCGCGCGATGCGCCTGGGATCGAGCGGCGAGAGCGGCATCAGCGGATGCTCGTTCGCGCACATCGCGTCGTACTGATGCCCGTGCTCGATGTACGCGACGCCTTCGGCCCAGAAGAAGAGCGGCGCGAACTCGATCCGCTCGGTGATGGCCGCGGCGATCTCGGGCGACGCGGCGTGCGCGACGACGAGCGCGCGCATCTCGTTCTGCACGGTCTCCCAATGGAACTCGACGTCGTGGTTGCCGTGAACGATCGTCATCGCGTGCCCGTCGGCGAGGAACGCCGCGAGCGCGGCGAAGACGTCGGCGTGCCGCTCGGCGACGCGACGGATCTTGGCGAGCGCGTGGTCCGCTGCGTTGCCGAGCCCGTGCTCGCGCTCTTCGAGGCTGGGCTCGGTCGAGAGCGTCTCGGTGGTCGGGAGGATCGCGATGCCGATGAAGTCGACGAAGTCGCCCGCGAAGACGATGCGCCAACGCGCACCGCTCGGTGGAGGCGTGCGGCGGTAGTGATCGATCATGCCGACGAGATCGCGATCGACCCGGCGCGATCTCTTTCCGAATCCGGCGGGCTGCGGGTGATCGTTCAGATCGCTTCCGAGGTGAACGTCCGACAGGACGAGCAAGCTCTCTGTCTGGCGAAACTCGACGGACGAATCCAAAGCAATCGGCGGAATCACGGCGGCTGACTTAACCGTGATGCGTAAACGCATTCGCGGCAAGCCCAGTCGCGCGAAATCGCGACCATAATTCGGTCACGGGCAACTCAGGGGCAGTGCTGGAACTGATCGATCGTGATGTCGGGGACGGGGCTCGACAACGTGTCGCGGCGGATGAAGACGCAGAAGTCGCCCGGATCGTTGAGATCGAGCGCCGTGGGCAAGAGGATGTCGCCGTCGAGCTCCGCGCACATGAAGTCGTCGCGGAGGAGTATCGTCTTCAGGAAGGCGTCGGCGAAGACGATGTCGTTCGTCGAGATCGGGTTCGCGGCGGAGAGCACCGTGGGCTTGCCCATGTCGGCCGTGAACGATCCATCGTTGGCCACGACGTTGCCGAGCGACGGGATGTGGCTTCCGACCACGGCGGACAGATCGGTCGCGCCGACGGCGAGCGGCGTGATGTCGATGTCGAGCTTTCCGGCCTTGCCGGAGGCAGACGACGGCGTGTAGCTGATCGTGCCGGCGAAGCGGAGCGCCTTGAGCAGCTTGCCGCCGACGAGACGCGGCAGGCAGGCGACGAAGAACGGAGCTGCCGTGAAGCCGCCGTCAATCGCCGACGCTTCTTGCACCGCAGCGTCGACCGCGGGCTGCGTCGCGACGCCCCGAACGCCCTCGGTTCGCCGCAAGAAGTCGTCGTAGTCGTCACGCGGATTCACGCATGCGCTCGACAGCGCGCCGACGGTGGCGATGGCGACGGCGCCCGCGAACACCGATCGCGCGATCGCACGTCGCCCGATGGACGAAACGAGCATGACGTAGTCCTACGGACCGCGAATTAAACGCGCAAGGGCAAATCGTGGGGAGTAGTCTTCGGGCCTCATGACGCGCTCGTTTCGTTCGCATCGTCTTCGATTCGTCGCAGGGATGATGTCGGCGTGCGCGTTCGTCGAGCTCGCCGTCACGTTCGGCGGCGTCGGCGCAGCGCACGCGGGCGGCATCTCCGCGGCGCGGTTCGGCTCGGACCACGGCACGCCGGCGCAGTCCAATCCGTACTCCGTGTACTTCAATCCCGCGGCGCTCGGCGGAACGACGGGGACCGAGATCGTCGTCGACGGGACGTTCGCCGTGCGCTCGCTCGAGTACAGCCGCCCGCTCGGCGCGCTGTCACCCAGCGACGACGCGCAGGCGAAGAGCGCGACGTACCGCAACGCGAACACCGGCGACGCGAGCGCGCTCAACGTCCTCGCGGTGCCGTACTTGGGCCTCGTGACGGACCTCGGGACTCGATCGTTCCGCCTCGGCTTCGCGACGTACGTGCCGTTCGGCGGCGTGGCGAAGTGGAATCAGATTGGCAGCGTGTCGGGGCAGGCGCCGGGCGCGACCGACGGGCCGCAGCGTTGGTCGATCATCAGCGGGCAGCAGTCGTCGCTCTACAACACGCTTGCGCTCGCGTACCGCTTCGAAGGACCGCGCATCTCGATTGGCGCGAGCGGAAGCCTCGTCTTGAACAGCGCCAAGTCGCTGCGAGCCCGCAACGCCGACGGCAGCGACGACGTCCTCACGACGAACGGCGGTCTACAAGAAGGACGCGCGCTCCTCGACGCCTCGAACGTCGACATCGCCGCGAGCGTCGGCGCGTTTTGGGAGGCAACGCGCTTCTTGCGATTCGGCGCGTCGTACAACTTTCAGCCCGGCTTTGGACAGCAGCGCCTCAACGGTACGTTCCTCCAACAGTTCGGCACGACCGCGCAACAGGCGACGTCGCAGAAGATCGATTTTCTCACGTCGCTGCCGGACGTGATCCGCATCGGCATGGCGTGGCGGGCGTCGCCCGACTTCGAATTTCGCGCGGACGCGGTGTGGGAGCGCTGGTCGAGGATGAAGAACCAGTGCGTCGTCTTGTCGGGACGGGCGTGCAACATCAACCCAGACGGTAGCGGCGACGGCAGCGGTAGCGTGATCGCCAACTTCCCGCGCGCGTGGAAAGACAGCTTCGGCGTCCGCACGGGCGTCGGCTATTGGCTCACGCAGGAGACCGAGCTCTTCGTCGGTGGGAGCTTCGGGACGCCGGCGATCCCGAAGAAAACGGTCGACGCGCTCTACTTCGATGGGTTCTCGATCGGCGCGAGCGTCGGCGTGCGCCATCAGATCGTGAAGGGGCTCTATGGAGCGCTCAGCTACAATTACATCTACGATTTTCCGTTCGACGTGACGCCGGCGCAGAGCACGTTGAATCGCGTCGCCGCGCCGTCGAATTCGCCGAGCGCCGCCGGCCACTACGCCGAGCAGGTCTACTTCTTCAACGCGAACATGACGTACCGGTTCTAGTCGGTCGCTCGTTCGCTCTCGTTTCGCGCAGGCGGTGGACGTGAAGCAGCTCCAGAAGACGCTCTCGGTTCCGACGAAGGGCCGAGGCTTTTACGACGTGACCGGCGAGGTGCGCGCGGTCGTCGCGGCGTCGGGCGTGCGGACGGGGCTCTGCACTTTGTTCGTGCGGCACACGAGCGCGTCGCTCGTGATTCAAGAGAACGCGGATCCGGCGGTGCTTCGGGATCTCGCGAAGTGGATGGAGCGGCTCGCGCCGGAGAGCGCGGAGTACGAGCACGATGACGAAGGTCCCGACGACATGCCGGGTCATTTGCGATCCGCGGTGACGCGGACCGGGGAGTCGGTGCCGATCACGGCGGGATCCTTGGCGCTCGGGACGTGGCAAGCGATCTACCTGTGGGAGCACAGGGCCGTTGGCCACCGGCGCGAGATCGTCGTGCACGTCAGCGGCGAGCTCTAGACGCGCGTCAGCCCACGTCGCGCGTCCAACACGACGGTGTAGCACTCGAGCGCGTCGCGGACGTTCACGTCGCGCCGCTCTTTCGCTGCCTTCGCGACGATCCTAAACGCGACGTACCGCGCGCCGTCGACGCCGAGCAAGAGCGCGCGCGTCGCCGCGTCGCGCGCGCCGTCGTCGACGAGCGGCGCGACCGCGTCGAGGATCCGAGTCAGCAACACGTCGCACGCGATCACCGCGCTCGTCGCGTCGCGTGCCCCGATGAGCGCCTCGGCGCGCCGAACGCCGTCGCGCTCGTTCTCGGGCCACAGGTCGGCGAGCGAGAACGACGCGGCGGTCACCGGGGCGATCGTCGGCGCCTGCGCGACGTGCATCGTCGCCATGGGTGGCGCTTGCGCGATGTGCATCGTCTCGATCTTCGCGGCGGATCGCGTCGTGTCGACGTGCGGCCTCGGGAGCGGCGCCGTCGCGCGCGCGTGCGTCTCGGGCGTCGACGTCCTCGCCGACATCGCCGGCCTCGATACAGGACGCGAGTCTGCGAGATCGCGGAGCGCGTCGGTGAGCCCGACCTCCTCCGCGTCGAGGAACACCGGCGGCTTCGCCCCTTTCTTTCCCTCCGGCAGCTCGGCTTTGTATGCATGGAACACCGCGCGCGTGATGAGCTCGAGCCCGCGGAAGACCCCTTCGCCGGTCGTCGCGACGGTCTCGATCGACGGCGCGCTGAAGAGGTTGAGGCGGCGATCGAGCTCCGTCACCGGGACGACATCGGGGAGGTCGCGCTTGTTCCAATGAAACTGGTGCGGCACACGCGAGAGCGCCAAACCCTGCTCGAGCAGGTTCGCGTTCAGATCGTCGAGCGACTCTTGGTTCGCTTCGAGGCGCGCCGCCTGCGAATCCGCGACGAACACGACGCCGTCGCATCCGTTGAGCACCAACTTCCGCGTCGCGCCGTAGTGGACCTGCCCTGGCACCGTGAAGAGCTGCAGGCGCACGCTCAGGTTTCGAATCTTCAAAACTTGAAGCGGAAGGAAATCGAAATAGAGCGTCCGCTCCGTGTCGGTCGCGAGCGACACCATGCTTCCGCGGTTCTCCGGCTTCGATGCGCCGTAGACGTGCTGAAGCGTCGTCGTCTTGCCCCCGAGGCCAGGACCGTAGAAGACGATCTTGAAGACGAGCTCGCTCGTCAGCGGATTGAGCGCTGCCATAGCCGTCCCCCGATCCGAGAGAATACGGGCGAATCGCTACGGATGTCGAACCTGCCTCAAGATCTCGATCGCGCGCGTGAGATCGGCGCGATCGTCGTCGGTCAGCCTCAGCGCCGTGTTCAGAGCGACGGCCTCGAGGCTGCCGCACAGCGTCGACAAATTCCCAGGCCACGAGCTCCGCATGCTCGCGCCGAATTGAGCGCGCGCGAGGTCGAACGCGGTCTCGTCGTGACCCGCGGCGGTCAGGCGATCGAGCGTCTTTTGCACGGTCGCGAGCGCAGCTTCGATGTCGGCGAACGTCGGGCCCCCACCTTGCGTCATGCCCCCAGAATAGCGTGCAAGCTGCACGGGGGGCATCCGTTCGTTTCAACGCGCGTCGTGTACGCAGTGCGCTAGGATCGCGATCGGCATGGGGACGAACGAGCTCGACGACGACGAGGAGGATTCTCCGAAGTCGAGGACCGGGCGCTTCTCCGTTCAACATCGGGGGAACACCCGCGTCGAGGTCAGCGAGCCGATCCACACCGGCGGGACGAACCCGTGGATGTGCGCGGTGAAGCTCGTCGGCCACAAGCACGCCGACACCGAGCCCGAGCCCGACGCCGAGGCGACGCAGACGCTCCTCGTGCGAACCGGTCGCGGCGCGACGCCCGAAGAGGCGCAGCGAAACGCGATGGCGCAGCTCACGCTCGTCTACGGCAGCCCGGTCGATCCGCCGCCGTCGCCGATGATCTCGCAGATGAAGACGGATCCTCCCGCGGCGATGCCGGAGACCCAGTCGAAGATCAAAGCGGCGGCGCCGGCAAAGAAGCCGAGCTTGCTCGAGCGGCTGTTCGGGAAGCGGAAGTAGACGCGCGCGTCGATCACGGGACCACGTCGAGATCGTACGCGGCGAAGTCGAGGCCGCCGCGGCTGTCGCGCAGGACGATCCAGAGATGGACCTTGCCGGCCGACGACGGCGCGGTGAAGGTGTTCTCGGTGACGGTCGCGCGATCGTCTTCGGCGCGCCCCGTGCGATCGGTGCCGAGCTCGCCCGCGGTCGCGAACCACGAGACGCGCATCGCTTCGCGTCGATCGACCAGGGACTGCGACGCGAGATCGAACGTCACGTAGCTCTCGGCGTCGGCGTCGTTCCATCCCACCGACAACGTCACGCGAGCGCCGGTCGGGACGTGATCGCGCGCGGCAGGCACGCCGCCCATCGTCGTGACGAGCGGGGAGAGATGGGGGTTCGCGTTTCGTCGGTAACGCAAGCCGTAGTCGGTCGCGATGTCGGCGGGCGCGTTCGCGAGGTGGCACGCGAGGCGCTCGAGGACGAACGACGGATGCGTGCCATCGAGGAGCGCGCGTAGAGGTTGGTAGTAGCCGCCCGTCACGTCGGGATCGCGCGCGCGGTATCCGCCCGGCGGTGGGTCGGGCCCGAACAGCGCGCACGCATCGCTCGGGATCGTCGCGTGCGTCGGCGATCCGGGATCGCCCGCGGCGCGAATGGCGTCGTCTCCGAGGCACGCGGCGCTCACGATCTCGTTTTCGGTCAGCGTCTTCGGCGC
>JAYVXB010000042.1:0-8777 GCA_043785585.1 Deltaproteobacteria bacterium | reverse complement strand
GGTAGTGCTGCGCATACGGCGGCGTCCACCCTTCGGTCGTGAGGTACGGCGTGCCGTAGCCCGGCGCCGTCTGACCTTGCGCGTCCTTCCACAGCTCGAACTCGCCCCGCGGGACCCCCATCGCTTGGAGCACGTTGGCGAGCCATTGGCCGTACAGAACGCCGAGGTAGCTTTTGTACCCAGACACGTTGTTCGTCAGCTCGGCCGACGTCTCGCCGACCTTGCGGTAGTCGACGTAGAGCCCGGTGTTGAAGTACCCGGCGGCGCTGCCGAACGTCACGACGGGGATCGAATACGAGTCGTGGCTCGCCATGCAGCACTCTTGCGACCAGACCATCAGCGTGTTGTCGAGCACCGACGCGCCGTTTCCGTCGTCCATCTGATCGAGCTTCTGCGCGAGGTAGAGAAAGACGTTCTCGAAGACCGCCTGGTACGACTGCGTGAGCCACGCCTGCGGCTGCATCGAGAACCATTGGTGCGCGACGTCTTGGTGCCAGTCGTTTCCGCGGTAGTCCGAGAACGCCGACGTGTCGCCCCAACCGAACACGCCGATGCGGCTCGCGTCGCACGCGAACGACGCGGCGATCACGTCCGCCCAGAGCTGCCCCATGAGCGCGGCGTCGCTCTTGGTGAGGCCTTGATGGCGTTGCGCGTCGTCGGTCGGCGTCGGCGGCGTCGTGCACGAGAGCTTCGCGTTGAGCGACGACTGGAGCTGCGCGATCATCGCGATGTGCGCGTCGAGGCGCGTCTTGTCCGCCGACGAGAGGCGCGTATCGCTCTGGCGAAGCGAGTTGTAGCTCTGAAGGACTTTGTCCGCGACCGGCGGGCGCGTCTTCGTCGACGTCGAGCCGGCGAAGATCGTGTTGAAGAGCTGGAGCGAGCTCGTTGCACCTTGCACGCTTTGCACCGGGCTCGACGTCCCTTGCTGCGGATTCGAGAACGCCCACGAGAGCTGACGGCCCGGATTCACGACCATCGAACGGAGCTTCGTGCCGGCGAGATCGGTCGGTGTGTAGAAGGAGCCGGAGCTCGCCATGATCTGATCGATCGTCGGGCGCATTCCCTTCGCCGTGACCGCCGCGCCGTCGTTCCCGTTGTTGTCGTTGCGCGCGAAGTTGCCGAGGTGAAGCCCGGTGTTGTGCGCGATGTAGAACGGCACGTCGAGGCCGCGGATGACGTTCATCTTCCCGACGAGTCGCGGCGTGAGCGCCGACGACGACGCGCGAAGGATCGGCGAGAGGCTCGCTACCCCCGCCCCGACCGCCGCCGCGAGGCGACCCGACGCGACCGCATGACCCGGCACGACGTTCGCGTGGTTCGTCAGGAGCGAATCCGAAGGAAACATGTTCGCGTCGAACGCGCCGCCGTGATCGGTGCCGAGCCAGAAGAGGCGCGGGCGCGCGCCGTTGGGCGACGCTTCGGCGCGCTTCTCTGCGAGCGACGGCAAGAACGGCAACGCGAGCGCGAAGCCGCCGACACCTCGAAGGAGCATTCGACGACTGACGGCCAGCTTCGAATTCGGGTTCGACATCGGCGGTCCTTTCACTCGAACCTGCGCTGCTTGAACGCTTGGGTGAACACGACTTGCTTCAAGAGATCGACGAGCCGCCCCGGCCCCTTCGCGCGATCGAGCTTCTGGCGCATGCTCTCGAGCGTGCAGCCGTCGAGCTCGATGTTCTCGAAGCGCGCGAACGTGTGGCGGAAGTAGTTTCGCGCGAGGCACGCCTCGAGCTTTCCGCTCGTCGCGATGACGTGCATGAGATCCGCAGCGCCTTGCACGCTCGTCTTGTCGTCGTCGACCTTCACGCGCGGCACCGCGGTCGTGTCGATCGGGAGCGAGCCGGCGACAGTGCCGGCGGGGTTGAAGAGCGTCTGCATCGTGCGAAAGCGCCCGAGCCCGTCGAAGCTCTCCGTCGTGAAGCCGAGGGGGTTGATGAGCGGGAGATGGCAGCCGCTGCACGGCGGGTTCTTCGTCAGATCGGTGACGACGTCGCGCGTCGTCTCGTTCGTGCTGAGGACGACCATCGCGTTCGCGGCGGCGGCGGGGGGCTTGCCGACGTCGTCGCAGAGAACGTAGCGACGCAAGTACACGCCCTTGAGAATCGGCGAGGTGTTGACGCCGCTCGCGACGACGGCGGCGCGCGTGAAGAGGCCCGGGCGTTGGCCAGCTGGCAGCTTCGGCGGCACAGCGACTCCGTCCCACGGCGTGACGCCGTAGATCTTCGCAAGGTCGGACGTCGTCGCGAACGAGAGATCGCTCTCGAGGAGATCGCCGACGGTGCCGGGCTTCGTGAAGACGAAGTAGTCGAGCATCGCGACGGCGTCGTCGACCATGCTCTGCGAGAGCGTCGCCGACGGGAGATCGCCGCCGGCGAACGCGCGGAACACGGGGTCGGCGTTGTACGCGGCGAGGTTGTGGTAGTTGAGGCCGCCTTTGCCGCGCGCGCCGCCGGACGCGTTCACTTGCAAGTAGTCGACGAAGAATCGCTCGAGCGCTTTCTGCGCGCGTGGATCGGAGAACAAGCGATCGACGTGCTTCGCGTACCCCGCGTCCGTGAGAAGCGATCCGTCCTCTGCCGCGCTCCACAGCGCGTCGTCCGGCATCGTGTCCCAGACTTGGTACGACACGCGCGACGCGAGCTCGTACGCGCTCAGCGTGTAGACGCCCGCGACGCCGGCGACGGGCTTGTCGCCGTGCTCGACGAAGTAGACGAAGTCGGGCGCGTTGAGCATCGCCGCGAGGACGTCGGCGTACGCGGCGGGATCGGCCTTCGGATCGGTGCCGTAGACGCTCGTGAAGAACGTGACGTCCGCGGCGTCGAGCGGACGGCGGAGCGCGCGCGGGCCGATTTTCTTGATGAACGCATCGAGGCACGCGGCGTCGTTCGACGCGTTGCCGTCGGTCGCGCAGCTCCCCACGACTTGCGCGAGCCGAGCCTGCGACGTGAGATCCGCGCCGACCGAGACGCCGATGTCGTAGTATGCCTTCACGCGCAGGTACTGCTGGTCCTGATCCGCGCGCACGTAGCCGCCGTCCGGGAAGAGGACCGCCATCAGAGGATCGGTTTGCGGCACGACCGGGAGATTCGATTGGAGCGATCCCATCGCGGTGCCGACGCGCATGAGCGTGCTCGCGCCCCCCTTTGGATCGGCGAGGATCCACGAGATGAGATCGGAGAGCGTGTTCGTGTACTGCGTCGCGGTGAGCAGCCTCAGCTGGTCGAGCGGCGGCCGCAGCGTCGGGTCGCACTTGAACGAAGTCGGCGCGTCGCCCGCGGGAGCGCCCGAATCGGCGCCGTCGGGCGGCGTCGAAGCGGGCACCGCGCCGTCGCCGATCGTCCCGGTGCATGCGGCCGTCGCGGCGAGCGACAGCGCGAATCCCAGAGCTGCATCGAGCCTCGGTCTCATCGATCCTCCATGCCGTTCGTCCATGAGAGGCCGGCGTCCGTCGGAATCGGCTCAGGTTTCGGTGTCGCGTCAGTGGTCGGCGGCGATCCAGTCGTGCACGCACGCGATGCTCGCGTCGTCGAGCGCCGAGCCGTAGGGCATGCGCGCGCCGAACGGAGGTTTCGCTGTGAGCTTCAGATAGAGGACGCTGGTCGAAGGATCGCCGCGCACAATCAGCGTCCCGCCGCCGCTCGCGGGCTTGCCGGCGAGGCGCGCGAGGACGCCGGCCGTGGCGAGATCGAGCGACGCGCTCGGGCTCGTCGCCGCGTGGCAGCCGCTCGTCGCACAGCGCATCGCCACGAGTGCTTCGACGTCGGCGCACGCGCCGGCGTCTTGGTGCGTCGTCGCGCCTGCGCTCGTGAACTGCGATGGATCGTCGAGCGTGCCGGCGCACGCCGCGGTCGTGAGCACGCAAGCGATCGCGAACGAACGAACGTGAACGCGATCAGAACGCATAGGCGATGCCCCCTTGAAGACCGTAGAGCTCGTCGAGCGCGCCGCCCGCGACGAGCGCGTCGCCTGGCACGGGGTGCATCGCGTAGAAGAAGCGCCGGTACGACGCGCCCGCGAAGATTTCGATGGCGCGCGTCACGCGGTACGTCGCGCCGAGCGTTGCTTCGACGCCGCCGACCTTCGCGTGCGGAAAGCGATCGGCGACGCTGCCCGCGGAGATGACGACGTCGTAGGCCGCGCCGGCTAGAAGCGCGAAGCGGCCGAGCGGCACGCGCGCATCGGCGGAGATCCGCGCGAAGCGGTACGCGACGGCGGGTGTCTGCGTGTCGATCGACGACGCGCCGAAGTCGAACGTCTCGCCGCCGTACGCACCGCCCAGCGCGAGGACGACGCTCGGCAAGCGAAGGCGAACGACGCCGCCCGCGTGAAAGCGCCACCACGTCGTGTCGACGGAGCCGACGCCGGGTGCTGACGATCCGAGCGCAAATGCACGCGCGTACGATCCGACGGCGCCGATGTCGATCGTGCGGCTCGCGTCGGCGAACGGGTAGAGCGCGGCGCGGACGGTCGCGAGCGGCGCGGCGGCGACGGAGTAGTCGCGGAGGCCGGGGGTGAGGGCGTCGACGTAGCGAAGGCGGCGTCCGCCGGCTTCGATTCCGGCGGCGAGGGAGACGAGCTCGTAGCCGGGATCGCGCGCGCCGGCGGGGGGCGTGGAAACTGTGTCGTGATCGGCGGGCTTGGGCGTGGGCTTGGGCGTGGTCGTGGGCGTGGGCGCGGGCGTGGGCGTGGGCGCGGGCGTGGGCGTGGGCGTGGGCGCGGGCGCGGGCGTGGTCGTGGGCGTGACTTTGGGTGCCGGCTTTGGCTTGGGCTTGCGCGGGTCCGCAGCGTTCGCGGCGAACGCGAACGACACCGCCGAGACTGCGAGAAGGACGAAGAGAGCGCGCACCGGAATGCCTCCACATGGCAGAGGCCGACACGCGCCGGAAGCGGCTCACCGACGTCAGTGAAATATGGGGAGCGCGACGGCGCTGAAGCGATTGCGGCGCTGGATGTCGTTCTGCCCGAGCTCACCGCTCTCGTCGGCGCCGGTGCAGTACACCGCGTGATCGGTCGTCTGCGCGCACACGTGAAAACGCCCCACGCCGACCGATGCCCATGGGCGTCCGTCGCCGGTGAGCGTCGGCGTCGTTCGATCGTTCGTGTCGCCGACACCGAGCTGCCCTTCGGCGTTGCGCCCCCAACAGTAGAGCGCGCCGGAGCGCTTGATCGCGCACGTCGTGAACTCGTCGGTGCTCACCGAAGCCCAGTCGGTATCGCTTCCGATCGCGGTCGGCACGTCGAGCGAAGGACCGCTGCCGATCAGGTTTCCGTTCGCGCGATCTCCCCAGCAGTAGAGCGTCCCGTTCGTGCGCACGCCGCACGATTGGGCCTGGCCGAGATCGAGCGCGACGAAGTCGTCGAACGTCCCCGCGCGCGCGGGAGCGTGGAGCTGCACCGGCATGCCGCCGCCGACGCCGAGCTCGCCGTCTGTGTTGCGCCCCCAGCAGTACACGGCGCCCGGACGGCGCACGCCGCACGTGTGTGCCTGGCCGCCTGCGACGAGCGTCCAGTCGCTCGCGGCTCCGACCCGTTTCGGCACGAGCGCGTCGGGCGAGCCGACGGCGTCACTGAGGCCGAGCTGTCCCTCGGCGTTCGAGCCCCAGCAGTACAGCGTGCCGTCGCGCAGCGCCGCGCACGAGTGATCGTAGCCGACGGTCACACTGACCGCCGGCCCCGAGAGCGCGACCAACTGGGGCGACGTGCGCGTGACGGCATCGCCGAGACCGAGCTGGCCGTACGCGTTGTATCCCCAGCAAAAGACGCTTCCCGTTGCGTGCTCGAGACCGCACGAGTGCGCCTCGCCGAGCGCGAGCTGGTCGAACGCCGCGGCGCTCGCGATTGGTGCGGGGACGAGCGCGCTCTGGCGATCGCCCGTGCCGAGCGCGCCTTGCACGTTGTTTCCCCAGCAGAAGCCCGCGCCCTGCACGAGCGCGCACGAGAAGCCTTGCCCTCCGAAGACGCCGAACGCATCGACTCGCGCGCCGCCGTCGATCACGATCTGGGCGCGGTCCCCGCCCGCGTCGTTCGCGCCGGAGAGATCGCGCAGGACGACCTCGTCGACGCCGCACGCACCCATCGCGATCGCTCCTGCACACGCGACGACGCGCTTCATCGCCCTCCACGCTCCGCGCCGAGCACGAGGGACGCACCGACGAACGGGCCGCCGAGCATCACGTCGTTGTCGCGTTCGACGCGCCCGGCGATGCGCGGAAGCGTGAGCCCTGCGGCGAGCTCGAGGCCGATCCAAAGCGCGCCTAGCGCGAAGTGCGGTCCCGCGACGATCGCGAGCTCGGCGACGGCGCCCGACGCGGAGCTTCCGGCCGCGAGCGACGTCGGCTGGCCGCGCAGATCGACGTACGCAGCTCCGGCGAGCGCGCCGATCTCGAAGCGAATCGGACCGACG
Organism: Deltaproteobacteria bacterium; assembly: GCA_043785585.1. Classification (GTDB taxonomy): domain Bacteria; phylum Myxococcota_A; class Polyangia; order Polyangiales; family Polyangiaceae; genus JBBQXV01. The sequence goes on along the minus strand of JAYVXB010000042.1, from coordinate 2,374 downwards.
CGCGACGAACGCCACGCCGCGCCCAGCGACGCCGAGGCGAGCGAATAGCCGACCGCGCCGAGCACTCGGTCCGCCGAGCCGCGCTCGTAGCCGAGATCGATCCAGAGTCGCGCGCTGTCGCCGACGAGGAGCGATGGGCGAGCGGAAAATCGCGCGCCGAGGATCGGCGACGACAGCGACCGTGCGCGCGGGCCGATCGCGAGCGAAAACGACGGCCGGGCCCACGCCGGCTCGATCGCGTCGCTCGCTTCGGCGCGCGCCGCGCGCGCGACGTCCGGCGCGACGGCGTGAGGCGGCGGAAGCGACGCCGGCGGATCGCGAGGCGGACGCAACAGGAGCTCAGACCACGACGTGACGAAGAGCTGCGAGACGATGATGGCGACCGTGCGCTCGCGTTCGGGCGCACGATCGGGGAGATCGACGTCGCGCGTCAGTCGCTTGTCGGTGATCGGATCGACGGCGACGACGTGGAGCCGCCCTTGTTCGCACGAGAGCTCGACGCGGAGCGGATCGGCGCGGACACGTTGAGAAACCGTGGCGAGCTCGACGTCGAGGAGGCGCGCGATCTCCAGCGCACGCAGATCGGGGCATCCCTCCACCGTGACGGAGAGTCCGGTGTCCGCGCGCGCGCGAGCCGCGAGCGCCGACGTGCCGGCGATCGCGATCGCGACGACGAGGGCGCGACGCATCACGGCCCGGCGATCGCCTTCATGCGCGCCGCGTGCGGGCCGTTCGGGTAACGCGTGAGGTACGCGGTCGCGTTGGCGCGCGCCGCGTCGGCCGCGCCGGCAGCGGACCACGACGCCGCTGCTTCGGCCAACGCGTCTTGCGCGAGAGCGCCGCCACTTCGCGCGCACCGCTCGAAGGCCTGCGCCGAAGCGGTGTGACGTCCACGCGCGCGCTCGACGCGCCCGAGCGAGAAGAGCGCCGCGGGGACGCGCCCGTCACGCGGGTAGCGCGCGATGAGCGTTTCGAGCGCGCTCGCCGCGTCGCCGAGGTTGCCGGCAAGGCGCGCCGCGTCCGCCTTCGCTTGCAGCTCCCCGGCCGTCGCCGGAGCGGGTGGCGCGCTCGGCGGCGGACGCGCGCTCGACGGCGATGCGCTGTCGTTCGGCTCGGGATCCGGCGGAGGCGCCGCGACCGCCGCGCGCGCCGGAACGCGGAGCACTTCGCCGGCGACGAGATCGCGCGTCCGCGTCCCGTCGTCGACCTCGACGCGCCCGCGATCGACGCGCACCTCGACCGAATCGCCCGCGACGTCCACGACGAACACCGTACCGCGAACGCGCACCGTCGTGCCTGCCGCACGCACGGTGAACTCGCGCGCCGGATCGGGGCGCACTTCGTAGCGCACGGCGCCGCGCGCCTGCGCGATGCGAACGCGGTCCTTCGATTGCTCTTCGATCTGTACGCCCGCGTCACGGAGCATCACCGCCTGCGAGCCGTCCGCGAGCACCATCGTCTGCTCCGCCGGCGCCGTCGCGATCTCCTTCTCCGGAGCACGCATGCGCACGACCAAGAAGACGATCGCCGCCGCCGCGACGATCGCCGCGACCGCACCCATCGCGTAACGCGGTGCCTTCGACGGCCGCTTCTGTTCCGCGAGCACGCGAGCGAGCACGCGCCGCTCTCGCAAATCGTCCCACGGCGCGTCCCGCCGCGCTTTGCGCGCGAGGTCTTCGGCAGTCATGCGAGCCTCCGTTCGATCCACGCCGCCGCCTCGGCGATCCGGCGCTTTGCCGTCGCGAGCGACACGTCGCACGTCTTTGCGACCTCGGGCAGCGTCTCCCCTTCGATGAAATGCAGCGACCATGGCACACGAAGATTCGGCTCGAGGCCGTCGAGCGCTTCGTAGAGCGCGTCGACCGGCTGGCGCGCGCGCGGATCGCTCGTCTTCGCGGCCACGCTCTCCGCGGCACCGAGCAGCCACCGCCAGCGACGTCGCTTCGCGAATCGCTTGTGAACGCGACGCACCGCGATGCGGGCGAGCCATGCGCGCAGGCCGCTCGGATCTTGCAGACTCCGAAGCGCGCCTGCGGCATCGACGAACGCCTCCTGCACGACGTCGTCCAGCTCGGAGTCGTTGCCCATCAGTCGGTACGCGACACCCGCCACGTAGCGCGCATGGCGACGATAGAGGGTCGTGAAGGCGCGCTCGTTCCCAGCGATCGCCTGGGCGACGAGCGTGGCGTCGTCCTCGACGACGGGCTGAACGGCTGCGCTTCTCGGTGTCACGTCCTTAAGAGGATGCCACAGACCCGAATCGGCTCACGGACCGGCGTGCGACTCGACCCGCTTCTTCTTGAACGACGCCTCAGCCACCGTGACTCGTGTGGGCGCCCCACTTCGCGCTCCAGCCGCTCGTCGGGCGAACGGC
>JAYVXB010000041.1:0-8783 GCA_043785585.1 Deltaproteobacteria bacterium | reverse complement strand
GGAATTTCCGCCGGCGCCGACGACACCCGCGGTGAGCGCGATGGCGACGAGAGCGTGGCGTGTGCGGCGAAGCAGTCGAGATGCGTGCATGGCTACTTTCGCTCGTCGAAGAGGTCGGCGGTTTCCGCCGTCGGGATCGGCGTTGCGGTGGCGGGGGCAGCAGGTGGCAAAGCCGCGGGCGCGGGAAGCGCTACCGAAGGATGTCGCGCGCTCGCCGCCGTCGTCTGCGGAGGCGGCGTCGCGCTCGGAGCTGCGACGACGCTCGCGCCGATCGCCGGATCGGGCCGCGGAGCAGGGATGTCTTGCGAGGGCGCCGCCGACGCGCTCGGCGGGCGCGAGTCTGCCGCGGCCCTTACCCTGTCGAAGAACGCCGGATCGTTCAGGAGCGTGGCGCCGATCCCAAGCCCCGCGAGGAGCACGACCACGAACGCGCCGAGCACCACCGGGTGCTTCTTTCGAACCGGGTAGGCGTCGTCGAGATCGGTTGCGGAGGGGGTCGAGATCTCCGTCGCGTGGGCGACCGGCGCGTTCAGCCGAAACCCGCCGTCCGGTGACCGTGCGATCCCCGCGAGCTCGAGCACGCGCATCGAGCGCTCGGCCGACGCGAGCGCGACCGACGAGCCGTAGGTTGCGATGGCCTTCGCGAGCTCGCCGACGTTGGAGAAACGCTTCGCGGGCTCTTTCTGGAGCGCGAGGAGCACGGTTGCCTCGAGGCCCGCGGGGACGTCGGTGCGGAGCGACGAGAGTCGAGGCGGCGCATCGACCATGACATGCGCGCACAGCTCGGGCGCCGTATCGCCCTGAAACGGCGGCTGACCCGCCAAGAGCTCGTGCAGGCACGCACCGAGCGCCCAAACATCGGAGCGCTCGTCCGCGTTGCCCGTCGACAGCAACTGCTCGGGAGACATGTAGTGCGGCGAGCCCATGACGAGCGACGGGTTCGTCATCGCCATCGACCGCGAATGCCGCGTTCCAATTTTGGATATCCCGAAGTCGAGGACTTTGACGCACGACGAGCCGTCCGCGCGGTGGGTCAAAAAGAGATTCGCGGGCTTCAGGTCGCGGTGAATGATCGAAAGCGCGTGAGCCTCCGCGATCGCCTCGCATGCCTGCGCGATGTGGTCGACGGCGGTCTCGATCGGCAGCGCGCCGTTCGTGGCGAGGACCTTCGCCAGATCGCTCCCGTCGAGGTACTCCATGACGATGTACGGCGCGCTCGTATCGGTTTCCCCTACGTCGAAGACGCGCACGACGTGCTCGCTGTGGATCTTGATCGACGCGCGCCCTTCACGGAGAAATCGCGCGACCACATCCTCGTTGTCGCTCCACTCGGGCAAGAGGATCTTGAGCGCAACGCGCTCTTCGAGCTGCTCGTGCATCGCGGCGAGCACCACAGCCAAACCCCCCTGGCCGAGCACGTTCAGCACGCGGTACTTCCCCGCGACGACGTCTCCAACGCGTGGGACGTCCCAAGGAGGCGAGAGCGACTTGCGAGCGAGGGTCACCGACATGGCTAGGGGGCAAAAAGCGAATTCCGCGCCATACGTAATCGCTGGAACTCCCGCGTTAAACGGTGAGGCGTCGCGCCACGGAGAGCGGAATCGTCACAGCCGGGGCGCGTGGCGCGAAGCCGTCCGCGCGCGCAGACTGCCTCGCTCGATGCTCCACCTCTCGCGCGTTCTCCCCGGTCTCCTTCTCCTCACGTCGTGCGGCTCGAGCGACGACGGAGCGCAGAGCGCCGACGGCGGAAGCTCTGCCGACGTCGTCGTTGCCGACACCTCGTCCGCGACCGATGGCGGCACGCTCCCCGACTCCGACGCGGCGTCCGGCGCCGATGCGGACACGGACGCGTCCCTCCCTGTCGGCTTTCGCGCGTTCCGGTTCGTCAATCGATGCGCGACGACCGTGTGGGTTGCGTCGCTGGGCAACCCGATCACGCCGAAGGTCGCGTGCACGAGCGACGCGCAGTGCGCTGTGAACCAAGCGTGCAACCCCGCGAGCCATCAATGCACATGGGTCGCGCCCGGCGGTGGCGGATGGCAGCTCGACGCGATGGCGTCGCGCACGCTCGCGATGCCGCCGTCGTGGGCAGGACGCTTCTGGCCGCGGACGGGATGCGCGCAGTTCAACACCCAAGGAACCCCCGCGTGCGCGACCGGCGACTGCGCGGGGAAGCTCGCGTGCGACGTCGGCGTCGGCGGAGCTCCACCCGCGACGCTCGCGGAGTTCACGCTCATCCCGCCGACCGCGCCCGTCGGTATCGACTTCTACGACGTCAGCGCCGTCGACGGCGCGAATATCGCCGTGAGGATCGCGCCACTCGCCGGAACGTTCGCGCCGACCGCGCCCAGCGGAACCAACGCGACGTACTATTGCGGTAGCCCCGGTTGCACGAGCGGATGCGGCGCGCTCGGCGCGTGCGCGTGGAACCTCGCGACGACGTGCCCGCAAGAGCTCCGCGACATCGTCGGCGGCGCGTACGTCGGATGCAAGAGCGCGAATCAAGTCTGCGCCGTCGACCCGACGAACGTCACTCTCGCCTGCGCGGTGGATCGCGATCTCTACGCATGCACGCCGGGCGGTCCGCACGCCGTCTCCGGCTCGTGCTACTCGGCGAACGCCGACGCGAAGTGCTGCGGCTGCCCGAGCTGGTCTCCTGCGGGCGCGTGCAAGGGCCACGATCCTGGCTGGGAAGCGCCGTCGCGCCCCGAGAAGTACGCCGCCGTCTTCAAGACCGCGTGCCCGACCGCGTACAGCTTTCCGTACGACGATCCGACGAGCACCTTCACGTGCCGCGGCACCGCGAGCGCCAACGTCGGCTACGAGATCACGTTCTGCCCGTGAGCGCGCGTGCCTGCGCGCCACGAGGCACGATGACACGCGCTCGCTGTTCGTCGTTGGTGCCCGCGCATCGGCAGGCGTCTCACGCTTGGCGCGCGCGATGCAGTCGAAGCGCTCATGCGCGCGATCCCCGTTCCAACCGTCCAAGCTCTCCGAGCAGGCTCGGCCCTATCCACCTGCCCCCGCATGACGCAGCCGTCGTCGCCCGATCTACCCCCGGCCGCCGATCCCACTCCACCCGCGCCGCCGCCGAGCGAGCCGCCGGAACCGCACGATCCGAACGATCCGACACCGATTCGAAAGGACCCACCGGCGCCCGATGCGCCTCCACCGATGATCCCCGACTCGCCCGCGCCCGACGCAAACCCGGCGATCGATCCGCGCGTCTTCGCGTGGATTGCGTGAGGTGACGACGGGCTCGCGCCGAGCGCGGCGTGCACGACCAGCGTCCCGCCGAGCTCACGCTTTCGCCTCACGCACGAACCGCAGCACGCCGTCGAGGTGCTTGCTCACCTGAAGCTCGTGGTGCATCACGGCCGCGACGACGTGGGATTCGTCGAGGATGAACGTGTAGCGACCGATCGCACCGAGGACGGGCCATAGGACTCCGTACGCGCGCGAGATCATCCGAAGGCGATCGGCGATGAGCGGGAACGTGACGCCGTACTTCTCGGCGAAGCGGCAGTGCGTCTCGGGAGCATCGCCGGAGATGCCGATGACCTCGACGCCGTGCTCCTTCAGCTCGGCGTAGTTGTCGCGAAAGCCTTTGGTCTCGGCGGCGCAGTTCGGCGTGAAGACGCGGCGGAAGAAATAGACGACGACCCTGCGCCCGCGCAGATCGTCGAGCGCGATCGTCTCGCCCTTGATCCCTTTCGCCGAAAACGACGGTGCTTGCGCGCCAACCTTGAGGACCATGCTCGATGGCGAAGCCTGCCACACTTCGCGCGTGGGTTGGTCGTGGTGGCTGTCCGCCGCGCTCGCTAGATCGCGACGCTCCGCCTGAGCCGCGAGTTCCCGTACCGCGCCGGAGTCGTTCCGACGATGCGTCGGAAGTGGCGCGTCAGCTGGCTCTGATCGTACAGCCCGACACGCGGCGCGAGCTCGGACGCGCGCACGCCCTCCGTGAGGAGCTCCTTCGCGCGCTGGACGCGGAGGTGCGTGAGGTACGCGTGCGGCGGCATTCCGATTTGCGCCCGGAACGCGCGGCAGAGATGGAACTTGTCGAGTGCGGCGAAGCTCGCGAGATCATCGAGCGTGATCGACTCGGCGAGCCGGGCTCGCAGATACTCCATCGCCCGCCGCACGGGCCGCGTGTGCTCCGTCGGCGCGTGGCCCAGCCGCGCGAACGTGGCGATGGCCTCCGCGAGCGCGACCTCGAGCGACAGGCGATCGGCGCCCGCGCACACCGCGTCGTGCAAGCGGTGGAACGGCGCAGCGCGTTCGTCGCCCGCTTCGAGATGCGGGAGCGCGACGACCTTGCCCGCGTCGCGCGCGCGCGCGATGTCGTTCGCGGGCAGCGTGACGACGGTGAAGGTGGTCGCGCCGTCGTGCGCGAGATCGCGATGCACGTCGCCGGGCTCTTTCACCAGGATCGAGCCGGGCTCGCTCCGCCACACTCTGCCGCGTCCCCACCATTCGGGGCGCCCGCGCTCGATGCGCCCGACGGAGTAGTGGTGCTTGATCCACGCACGCTGCGACGCGATCGTGTCGCGAAACGCGCGGAGACCGGGCACCGAAACGGAGAGCTCGACGGAGTCCACCACCCCCGAAGCATAGGACGCGCACGCAGGCGCGGCTTGGGCATTCTTGGCGGCGAGATCGCGCCAAGAAACGCCAAGTGCATCCGCTGGGGCGGACGCACATCGAGGGCATGCATGACAAGCTCGTCGCTCTCGTGACCGGGGCAAACAAAGGAATCGGTCTCCAAATCGCGAAAGACCTCGCCGCCCGCGGCCTCACCGTCCTCGTCGGCTCGCGCAACCTCGAGCGTGGCGAGGCGGCGGCGAGGAGCGTCGGACCCAATGCGAGTGCGCTGCAGTTGGACGTGAAGGACCAGGCGTCGATCACCGCCGCCGCGGAGCGCATTCGGAAGGAGCTCGGCCGTCTCGACGTGCTCGTCAACAACGCCGGCATCTCGCACTCGGGGACGCCGGGCGTGTCGTTCGCCACACGACCAAGCGTCATGCCGGTCGCCGAGGTGCGCGCCGTGTTCGAGACGAACGTCTTCGGCGTGATCCTCGTCACGCAGGCGATGTTGCCGCTGCTCCGCGAAGCGCCCGCGGGGCGCATCGTCAACGTATCGAGCGAGGTCGGATCGTTGACGATGGCGACCGACAAGTCGAATCCGTTCCATGCGATCATCAACGCGTCGTACGTCCCGTCGAAGAGCGCGCTCAATGCGATCACGGTCGCCTTCGCCAAAGAGCTCGCGACCACGCGCATCAAGGTCAACGCCGCGTGCCCGGGCTTCACCGCGACCGATCTCAACCAGTTTCGCGGCACGCGCACCGTGGAACAAGGCGCACGCGAGCCCGTACGCCTCGCGCTGCTCGACGCGAACGGCCCGACGGGGAGCTTCTCGAACGAAGGCGGCCCGCTTCCGTGGTGAGCAGAGCGTCCGGCAGGCTCACCGACGCGATGATGACCCACTACGCGCTACGGGACGAGCGTCAAACCTTGGTGAGCACGTCGTCGACGCTCGTCGCCACGACGGCGCGCTTCAGCCATGCGCGTAGCTGGTCGATTGAAGTCTATCTCGTCGGCCATGAGGGATGAAACGACGATCCCTGAACGCCGCTCGATCAGTCGCTCACCCACGACGGCAGCTCGATCTCCGTCTCAGAAACATCGAACTGATCTCGTTCGACACGATGCAGATTTCGCACGTACTGAGGAAGATCGTCCGCGCGCGCGTCCATGCTGAAGACGTCGACGGCCGATCGAAAGCGTTCGATCAGCAGCGCGTGGGGAACGAGGTCCTTGCCGATCATCGCGTCGATGTCGCTCACGTCGTTCGCGTTGAAGCGCTTCAACTTGCTGACGACGACGTCGACGACATCGAGGACCGCGATCTCGAGGTGGCTCAGCGTCGCGTTGAGCTCGGGGCGCTGGTTCCACCGCGGAACGTGCGGAAGAAACGGCAGGCCGCTGTTCACGATCTCGACGTACATCCGATGCCTCGCGAAGAGATCGGTCCCCTTGCCAGCCAGTTGAAGCAACCGAGCCTTCGTCTTCTCGAGCAGCTCGGTGGTCTCCAGAACATCGCTGTCCTTCGTGCCGCGCTCGTAGTCGGTCTGGAGCATCAGCGCTGCCGAGCCGATGATGCGCAGCCGGATCCTCGCGACCTCGGGGCCGGCCCAGTTCGCATCGATGTCCCTGAAGAAGTCCTCAACTCTGGACACGTGCAGCCCTCAATGCGGCGGCGAAGTCGTCGGGCTGAAGGCTCGCGACGACGCCCCAGTCTCGCGAGATCTTGGACGACGATGCCAGGACGTCGATGACCGTTTGCTTGCTTCGGATATTGGCGTCGAGGATGTCCGGGCCGAAATCACTGAGCTTCACGCCCCCAGCCTTCACAGAATCGAGGAAGGCACCGAGAACGACCTCGGCACGCCGATAGATCTTCGCCCACGCTCGCGGCGGAGCCTGACGAAGCTCGCGTCCGACGGCTTCGAGAGTGTTCTCGATCAGCCACGCGAATCGTCGGTCCCTGCCGATTTGCGCCAGCTGCAATTGAAGTCGCTCCAGATTGAGCGTGTCGACGTTGCGAACCAGGACCGGCGCGAGGGCGGCGAGCAGCCGCGGCGATTCCGTCGAAACGAGGGTCTCTCGCACGAGATCCCCGACGGTGTTGAACCGGCTGCTCGGAAGGACGTTCTCGCTCTCCTGGAGGTGAAGAGCTCCAAAGCGTGCGAGCGCGTTCTGAAGCTCGAGCTCGTCGTCTTGCGGGTTCGGCGCGAAGTGACTCGGAGCGACGTTGAAGAGCTTGAGGATCGTGAGAAACTGCTCCGCGGTGAAGGAGCCGTCGCCGCGCTCGATCTCGCTGAGGCGAGCCTGTGACGAGCGAAGGCGCTTCGAGAGCTCCGCCTGGGTCCAATGCCTGCCGACGCGAAGCTCGCGGACTCGCTTGGCAATCACTACCCTCAGTTTGTCGAGGTTTTGCTCTGGCTTGGAGGTGTTCATATCGAGATACCGATTACATTATCGAGTAATCGATAATATGACCGTCAGACTCGGGGCCGTCAACCCGTAGATGCTCGTATCGTGAAGGCTCTCCTCCTCAGCGATCTCCACTTCGAGTTCCACGCGGATGGTGGCGCGGAGTTCGTGAAGCGTCTCCAGACGGATGGTGTCGATCTCTTGTTTCTGGCCGGCGACATCGACAATGCGAGCGGCATCGCCCGAGCGCTGCGGCTCATCGCCGAGCGATTCTTTTCACATCTTGCGTCACAGCTTCTGCAGCCACCTCGCCATGCGCGGCGCGCCCGCGAAGGCCATCCAGGAGCTCGCCGGGCACATCCACATCAGCACCACCGAGCGGTACATGCACCTGTCACCGGCAGCGCGCGACGGAGCGATCGGACTCCTGAACGCGAGGCGCGAAGCACCGATTTTTGGAGATATTGTGGAGACGGCTCACTGAAGGGCCGTTTTCTTCGAGGATTTGCAGCGGAGAGAGAGGGATTCGAACCCTCGGTACCCTTGCGGGTACACATGATTTCCAATCATGCACCTTCGGCCACTCGGTCATCTCTCCGGACCCGTGACGGCTTTTGGCCGGTCGGGGGGACCGCTTTAGCACGTTTTTCGGCGGCGTTCGTCCCGTGGGTTGAGCCGTTCGGGAACGCGGGCGCTACTATTCCCGGGTGAGCTCCTCGTCCGTCCGTCTCCTGCGACTCGCGTCGCGTCCCGGATCGTCCGGGCGCCCGTCGCAGCCGGATCTGAGCGACGCGGAGCTCGTCGCGATGGCGCGCGAGCGCGATCCGCGGGCGGCGACGCTGATTTGGGATCGCTACGCGCACATGGTGCGCGGCATTCTCTGCCACACCGTCGGGCCGCACGCGGAGGTCGACGACCTGATGCAGGAGGTCTTCGTCGGCTTCTTCAAGAGCGTGGGGGCGATGCGCGATCCGAACGCGCTGAAATCGTACCTCGTCGGGATCGCGCTCCGCACCGCGCGCACGATGCTCCGCAAGCGCCGCGTTCGCCGACGGCTCCATCTCACCGACTCCGGCGATCTCCCCGATGCCGCCGCGCCGACCGAAGATCCGCGCGCGCGCGCCGCCGTGCGAAACCTCTACGCGCTCCTCGACAAGCTCGACGATCGCGATCGCATGGCGTTCGTCCTCCGCTTCGCCGAAGGCTACGAGCTCACCGAGGTCGCGACCGCGCTCGGCTGCTCGCTCGCGACGGCGAAGCGCAGCATCGCGCGCGCCGAAGGCTACATCTTGACCCACGCTCGCAACGACGAGCGCTTGCGTGACTACGTCGCGAACGACGACGTCTCTCCTTCCGATGGGGGCTCCACACATGACTGATCGCCAAGCTTCGGCCGAGCCGATCGATCCGCGCCTCGAGCGCCTCGGCACGCTCATGCGCACGACGAGCGAGACGAACGCGCCGATGCAGCGTCACCTCGAGGGGCGCGCGCGCCTCATCGCGTCCGTCGAAGAGATGCGTCCGTCGTCGTCGCGCGCGCGTTGGGTGATGGGGTCGGCGTTCGTCGCGGCCGCGGCGATCATCGCGGTCGTCGTCGGATGGCGTTACCGCGCGACGCGCGCGCTCGCGTACGAGGTCGATGGCGCGAGCACGGCGCAGGGTTACGTGAGCATCCCGCCGGGCGCGGCGCCGGCGACGCTGCGCTTCACCGATGGGAGCGAGGTCCTTCTCGCGGGCGGATCGCGCGGGCGCGTCGCGGGGACGACGCCGGACGGCGCGGAGGT
>JAYVXB010000040.1:0-8788 GCA_043785585.1 Deltaproteobacteria bacterium | reverse complement strand
CGAACGTCACCGGGACGACGACGACGACGATGGTGTCGGTGAATCCTTCGATGCGGAGCGGGTTCGACGGCCAGCTCGCGCTCACGTTCGGCGTGTCGAGCGTGCCCGAGGCCGTCCACATCTGCTGGCCGCCGAAGAAGACCTCGCCCTTGTAGCCGAGCTGGTTCGGCACGGCGGTCGCGGTGAGAGAGGCGTCCGCGAGATGGCGAAGGCGGTACCGCAGCGTGCACGTGTCTTGGAGCGCTTGCGCCGGGATGCCGAGCGACTGCGCGACGGCCGCGACGGTGTCGAACGCAGTCGTCGTCGCGAGCGCAGTGAACGACGTCCCGTTCTTTGCCTGCGCGTCGAGATCACTATCGAAGACGCTGCAGAAGCGATCGCCCAACGTCTTCAGCAGATCGACCTGCGCATGAAGCTGCCCGTGCACCTCGCCGTCGAGCTCGCACGCCGGGCCGTTTCCGTTTTGAAACGCCGTCGGCGTCACCTTCCAGTACGCGCCGTACGAGTATCCACCGCCGACGAAGTCGGGATCGCCCATGTACTTGCTGCCGGTAACCATTTGGCCGACGGCCTCGCGGCGCACTCCGGGCGGCAAGTTCGGCGGCCGGTTCTGATCGACGACGGGATCGATCCCCGGCGCCTTCATCAGATGAATCCGCGCCGCGTTCATTCGCGTCGTGATGAGATCGTCGATCCACGACATCGCGGGACCCCACGGCCATCCCGGGTTCATCGTCCAACGCACGCAGGTCTGAAAGTCCTGCTCCTCGGCGTCGGTCACGCTCCCCATGAGGCGCGACGAGATCTCGAACGGCTCGTAGTCGCACGCCGTTTGGTTCGGGCCGAAGCAACCGTCGTCGCCGCGATCGATCTCTTGGAGTAAGAGCGAGATGATCTGGTCTTGCACGTCCGCCGCCGCAGCGACCGCCGCCGGTGGGAGCATGTCGAAGATGTAATGAGGGTGGCCGCCGCCCGTGCCGCCGCCGCCGCCGCCGCCGCCGCCGCCGCCACCGCCACCGCCACCGGGGTCGCTCGGGGGTGGGCAGACGATCGTCGTGAGCGCTTTGTACTGCGCCATGAGGTCACGAAGGTAACGAACGCGATCGCGCATCCCGCGTTCGAGCGGTGTGTCGTTGGTGTTGCGGTGGAGTTGGTACGCCTGTCCCATCAGCGCGCTCAAGTACGAGTTCTCGTCGGAGAACGTCCCGACGACGGTCGCGCCGCTCGGCGCCTGCGCGTTGCCGATGATGTACGACGCCGGGTACGCGAGCTGGCGCTGAACCTTCGGCATGTTCGTGACGACATCGCCGGTGTAGCGCCTCGGCGTAACGAACGCGGGGACGTTGTCGGGCGGCACGTACGGTCCACCCGCGGTCGCCACGCAGTAGCTGGTGCCGACATCCCCGAGCTTGCCTAGGAGGACCGCGCTCTGGTCGAGGACCATCAGGCTCGACACCGTGTAGAAAGCGTTCTTCGGGACCACGACGTCCTTGCGCCAGCGGATCGGAATCGACGGGTCGCCGCGCGTCGGCGTCGTCGCGACCATGACCGAGGGCTGGCCATTGCCGAGGGGCGTGTTCACGGTCCCGATCTCGTTGAGCGCGCAGTCGCCGTCCCCGCCGCACGCCGCGACGCGATCTTGGAGCGAGCTGAACCCGTACACGATGCCTTGGGGCTTCGCGTCCCACTTCTTGTACGTCCACTCTTCGCAGCTCGCGGCCGTCGTGTTGTCGCGCGCGGACGCCTGCCACGGGTGCGGCGCGAAGCCGCCCGGAATGGCGCGCGGGATGAGCGAGCCGCCTTTCGCCGCCGCCCAGTCCCACGAGAGGATCGAGGCGTAAGCGAGATCGGTGCTCGCGGTGAGCTGCCCGCGCGTCGCGGCGACAGGCGACGTCGCGCCGGGATGGTCGAGGAGATTCGTCGACAGCGCGCTCGCGAGGTTCTGCGGATACGCGCTCGGATCGGCGTGGAACATGTCGCGCGCCGGGGAGATGCCGTACATGCGCTGCCGTTGGATCTCCGCCGCGAGGATTTGTCGGCAACCCGGCGGAATGCTCCCCGCGTTCGCCGCGGCGCACGCCGCGACTTGCGGATCGGCCGGGGGAACGCTTGTGCCTCCACCGCCTCCTCCACCGCCTCCTCCGCCTCCTCCTCCACCGCCCCCGCCTCCACCGCCATCTCTGGCTACGCCTCCGCCTCCGCCACCCCCGCCGCCACCTCTCTTCCCCGTCTTGCCGAGGCAACCGCCGTTGTCGTCGGAGTCGACGCAGATGCCGGTGGCCGGCGCACGGTCTGCGGTCGTTGCGGATAGAACTGCGAAGAGCCCGATGGCAAGAAGCGGAATGGATGCAGGGACGCCAAGTCTAAGCATGTCGCGATCTCGGTGAGGGTTGAACTCGTGTGCTCGCCGCGCAGAGTCGCGGCGCGTGGTGTCGCCCTAAGCAAGGCGTGCGCCGCGCGTCGTGTCGAAGCACTTCGAGACGCGTGCGTTGGCGCCGCTCCTTGGAGCGCGCGGGCTTCGTCGGCGTTCCCGGCGCATTCGATCCAGCGGACGCTTGGCGTCGGCGACGAGCGCAACGTCGATGCGTTGCGAGCGCGGTTGCGATCGCAACACGCGTGTTGCGCTCAGCGCGTTGCGCACCGCTGGCGCTCCGGAGCGTCGATTTCACGCAACGCAAAGCTCCACATACCGACAAACAAAGAAAGCAGCACGACCATGAACGCGCGAACCCCCTCCCCCCGCATCCGCACCTGCGCCTCGTCGCGCCCATGCGCACGCCCGCGCCCGCGCTCACGCCCACGCCCGTCGACCCCGACCGCGCCCTCGCCGAGCGCCTCCACCGCCGCGAGCGCGCCGCGCTCTCCCCTCGAGCCCGCGTCGAGCGCGACGCCATGCAGTGGATCGCGCGGCTATCGGGCGCGCTCTCGCGCAGAAGATGGAACGCGAACGCACCGTGCGCGCGGACACGCGCGCGCGGAGGATCACGGCACGCGGGAGGGAGGGGCTCGCGGGGATTGGCGTTGGCGATGCGTGCTAAGAGGCCTGCCATGGTGCGCACGTGCGGCGTCGCGGTGATCAGCGTTGCGCTCGCGAGCTGTTTCTACGATTCGCAATGGGGCGAGGCCAAACGAGCGCAGCAGCGGGCGGCGGCGCGCGCGACGCCCACGGCGATCAGCACGAGTCCAACGGACGACGGCGAGCCGCGCGCGACCGCGAAGCCGATCCGCGTCCGCGTTCACGCCACGTCGCTGTACGCCGCGCAGACGGTCGACTGGCAACGTCAGGTGCGAGACCTCGTCGAAGACGCGAACCGCACGCTCGCCGCGAGCGTGGGCGCGAAGCTCGACGTCGTCGCGATGCAGTCGTGGGCCGCGCCGCCGCAAACCGATCTCGGCGCGACCCTCGCAGCGCTCGCGGAGAACGATCCGGCGACGGACGTCGATCTCGTCGTCGGGATGATCGGCGGCGTTCCCCGCCAGACTGCGCAGTTTCACGAGCTCGGGCTCGCGATGGTGCTCGGCAAGCACGCGGTCGTCCGCGCGGCCCACCGCGAAGGCGAGTACGACGACATCGAGAAGCTCGACGAGCTGAGCGACGAAGCGCGCCAACGCCTGCGGCGAGACCGACAACGCCACCGCGCGCTCGCCGTCTTTCTCCACGAGATCGGCCACACGCTCGGCGCGCTCCACGAGCGGGCCGCCGGCAGCGTGATGTTTCCGAGCTACCGGCCGACGATGGCGGGATTCAGCGCGCATGGCGCCGCTCTCATGCGGATCGCGCTCGCGCATCGCGGAGAGGTCGATCCGCGACCGCGCGCGCGCGATTTGATCGTGCGCATCGAAGCGTCTGTGGAGGAATGGGACGCACGCGATCGCGACGACACGCTGGCGCGCCTGCGCCCGATCGCAGCGCGACCCGATGCGCCGGTTGCGCCGATTGCGCCGGTTCCCGCGCGGCCCGAAGCGCTCGACGCGGGCTCGGACGACGCGATCGCAGTCCTCTCCGTGGCCGACCGCGCGACCTACGCACGCGCGCACGCATCGCTCGCGAAGGCGCGCATCGAAGAGGCGTGGACGACAGCGCGCCCGCTGTTCGCCGCGTACCCTGACGTGCTCGCCGTCCAGGACATGCGCTGCCAGCTCGCGACGCTCCGCGCCAGCGGCGCTTCGGTGAAGGCGGAGTGCGCGCGCATGATCGAGCTGATGAAGAAGGACGGCGGCGCGCGGTGAGCTTCTCGGGCACGAGGACGCTCACCCACCATCCGGCGCCGCGGTGATCGTCTCGGAGATCACCTGATTCGCCGTGCTCGGGGGCCAGACGAAGCTGACGCACCCAAGTAGCTCCTACTCTCAAGGCATTCGCGCATGCGGCGCGTCCGGAACGAAGTTGAAGTTGTCGTTCGGCCGTCGCGGCACGCGGCGCGACGGCGCATCGAAGAGCTCGCGATCCACGACGTCGAGCGGCGCGTCACCGAACGCACGCCACGTCCGCGCCGTCGCGATCACGCGACGCACGCCGTCGCGCGCGAGGATCGCCGCCGCCGCGCTCGCGCGAACCTGCGCCGCGTAGGGCGCCGCGATCACCCCGAGCCCCACCTCGGCCTGCTCGCGAAATATCTTCGCCGCCGCTTCGATGCGCGCGAGCAAGCGTTCGAAGTCGCCGGTCACGCCGAGGTACGCGTGCAGCCACGTCGCGACGTCGTCCCACTCGTCCTTCGCGAACGGCGCCGTCCACAGCGTCGCGAGCACCGCGCGCGTTCGCACGATCTCGATGCGCGTCCGCGGCAAGCGCGCGTCGGCTCGCTCGTCGATCGCGTCGATCGCTTCGCGAAGCTCGGTGCGCTCCGCCTCGCTCAACGCGAACGGCTGCAGAGCGCCGCGCACCTGCGCTGCGCGCCACGCGAGCACCGCGTCCATCGCGCGCGCACCTTCGTCCGATTCGAGCTGCCGCGCCGGCCACACGTTCGTGATCGCGCGGAAGAGCCCCGCCGCTGCGCGCACGTCATCGCGCTCGTGCGCCAAACGAAACTGCTCCTCGAGGACGATCCGGTAGAGCAGCTCCTCGAGACGATGCTCGACGAGCGCCGGCGGCTCGGTGCCCGTCCACTCCGGCAACGTCACGCGCGCGAGCTCGACTCGAGGAGGATCGGCTCGGCGCGCCGAAACGATCGGACGTACGCCTCGAGCGTCGCCTGCGTCGCGTCGCGCGGCGCGGGGGGGCAGGACGTGGCAGCCGATCGTGCCGAGCGCCAGGCACACGATCGCGCCGCGCACGCGCCGATGGAGCGTGATCGAGGGCACGCCGCTTCGACGCGCGAGGCGCCGTTGCCTTGGACGTGGTGCGCCGGCAGACCAGCTGGATCGGCATTACGTGCAGACTGGATCGTTTTCCGACCGAGCGCACAAGGGTCGACGGCGCCACGCGCCGCCGCCATGAGCACGCCGCGCACAGAAACAAGCGGTCCTGCATCTTCTGGCGCACAACGCGGGGGCGGGTGCCGTCGGGTGTCAGGGTGTGGTCCAGACCTTGAATAGAGGTGCTCACCACCCGGGAGACGCCATGCACCGCTTCGGACTCGCCACCGCTTTCACGTCGCTCGCCGCCGCCGCGCTCGTCGGCATCGGATGCAGCTCGATGGACCCGAACGGGACGCCGCTCGACGGCGTCGGATACGGCTCGGACGCAGGGGCCGGTCCCGCGAACACCGGCGGCGGCGGAGGCAACTGCACGAACGGTCCGCCGCCCGCGCCGATGGATCCGTCGTCGCTCCCGACGTGCTGCGCGATGGGACAGACGGGCGCCGCGCATTGCGTGCCGACCGACAAGGTCCCGCAGAACGTCGCCGCGCAGCTCGCCGCGTGCACCGGCGGCGCGTGCGTTCCGGATCCGTTCATCAAGAATCCGTCGCTCGTTCCCGCGTCGTGCAAATCGCTCGGCGGCGCGGACGGCGTCTGCCTCAGCGTCTGCGTCACGCAGGTCGCGCAGTATGCGTCGCTCTTGCCGCAGGACTCGTGCGCCGCCGACGAGAAGTGCGCGCCGTGCATCTCGCCGCTCGACAAGAAGTCGACGGGCGCGTGCGACATCGGCAAAGGATCGACGGGCGGCACCTGCACGAACCCGAAGGATCCGCCGCCGAAGGTCGACGCGGGTCCACCTCCCGCCGCTGCGTGCCCGCACACGGGCGCGCCGGTCCTCGATCCCGCGACGCTTCCGTCGTGCGATCCCGCGGGCGGCGCGCACTGCCTCGACAAGGCGCTCGTCCCCGCAGTCATGGCGTCGCAGCTCGCCGCGTGCCCGACCGGCCTCTGCGTTCCGGACGAGTTCATCAAAGCGGGCGGCAACTTCATTCCGCCGACGTGCCGCTCGACGAACGACAGCGAAGGTCGCTGCCTCCACGAAGCGATCCCGCAAGTCGCGTCGCAGAAGGCGCTCCTCCCGCAGTCGACGTGCCAAGCGTTCGAGAAGTGCGTCCCGTGCTTCAACCCGCTCGACAGCATGTCGACCGGTTCGTGCAACCTCTCGTGCGATCCCGGACCGAAGGAAGCGGCGAAGCCCTTCGCGAGCTGCTGCTCGAAGGGCGGCGCGAACCAAGGCCGCTGCATCCCGACCGGGCAGATCCCGCAGAGCGAGCAGGCGAACCTGACCGCGCACGAGTGCGTCTCCGGCCAAGCGCTGTGCGTCCCGAGCGAGATGATCCCCGTGACGTTCCACCCGACCGCGTGCACCGGCTCCGGATTGCTGACCGGTTCGTACACCGGCGTCTGCCTCAGCAAGTGCCTCCACTACGGCTTCATCCAGTCGCTCGGTGTCGACCACGGCAGCTGCGACAGCCTTCACGACTGCGCTCCCTGCAAGAACCCGCTGACCGGACAGAACACCGGCGCGCCGGGATGCCCGCCTTGATCACGTGACGCCCAGGGGGGCGGGAAGTCGGGGGATCGCCTGCGCGTCGGCACTTCGGTCGGCGCTCGCGCACCCTGGAATCCTCCCGGCTACCCGCTCCCCTGGTCTTTTTCGTCCACGTGATTGTCATGCGCTGAGGGGCGCGATGAAGATGAAGGCAATAGGACAAGCGTGCGTTCTCGTCGCGATTGCGATCGCACCCAGCGTGGCGAAGGCCGGCGGGCTCGAGGTGCCGGACGTCGGGAGCGAAGCGCTCGGACGCGGCGGCGCGTTCACGGCGAAGGCCGACGACGCGACGGCGTTCACGTACAACGTCGCGGGCTTCGCGCGGCAGCGCGGGACGCGGCTCTTGCTCAACGCGAACCTCACGTTCGATCGCTACGACTTCCAGCGCGCGGGTGTCTATCCGGACGATCCGAACAACGGTCACACGCCGTGGGGCGGCTCCGCGTTCCCGCAGGTATCGAACCAAGGCGGGCCGTTCTTCGCGCCGTACGTCGGGCTCTCGACCGACTTCGGGTATTTCGATCGCCTCACGTTCGCGGTCGGCGCGTTCGGTCCGTCGGGTGTCGGCAGCAGGCTCTATCCGCTCGGCGTGCAGAACGCGCCGAGCCCGTCACGCTACGACGTCGCGCAGTCGAAGACGCTCGTCGTCTTCCCGACGATCGCCGCCGCGTACCGCCTCACCGACGACATCGACATCGGCGTCGGCCTCCATCTCGTCTATGGCAACTTCGATCTCATCAACGTGTCGTCGAGCGATCTCGGCGCCGGCACCCGCTGCCCGAACCACGAGTTTCAGGGGTGCGACGCACAGAACCATTTGAAGACGAGCGGGTTCTCGTACGCGGCGTCGGTCGGCGCGATGTGGCATCCCGCGAAGTGGTTCGCGATCGGCGCGAACGTGCGCACGCCGTTCACGTTGAACACCGACGGCACGGTCGACGCGACGGCGCCTGCCGCGATCTCGACGCCGATCCCGCAAGCGCCCGCGTCGTTCCGCACCAGCTTCCCGCTCGTCTTGCGCGGCGGCGCGCGATTCATTTTCTGGGACGGCGACTTCGAGCAAGGCGACGTCGAGGTCAACGGGACGTACGAAGGATGGAGCGCCGCGCAGGGGAAAGGGCCCACCGTCGACATCCCGGTGCTTCAGCTTCCGCAAGGCCCGACGCCCGTGCACTCGACGCTCATCCACGGCTACGGCGACACGTTCAGCGTGCGCCTCGGTGGCGCGTACAACTTCCCCGCCCTCGGCGGCGTGCTCACGCTTCGCGGCGGCGGGTACTACGACGCATCCGCGACGAACGCGGCGACGACGCGCCTCGATTTCAACACGCTCGAGAAGGTCGCAGGCACGGTCGGCCTCGGGTTTCGAACCGGCGGCGGGATGTCGTTCAACATCGGGTACGCCGAGGTCTTCTCGCCCGATCGCAACGTGAGCAACGGCGTGCTCCAGCCGATCAATGGACTGAAGAACGGTCAGAGCGTCGATCAGACGGGCGCCGCGCTGCCTGTCGTGAACAACGGCGTCTACTCGGCGCACATGCGGATCATCAGCTTTGGGATGTCGGTCGTGTTCGACGAGGTGCTCGGGAGCGAGCGGTACAAGCATGTGACGACGACGCACGCGGCGGCTCCCGAGGTGAAGCCGGAAGCGCCGAAGCCGGACGATGACGACGCGGCGAAGTACGAGGCGGAGAAGAAGCTCGAGGAAGAGAAGCGGATCGCCGAGGAGAAGCGGATCGCCGACGACCAGAAACGGATCGAGGAAGAGCGGAGAAACTACGATCCGCTGAAGCGGCTGCCGCCCGGCGGCGCACCGAAGAAGGCGCCGCCACCGAAGGCCCCGGCGCCGAAAACACCTGTACCGAAGACCGTACCGAC
>JAYVXB010000039.1:0-8817 GCA_043785585.1 Deltaproteobacteria bacterium | reverse complement strand
ATGCTGATGAAGCACACGACGTGCTCGCTCGACGGCTGCACGAACGCCGACTCGCCTGTCACCCTCCCCGTCGCCGGTGCCAGCGCGCACGTTCGCTTCAAGATCGCGAGCGGCGGTGCCCTCTCGGTCGACGACGTCGTGCTGTCGCTGACGGGCGTGGCGATCGGCGAGTGCAGCGCGACGCCGTGGTGCGCGCCGCTCTGGTCGGGCGCGCTCGCATCGGCGCAGATCGCGTGGGCGCAGGCGACTCGGAGCGCACTCGCGGCGCAGCTCGCGGCGCATCAGCCTGCGTGGCTCGGCGCGCTCGACGCGACGATGAACGCCGCACCCGTGCACGTCGGCGGGGGCGACGTCGTCGTGCCCGTCGGGCCGCCCTGGCACGTCGTTCCGCCGTCGTTGTCGATCGCGAGCGGCGCGATCCACTACACCGCGAAGCGCGAGTACGCGACGAGCGTGCCGGCCGCGTGCAAGACGTACAGCGCGTGCGAAGGATTCATCGGCGTGACGTGCGCGTCGTCGACCGACGCCCTGAGGTTGCAGTTTCAGAGCGCCGGGCAGTGGACCTTCTGGCGCGACCCGAGCTACGTCGGCCCGGCGACGACGTCGTTCAACTGGAACGGGAAGGGATCGTTCGAAGAAGTGGTTCGCGTCTGCGCCTCGAACTCCACTGGCATGTCGTGCACCGGACCGATCACGATCTTTCCGAACAGCAACCACTGCCCGCCGATCAACGTACCGCCGCCGCAGGGGGGCACGCTCTGATACCGGACGAGCTCTGAGGGGTCACATGCAGTAGTGGCCCGAGGGCACGCAGGTATAATCGCCGGGCACTCCGCACGCGAAGGTTCCCTTTGGGCACTTCATTGGCGGGGGACAAGCCGCGCCGGGGACGGAAACGCTCATGACCGAGGAGCAGAGGCGATCGGCGGACTTGGTGTTGCAAACGCGATAGCGGACCGTGCCGCTGCCACCCGTGTCGTCGTTGACCGAGAGCGGGCGCGCGGCGTCGGCGGAGGTCAGCGAGGCGAAGGGCGAAAACCCTGATCCCGCGTCGCGCTCGAACACCAGCGGCGCAGCGAGCGAGGTGCAGCCGACGTTCACGCGGCTCGACCCGCAGTCGGCGCTGGCGGTGCACGTCGGCGCGGTGACGGATGCGCGGAGCGCCGTGAGCGACTGCTCGATCCAGGCACCGTTGCCATTGGCGTAGGTGGGCGCGTACCCCGATTGGCTCGATCCGGCCGGGATCAACACGCCAGTGTCCGACTGGTTACCGACCGACATGGCGCCGAGGATGAAGGGCTGGCCGGTCGGGAGATCGAGCACGTTGCCGATGTCGTATCCGCCGATGAGGAGTAGCGGCCCCCCCGAATCTCCTTTGCCAGGAAGCGGTCCGTCGTATGCGACGACCGTGCTGGTGCGATCGATGCGCACATCGGTGAGCTGATACTGACCGCGCGCTCCGGTCAGCGCGCAAAGAAGGCTCGGGTTGGGGACGTCGTTGCAGGTAAAGGGATTCTGGCACTGCTGATCCCAATCCCATCCCTTCTTCTGGAAGACGCCTCGCCCCTTGTGCCGATAGCCCATCGCCGCGGTGTCGCGTCCGAAGCCAATGAACAGCGGGCGGGTTGCGCTCGCCGCCCCGAAGTCCGCCGCCCGATCGAGGCGGTGGTGGACGGTACCGGGCACGTAGGTCGCGTTGTCGTCGACGATGCTCGTGAGGATCGGGATGGGTGTCACGAGGCTGTCGGGAGACGGCTGGTGCGGCCCGATCTTGATGCGCACGAGCGCGAGGTCGTAGCCCGTGGTGAGACCGTCGCCTACGCCAGGTGAAGCGCTGCATGCGTGCGAGCCGCTGGTGCACGCGGAGTGATCGCCGCCGAGCCCCTTGGGATTGACGATCAGCTCGTCCATCGCGTAGTCGACCAAATCGGAGCTGTCGCCCTTCATCGTGATCGACACGGTCTGCCCGGCGATGGCATCGCTTGGTTGCTGACAGCCCTGCGCCACTTGGGAAAAGCAGTGGGCCGCCGCGAGCACCATGTCGCGCGCGACGAGCGTGCCCGTGCAGCCGACGCTCATCTTCACGACCGCGGGATATTGCAGATCGATCTCGGAGACATTGAAGACGGCTTGTTCGGTCGTTCCGGCCGCCCCTTCGCCTGGCGAAGACGAGCACGCCGTGAGCGTGAACGGGGAAAGGGCGAGGGGGGACAGCACCAGAAGGCGAAGATGGACGAGGCGTAGAGTGCGCATGGGTTTCTCCTATGGCTCTGACCCGTCGAGATCGACGCTGTCCCAACGAAAGTCGATTTGCCAAGCGCGCGTCAGTCGCCCGGTGAGAACTCGATCGGATAGATCACCGTCACGTATCCGCCCTGGGGCGGCGGAAATGCGAGACCCGTGAATCCACGGACGACGCATTTTACGACGTTCGCGTCGGGCAGCGTGCTTCCGTGATCGCTCGCACCGTTGACCGAGCCGTCGGAGGCAATGACGAACGACACGGAGACGGTCCCGCGAAGGTCGGCCTTGGTCGTCAACCCTTGCTCGTAGCAAGCGCGGTACGCGCCGAAGCTCTGACGAACGACGCTCTGGATAGCCTCGGGCGCGAGGCGCCCCTCGCGGTTGGTCGTCTGCGCCGCCGCCCCGGAGCTCGCGGCCGCCGCTTTGCGCAGCGGGTCGCCCTCGAACTCGTACCCATACGGATCCGCGCTCGCAGCGGCCGCGGCCGGTCGCGCGGTATCTGTCGCCAGAGGCGCGGCGTTGGGCCCGGCCGACGAGCAGGCCGCGAAGCCCACGACCGCCGCCGTCACCAGCGTCACTTGCACCGCGCGAGGCCATGGCCTTTGGAGCGCGATCGCTTCGATCCGCGCGCGCAGCTTCGACCCAAAGTGCAGCGAGCCCGCGGCGGCGAACGAGGTCGACGCTTGCTCGGCCACGTCGAGGAGCACATGCCCATAGCGGCGTCGCTCGGCGGCGTCGGCGCCATCGAGCGCGGCCTCGTCGCACGCGAGCTCCATCAAGTGACGCACGCGCTGCGCGGCGATCCATAGCGGAACGACTGGCCAGCACGCGACGACGATCACCTCCATCGCCAACGACAGCCACGGATCCCGACGACGCACGTGCGCCATCTCGTGCTTCAAGACGCACGCGAGCGCTTTCGCGTCCCCGCCTTCCAGCAGCGCCGCGGGCACGACGATGCGAGGCTCGACCAAGCCGACCACCATGGGCCCGAGCACGGAATGGCGGAGCACGCGGTACGGCGCGTCCGACGGACCGACTTCGGTCGCCGTCGTGAGCGCGCGCGAGAGGCTTCGCCGTCGCGCGAACGCACGCAGCGCGAGCCCCGCCGCGACCGCGACGTAGAGTGCGGCCAGCATCGCGTCCCACGAAACCCGGGTCGCTTCCGTCGTGGTCGCGGAGGCGGAGAGCGTCTGCAACGGGAACACCGTCGCCACATTCGGCATCGTGCCGATGGGGAACGACCACGAGAACGGCAGAAGCACGCGGAGCGCGATGGGCGCATAGAGAAGGATTCGCAGCGACGCGCGCGTGCGATGCCCGAGCGCGCGATCGATCAGCAAGGCGCCTACGAGAAGCACCGCCGTCCATGCGTTGACGGAGAGAATCCAGGCTGCGAGCGCGTGACCGTGATGAGCCATCATGTCCGTTGTCCTTTCTTGTCCTGCATTTCGTGCGTGTCGAGCATCGCGCGAAGCTCGGCGAGATCCTTTTTCGACAGCTTGGCTTCCTTGGCGAGGAAATGCAGCGCCGGCGCGGCGGCCCCGCCGAACGCCTTTCCGACGAAGTCTGCCCACGCCGAGCGGCGCGCATCGACCCTCCGGAGCGCCGGCGTGTACTCCCAAACATTGCCGACCTGCCGCGCGCTCACGAGTCCCTTTGTGACCATGCGATCGAGCAAGGTCTTGGTGGTGGAGACCGCCCAGCCGCGCTTTTTGGCGAGGACCTCGGACACTTCGCGCGCCGTGGCGCGCTCGGTCGCCCACAGAGCCTCGAGCAGATCCCACTCCGTGTCGTGAAAGGCCGCGCTCTTCTTCTTGACCATCGCTGTC
The DNA here is from genome assembly GCA_043785585.1 of Deltaproteobacteria bacterium. Lineage (GTDB taxonomy): Bacteria > Myxococcota_A > Polyangia > Polyangiales > Polyangiaceae > JBBQXV01. Next base: position 4,741 of record JAYVXB010000039.1, on the reverse strand, counting down.
TCCTGTCATGCTGCTACGAGTGACGCGTTGTCACTACAGTTGTAGTGATAACGCGGCGCTCGTCAAGGACGAGTTGCGCGATGCCCCGACGCGCACGTCGAGCGTTTCCGTGTCGGCCATGAAATCCCTTCGCCGGCTCCGAGTCTTCGCGCTGGTCGCTCCCTTCGGGTGCGGCCGCGCGGTATCCGATCGCCCCGCCGCCCTCGGCTCGTCTTTCTTTGGGACATGCGATCGCTCGACGTGTCCATGTCTCGGAGTGCATCTCGGACGGCCCGTCATCCGTTTGTCGACTCGACGGCGTTCGCCTGGATGCTACGCCGTGCATCTGCTCACCCCCGTCGGAGGTATCACCGTGAAGTCTCGTCATCTCGTCCCCGCTGTCGTCGCTGTGGCATTTTCCGCCGTGATCACCGCGTGTGGCGCAGCACCGGCCAGGGACGACGGCGAGAGCTCGTCGGCGGCCTCCACGACGACGCCGCCACCGTACGGACCCGACTGCGTCTACCCAGTCCCCCCGAGCGAGGGTGGCGGCACGCGCGCGCGTTGCCCCGACGCGTTCGACTCGCGGCAGTGCACGAACGAAGGCCCGCACGGCTCGACGATCTGTGGTTGCGCGCCGTTGGCCGGACCCCCGAGGAACCCGCAAGCGGGTGACGCATGCATCGGAGCCGTCGATCGGCCCCACGGGCTCGAGGCGTGCACCGAGGGGATGCTGATCAACGCAGGCAAAGTCTGGCTCTGCCCGACGAGCGTCGTCCTCCCCGACGGAATCCACCGCATCGTCGGCAATCCTGTGAGCAACTGCGTGGGTAACGCCGCGCCCGACACCGTGTTCGTCGTGAAGCCCGTGCCGACGCTCCCCGACGCGCCGCCGGGCTGCCACCCTGGCGAGCCGAAGCACGGCTGCGACGGTGCGTGCATCGTCGTCGACGACGGCCTCGGCGGCTGAACGTCGCCCGTCACGGACAGTGCAGCGTTCCCTCGAAGCGGCGCTTCGTCGCACGGAAGACGACGCCCGACTCGATGTCCTCTCCACCGGCGCGTCCGTCGGCGGAGACCGACGCGCACAGGATCGCGAAGTCCGACGGTGCTTCGCCCGTGGTGAGATCGAAATCGAGCCCGCTCGCGGCCGCTTGCAGGTCGATGCGTCCTCCGGCGACGAGCAGCTTCAGCGCATCGAAGAGGTTCGTCGGCCCGATCTCGATTGGGTGCCCGGGCGGCACGAGGCGCTCGAACGCGCGCGCGAGCGCAGCGCCCGTGACGACGTCGTCGCCGAGCGCGAAGGCGGCGTACGCGAGCAAGTAGAACGCGTCGTAGCTGCTGCTGGGGTTGAGCGTGACCTGCACGTGCTTCGCGTGCGTGTCGTTGTAGCGCTGAACGAAACGCGCGTTCGCGCGTGAGCCCGAATCGGACGCGATGGCAAAGAAGCGCCGCCGCCGCTCGGCGCTCTTGCCGATGAACGCGGCGAACGGCTCGATTTCGGCGTTCGAGACGACGTAGGTCGGCCGAGGCGCGGCGGGCTTGTTCCAGCCCGCTTCGACGGCCTCGACGATCGGCACGGTCGCCGTGGGTGGACCGAGGAGCACCACGATGCTGGGTGAAGCGTCGACGAGACGCGCCGCGACGTCCGCGATCACGGACGGGGTCGGCGCACCCACGGCGAGCGCGACCTCGCGGTAGTCGCTGCCGTTCTGCAGTGCGGTCTTGCGATTGAATACGAGCTGCTTGAAGAACGCCTCGCCGAACGAGAGCGCGGACGCGGACTCGGCGCGCACGAGCGCGACGCGCGTCGGTCGGGCCCCGAGGCGCGGCTCGAGGAAATCGGGGACCATGCGCGCGACCGCGTTCGCCATGTCGTCGAGGCTGAACGTCGTGCGCCAGACCATGCGCGGTTGGCCGTCGGGCTGCGGGAGTCGCGTGACGAGCGGGCTCGGCGTCACCGTCGCGATCGTGAGCACGCCGCGGCCGATGAGAAGCGATCCGGCGACGTCCACGATCTCCTGACCGGAACCGAAGCCGAGTATGGCCGGCACGCCGACGTCGTCGACGAGGTGGCGTGCGGCACGCATCGGGTCCTCGCTGTCGTCGCAGGCCACGAGCGCGACACGACGTACGCGCAGCGACGCGCTCGATCCCGTGAGCGAGCGCGTCGCCTCCGCGATCTCCTTGCGCGCGAAGTCCGCCCCTTCGACGTTCATCGTCCCGAACGCCGCCGCGCTCGGTCCCTTCGTCGGGAACATCGCGCCGATCCAAACGGTGTCGTCCGACGCGAGATCGCTCGGCTCGTATTTCGCGACGCAGTCGTCGGATGCGATCGGAACGCAGGCTCCGTCCGACGGGCGGCACACGTAGGCGTCGCCGCCGTGACTCTCGACGCACGCACGGTTGCTCGTGCATCGCGCCAACGGAAGCGCAACGGAAGCGGCCGGTGCGATCGACGCGCTTGCTGCACCCGTCCCGCGCGAATCGCTCGGCGGCCGCACCGTCAGCGCGCCGATCGCCGCGGCAGCGAGGATCGCCGCGCCGACCACGTACGGGATCTTCGACCTTCGCGCGGCGCGTTCGAGCGCGAAGATGAGCGCACCCATCGAAGGGTGGCGATCCTCCGGCCGGACGCGCAGCCCGCGGCCGAGCACCCGGCGAATGCGCTGCGGCACCATCGCTCCGGTCGGCGCCGGCCGCAGCTCGCCGCTGCTCTTCTCCGCGACGAGATCCTTGAGCGTTCGCGCTGCGAACGGACGCTCCGCGTAGAGCGACTCGTACAGCGAGACGCAGAAGCCGTAGACGTCCGAGCGGGCGTCCGCCACGCGCCCCGCAAGCTGCTCCGGCGCCATGTACACGGGGGTCCCGACGATGGCGCCCGATCGCGTGAGACTCGCGTCGACCGTCATTGCTTCGAAGTCGACGGGACCTCCGTCGCTCTCTGCCGACACTTCTCGCGTGGCGCGCGCGAGCCCGAAATCCGTCACGCGCACCGCCCCATCGTCGCCAACCATCACGTTGTCCGGCTTGAAATCGCGATGCACGATCCCCGCGGCGTGCGCTTGCGCGAGCCCGCGCGCCGCTCGCAGATAGATCGACAGGATCTCGCGCCACGTGCGTGGCGCTGCTTCGAGCCACTGGCGAAGCGTCCCGCCTTCGACGAACTCCATCGCGATGAAGAGGCGATCGCCGTGCCTCCCGGCGTCGTAAACGGCGACGACCTCCGCGCGTGACAAGCGCGCCATCGCCTTCGCCTCGCGAAGCAGACGCGTTTCGAGATCCGGTCCTGCTATTTCCGCGCGGATCAATTTCAGCGCCACCTTCCGGTCGAGCGCCGGATCGTGCGCGGCGTACACGGTGCCCATCGCCCCCGCGCCGATCCACTCGATCACTTCATAGCGGCCGACGCGCGCGCCGCGCCCGAGTTGATCACCGTCGCCTTCGTGGAGCGACGCCTGCGCCTGTCCGGCGTCGACGCCGCTCCCGCGCTCCGCCGCGCCGCCCACGATTGCGCGGCACGTGCTGCACTGCGCGAGATGCGCTTCGACCAGCGCGAGCGCGTCGTCTTGCAGACGCCCGCCGACGAAATCGGCGACGGCATTGTCGTCGAGGCACCCCGCGTTCAACGAAGCGAGGGGCACGCCGCACTCCGCATCTTCGGGATGTACCGCCACGGCGCGCGGGGCGCCAGCGGTGAGGCGGATGATGCGCGCGTTTCCATCGAAGCCGAGGCGCAGACTGTTCCTCCGCGCTCCTCGCACACGGACCGATAGCGGCTAACCTCTGGGCGGTGACCGACGCCCCCCGCCGACCCGAGCATCACGATCCATCCGCGCCGTGGGTGCGCGCGCACGTCGAGGCGGGACGACGGGCGTGGCCCGAGCTCGCGCTCGACGCCGAAGTTGCGGCGCGTCACGTGGCGGAACGCGCGGACGATGGGCCTTTGCCGATCGAGCACGCGCCCGACTTGTATCTCGCGTGCGCATGCGCGCATGGGGTCGGCGGCGCCGTGGAAGCGTTCGAGCGGACGTTCGCGTCGGATCTCGACGCGGCGCTCTCGCGGGTCGCTCCGGCGGGCGCGGCGCGCGACGATGCGCGGCAGGCACTTCGCATGAAGCTGCTCGTCGCCGAAGCGGGGAAGCTGGCGCGCATCGAGGCGTTCGCAGGACGCGCGCCGCTCAAGCGGTGGCTCGCCGCGGCCGCGGTGCGACTCGCGCTGAACCTGCGCCGCAACATGGCCGACAAGCCGCACGACTTGTTCTCGTCCGCGCTCGGAGAGGCCGCGGGCAAACAGCGCGCGCCGGAGCTCGACTACGTGCGCGCGAACTACAAGGCGGAGTTCGAAGAAGCGGTGCGCACTGCGCTGCGCGCGCTCTCGGCGCGCGACGCGACACTGCTGCGTCTCCACCTCGAAGAGCGCCTCGGAATCGATGCGCTCGCGACGATGTACAAAGTCGGCCGATCGACCGCCGCGCGCTGGATGCAAGCGGCACGCGCCGCGCTCGAAGCGGGCGTGCGCAAGGAGCTCCTCGATCGACTGAAGCTCACGCCGTCAGAGCTCGACAGCCTCGCGGGCGCGCTGCTCAGTCAGCTCGAGGTGAGCGTGCTCGGCATTCTCAAAGAAGAGCAGCGGACGTAGGCGGCGTCGTTCTCGCGCAGACCGCGGTTGAAGTCGTCTCCGTCAAAACGGGACAACGCCCTCGCGAACCCGCGTACGGTGATGCTCATGCGGCGCGCTTCCGTCTTGCCGTTGGCGCTG
>JAYVXB010000038.1:0-8819 GCA_043785585.1 Deltaproteobacteria bacterium | reverse complement strand
CTCGGCGAGGCGCTCTGGGACTGGGGGATCCCCACGGCGGCGAGCGTCGCGCTCCTCGCGCCCCTCGGCTTCGAAACGATCATCGCGACCGGCGGCGTCGGCAACGGGATCGAGATCGCGAAGGCGATCGCGCTCGGCGCCTCGGCGGCCGGGATCGCGCGGCCCGTCTTGAAGGCGCTCCACGCGGGCGGGCGAGGCGCGGCGATCGCGTTTCTCGATCGCGTCGAGGCGGAGCTTCGCGCGGCGATGCTGCTGACCGGCAGCCGCAACCTCGACGCGCTTCGTCGCGCGCCGCGCGTCGTCGGCGGCGAATTGCGCGCTTGGCTCGATCAGCTGGGCGGCCCAGCGCCGTGATACGCTCGTCGGCGAGAGGGCTCCATGGTCGATAAGAAGGCGCGCCGGCGCAGCGATGGTCCGCCGGTCGACTTGGCGGCAGATCTGAAGGTGAAGCGCGCGGAGTTCGTGCAGACCTTCTTCAAGCGCGGCGCCGAGTTCACCGAGGAGCTCGTCAGCGAGAACGAGCGGCTGCGCGGGCGGCTCTCTGCGCTCGAGACCGAGAACACGAAGCTTCGCACGCAGCTCGCGAAGGACAGCGCGGTGCGCGAGCTCCTCGGAAAGATCGAGCAGCTCGAACGCGAGCGCGAGCGGCTGCTCGGCGAGGTGCACGAGGCCGAGGAGACGACGAACAAGTTCACGAATCGCTTCGCCGAGATCGAGTCCGAGCTCGAGAACTTCGCGAACCTCTACGTCGCGAGCTACCAGCTGCACTCGACGTTGCGCTTGCCGGTCGTGCTGCGTCACCTGCGCGAGCTGCTCCTTCAGCTCGTCGGCGCGCGGTCTCTCGCGTTCTTCGTCCTCGACGAATCGAAGCGCAAGCTCGTCGCGGTCGCGAGCGACGGCGTCGAGAAAAGCGCGCTCGCGCCGATCACCGTCCACGACGCCGCGCCGAGCGGCTCCGGCGCCGCGGCGATCATCGAGCGCGTTTTTCTCACCGGCATTCCGCGCGTTCTCGGCGACGAAGTGCGCCGCGCCACGCTCGATTCGCCCGCCGCGTGCGTCCCCATGCGCGTCGACGACGAGATCGTCGGCGTCATCGTCATCTACACGCTCCTTCCACAAAAAAAGACGTTCGCTCCGGTCGACCACGAGCTCTTCAAGCTTCTCGGCGCGCACGCCGCCGTCGCGCTCACCGGCGCGCTCATCTACGAACGCGCGGGGAGCGCGCGCCCGAGCCTCGAGTCGCTTCACGACGTTGGAACGTAGCCTCTCGACGCCTCTCTAGACGCGAGCACGACGAACGTGAGACACACGCCTACGCTTCTTTTGCCCCACGAGACGGATCGATGAGCGCCGAATATTCCTGTCTGGTCGTCGAAGACTCGCCGATGATGCGCCAGCTTCTCGTGCTGGCGCTCTCGCGCGTGAAGAGTCTGCGCGTCACGGAAGCGGACGACGGCGTCGACGGCCTTCGCAAGCTCGCGGGCGGAAAGTTCGACATCATCCTCACCGACATCAACATGCCGATCATGGACGGGCTCAAGCTCGTCAAGCGCGTGCGCACGGATCCGACGCACAAGAACACGCCGATCATCGTCATCACGACCGAGGGATCGACCGAGGATCGAAAGCGCGCGCTCGAGCTCGGCGCGAACGCGTACATCACGAAGCCGATCCAGGCGCCGCAGGTGATCGCCAAAGTGAAAGAGCTTCTCAAGATCGACACGTGAGCCCGCGTAACGTGACGACGCACGTCAAGGTATGCGGAGTGACGAGCGTTGACGACGCTCTGCTCTGCGTCGAGGCCGGAGCGTCGGCGATCGGATTGAATTTCATTTCGTCGAGCCCACGCCGGATCGACGCGGCGCGGGCGCGGGAGATCGTTCGGAGCGTCGGCGATCGCGCGCTCGTCGTCGGCGTCGTGGCGGATCTCGATGTCGAGGCGATGCGGCGACTGCGCGCGGAGGCGGAGCTCGGATGCCTTCAGCTTCACGGTGACGAGCGACCCGACGGGCTCGCGGCGCTCCTCCCGCATGCGTACAAGGCGATCCGCGTCGCGGACGCGAGCGACGTCGACGCAGCGGCGACGTTTCCCGGGGAGTACATCCTCGTCGACGCGAAGGTCTCCGGCGCGCTCGGCGGAACGGGAACGACGTTCGACTGGGCGCTCGTTCGTGATCTCGCCAGAACACGGAAGCTCACGCTCGCGGGCGGACTGACGCCGGACAACGTCGCCGAAGCGGTGCGCGTCGTTCGTCCCTATTGCGTCGATGTGGCGAGCGGCGTCGAGGCCGGAACGCCCGGCGTCAAAGACATCGCACGCGTCCGCGCCTTCATCGCAGCGGTACGCGGCTAGGCGACGCTAGAGCAGCGCGGATTTCTCGACGATCGCGCGGCGAAGATCCGGCGCGCCCGCGACCTCTTCGAGCAGACGATCCGCAGGCGAGCGCCCCTCCGAGACGAGCGATTTCAGCCGCGCGAGGTGCACGCGCTCGTCCTTGCCGCTCGGGTTGCGGACGGCTCGTCGCTCGAGGCCGCCTTCGGAGATCTCCATCAGGCGCTCTGCGATCTTCAGGAGCGGCGCACCGCGGAACGGCATCTTCAGCCCGAGCCGCCAGAGGTCCTGCCGAAGCGCGGACACCTCGTCGTGCGACCAATCCGCCGTCAGCGCCTCGGCCTCGTCCATCGCGCGCGCGTCGTAGAAGATTCCCGTCCAGAGCGCGGGGAGCGCGCATCGCATCGGCGTCATCTGCGCGTCGGCGCCGCGCACCTCGATCGTGTTCTTGAGGCGCACCTCGGGGAAGAGCGTGTTGAGGTGCGTCTTCCAGTCGCTCATGAGCGCGTGATGCCCCTCGAAGCCGCTCTTCCAAAAGCTGCGGAAGGTCTGCCCCGTGTTCACGACGGCGCGCCCCTCGCGCTTGAACATGAACATCGGAATGTCGAGCGCCCACTCGGCGTAGTCGACGTACGCCGCGCCCTTCTCCCAGAGCTTCGGCAGGAGACCGCTGCGATCCGGATCGACGTCGAGCCAGACGCGACCGCGGTACGTGAGGCCGCCGTGCGGTTTGCCTTCGAGCCACGGACTGTTCGCGAACATCGCGGTCGTGACCGGCGAGAGCGCCAGAGCGACGCGCATCTTCCGCATCGCGTCGCGCTCGTTCTCGAAGTCGTAGTTCGCCTGCACCGTCGACGTGCGGAGCATCATGTCGAGCGCGTGCCCGCCGCGCGTCGGCAAGTACTCGCGCATGATCGGGTAGCGCGATTTGGGGACCCACGAGAACTCGTCGCGGCGCGCGAACGGCTGAAAGCCGAGTCCGAGCCAACGGATGCCGAGCTCCTTCGAGATGGCGGTGATCTCGGTGAGGTGGCCGCGGAACTCGCCGCAGACTTTGTGCACGTCGGTGACGGCTGCGCCGCTGAGCTCGAGTTGACCGCCGGGCTCGAGGGTGATCGAGCCGCCGCCGCGCATGAGGGCGACGATCGGCCCGCCATCGAACTCGCGCTCGGGTGTCCAGCCGTGCCCTTCGACGAGGTCCTCGAAAATCCGCAGGACACCGCGACGCCCTTCGTACGGAATCGGCGCGAGGTTGTCCTCGTAGACGCCGAACTTCTCGAACTCCGGTCCGATCTTCCATGCCGCGGGCGGCTTCTCGGCTTCGGCGAAGACCGAGAGGAGATCGTCGTGGCTGCGGATCGGCAGGTCTTTCGGGCTGTCCATCTTCGTCACGGTGGCGGTTTTCATTCGGGTACTGCGTTATCGATGCTCGGAGTTGCGTCGCCGTTTCCGGCGCTCGGTGCTCGTCCGCGAGGGGCAAAGCCCATACCGATCCTTTCGTTCGGCCGAAACCTTTATTTCACCTGGGACGCAACCTCCGAAGGCGCTCCCGCGTAGAAACGGCGCCCCCCTCCTCCTCGCGTGGGATCTCTCCGACTCTCCTCCGAACCGCGCGAGGAGGGGGAACGGGCCTTCGGGGCGCGCTCGCCAAGCGCGCTGGTCAGTCGTCGGGCATCAAGTCGTACGAGACCGTGACGTTCGCGCGTCCGCCGGATGGCGGCGGGAACGTCGTCTTCGTGAGGATGGCGCGCATGCAGGTGACGACCGCCGCGTCGATCGTCGAGCCGGCGTCCTTGACGCCGAGCGGCGACCCCGCGGGCCCGATGTCCATCGCGAGCTTCACGCGGCCCATGAGGCGCGGCTGCTTGGTGCGCGCGGTCTCGTAGCAGAGGCGCAGCTGGATCTTGCTCGAGTCGACGGCGGTGGCCGCGGCCTCCGGCGTGAGCCCCCCGGTCGCTTCGACCTTCGCCTGGTTCGACGGTGCGGGCGGCATCTTCGGCGATGGGATCCCGCCGTTCGGGTCCGCGGCAAACGGGAGTGCGGTCGGCGGCCGCGCCATCGGACGCGGCGGAGGCGGCGGCTCTTCGTGGCCGAGCGCGTCGGCGAGGGCACACGACGCGACACCGTTCTTCGCGGACGCTGCGCGCAAGGTCGCGGACGCTTCGGACGGTGGCTTGGCAAAAGCTTCGTCCGCGACTTTGCGCGCGTCGCCTCCCGCGTTCGCGTCGATCCACGCGAGCACCTTCGTTCGATCGGCAACGACCGTCGCCCCGGAGCGCGCCTCCGCGTCGCAGACCTTCTCCATCTCGCGCTTCGCGCCACCGCAAGCGAACGTGAGCGCGAGAGGCGCCACGCACAGAAGGGTCCGGAGACCGAAGCGGCGGGAGAGCGATCGTCGCGTGCGCACGGCGGCAGCCTACTCGCAGTCGGCGAAGGCGGCGCGATGGATGGCGGCGGCGACCTTTTCGTGGCCGAGATCGTTCCAGTGAACTTGGTCGTCGTTCGTCTTTCGGTACGGCGCGCAGAGCGTCTCGGTCCGACCGCAGACGAGCAACGGCGAGAGATCGACGGCGCGATCGACGCTCCCCTGCCCTGCCTGATCCATGATCCATCCGTTGAGCGTCGCCGTCACGGCGCGATCGTGCGCGCTCCCGGTGTGCCCCCACGGCGTGACCGTGAGCGCGATGACGGCGACGCCGTGGTGGTGAGCCTCGCGGTACATCGCGCGGAGCTGTGCTTCGATCCGCGCGAGGCGCTCCGTACCGACGATCCCGCCAAAGAGATCGTTCACGCCACCGAGGATGATGACGTGCGTGTAGTCGGTCTTCGGTTCCTTGCGCCCCGCGCCGAAGATCTCATCGACGAAGCGCGCACGCATGTCGATGGTCTGCTGACCGCCGACGCCGTACGTGTCGAAGCGGCTGGCGGGACAGAGGCGCGCGAGGTGGCTCATGTAGCGGCCACCGCCCGCGCGAGGGTCGGTCAGCGAGTCACCGATCGCGGCGACGGCGTAACGGCGCGTCGCGGCGCTCGCGCGTGGCTCCGGACCGACGCGCGCCGACGGAGCGACCTCGACGCTCGCGAGGAGCGCCGGCACCGCCGACGAATCGCGTGCACCCGCCAGGGGAACGGCGAGCGCCGATGCCACGGCGAGCGCGAGAACGGCGGCGAATCGATGCGGCCTCAACTACATGAACAATACATCATGCTGCGCTCGCGGCACGTTTCACCCCCGCTGGCTTGGCCGTCTTCTTCCGGTCGAAGATACGCACGCGACGCACGAGCAAGTCGAGCAGGAACGCGACGATCGCCGCGCTCACGAACCGCGGCCACAGATCCTGATGGTACCGACTCGACTCGGTCCCAGGATCGAACACCGCCTTCGCCTCCGGATTCGCGATGCCGCCCGTGATCTCGGCCGCACGCACGAGCGTCTGCGTGTCCGGCGCGAGCGCGAGGTATTCGCGCGGGTACGGGTTCGTGACCTGGCCGAAGCTCTCGGCGACTTGCACGCTCTTGAAGCTCCCCTTCCCGTCGTCGACGAGCTTCTCGAGCGACGCCTGGAGGAGAAACGATCCGAACTTGTCGAGCGGGAAGTCCGCCTCGTAGCGGCCCGGCGCGGTCTGGCGCATGGGCACCTTCTCTTGCTTGCCGTTCGGCTGCGGCCCGGTGACGACGAGCTTCGCGTCGAGGCCGTTTTGGAATTTGTCGTCGCCGCCGATCGCGTCGATGTGCGCCTTGACGTGGCCGCTCGCGGTGTCGATCTCCGCGCGCATGTCGAGCTGCTGGCGCTTCTTCTGGCGCATGTGCTCGCGCACGAGCTGCCCCCAGAATTGCCCGTAGCCCGGCCAACGCAGCCACTCGACCGCCCAGAGGTTCTTCACGTCGCTCGTCCACGCGAGCGTCCACCCGAGGCCGACGTGCCACCGCGCGAGGATCGGCTCTTGGATCTCGGACGTGAGGATCTCTTGCGCCGGCGCAGGCTTCATCTTCGTCGCGACGTAGCCGTGGAGGAACGGCGCGCTCTTGATGTCGATGCCGCGGAGAAAATCCGCCGGCGTGACGACGCGCGCTTGGAAATATTCTTCGACGGCGGCAGAGCGGCTCACCATCTCGGTCTCGCGCGTGAAGATCTTCGGGAGCGCGTTGGGGTCGGGCACCGGATAGAAGCGCCCGGATCCCAGATCTGCGATCATCTTGAGGAGCGTCGTGTCGATCCCGCTTCCGAGGCCGACGGTCGTGACGGTGATCCCTTCGGCCGCCATCGCTTGCACGAGATCGCGGATGCCGTTCGTCGGCGCCTGACCGTCGGTGAGGAGAATGACGTGCTTCTTCTTCGCCTTGGTCACGCTGAGCGATTGGTACGCCGCGTCGAGCGCCGGAAAAATCTCGGTGCCGCCGCCCGGCTGAATGCGCGCGATGTCGCCCTGGATGCGCGCGCGGTGCTTCGCCGGTGTCAGGCGAACGACGCGAATCGGGACGGAGTCGAACGCGATGACCTCGATGAGATCGTCGTTCGCGAGCGTGTCGGCCGTCGCCTTCGCCGCCGCCTTCGCCATCTCCAGCGGCAAGCCGGTCATCGATCCCGAGCGGTCGATGACGAGCGACATCGCGACCGCCGGCTCGTCGCGACGCTTCTCGGCGTCCATGCGCACGGGGAGGATGCGTTCGATCGTCGTGTGGTTCCATCCACCGAGACCGAAGCCGCTCTCGCCCCCCGCGAAGAGGAATCCGCCGCCGAGATCGCGGACGTACTGCTCGATCGTGTCTTGCTGCGTGAGCGACACCGACTCCGCAGGCGCGTCCGACAAGATCACGAAGTCGTAGCGCTCGAGCTCGCGCAAGCTGGTCGGGAGCTCGCGCGGGCTTCGCACCTCGACCTCGAGCTCCTGCGCGTTGAGCGCGTTCGACAAGTACGTCGCGCGCGCGACGTTGCCTTCGCAGTAGAGCACGGTGGGACGGCCGATGACGGTGGCCACCGCCGTGAAGCGGTTGTTCTCCTTGAAACGGTCTTCCGGGATTTCGCCGACGTCGAGCGCGTACGTGACGTCGCCCGCGAGCATGACGCGGCTCTTGAAGACGACGTCGTTCTCGCCCGCCTTGAGGTCGACGAACTTGATGCCATCGAGCCCGTTGATCGCCTCGCCTTGCTTGAGGGTGATCTTCACCCTCTGCGCGATGCTCGAGAAAATCTGCGCGTGGATGTCGAACGTGTCGCCCGCGCGAATCTTGTCTGGCAGCTTGAGCTCGCGCACCGCGACCTCGCCTGGGACGGGGCGCGTGTACGGGATCGTGTAGAGCTTGACGCCGAAGTCGCGCGCGCGGTTCGCCTCGGCGAGCAAGTCGCCGTCGGTCTGCACGCCGTCGGAGAGCACGACGAGGCGACGCAAGTAGCCGGCCGGGTACTGCCCGTACGCGAGCTGCATCGCACTGGCGATGTCGGTCGCGGCGCCGAGGCCGAGGCGCGGGACCTTCGGATCCACGGCGGCGGACCCTGCGACCGGCTCGTGGCGATCGATCGCAGGCGCCTCCTTCGCGTCCTCTGCGAGCTTGACCACCTGCGGTCGCTTGGCGAACGTGATGACGCGAACGAGATCTTCTTTGCCCTTCGCGGCGAGCCCCTTCGTGATCTCGCCGCGCGCGTCCTCGAGCGCGAGATCGGGCACCGACTCGGACACGTCGACGACGTAGACCGTGCACACCTTCTGCGTCGTGGCGCTGCGCGCGAGGCGCGACAGACCGAGCGCGAGGAGCACGACGAACGACACGCGGAAGAGCACCGACAACACGCGCTGGGCCATCGGCAGATCGGCGAGCGATCGCCCGATGAACCAGATGAAGTACGGCGCGAGCAGCGCGATGCCGAGCATCCGCGGCGCGAGTAGCTCGTAGTCGACGCCCTTGTACGTCTTCGCGAGCGTCGGCCCCGCGTACCAGACGTACTTCAAATACAAATAGAGCCCGATCGCGCCGACGCCCACGACGAGCGCGCCGAACGCGATCCTCTTCAGGAGGCGAACGGAGGGTGAGTACTTCATACCGTCAACCTCCGGTGATACGTCGCCCACTCGAGCGCGGTGAGCAACGCCGCCGCGAGCAGCAAATAGATCCACCACTCGCGCCGAACGCCCGCCTTCGATCCGGCCGGCTGCGCCGCGTCGCGCGTATCGACCGTGAGCACGTCGAGCGGAGCTATCGTGCTCTCGTCGACGTCGAGCAGGTTCGCGGCGAACGCCGTGACGTTCGGTGTCGCGTCGGGCACCGGAGCCGTGATCGAGTCCTCGGCGACCGTGAGCTCGTAGAAACCCGCGCGATCGCCCAAGTACACCGCGCGCCCTTCGTGGATCGGGACGAGCTGCATCTGCCCGCTCGGAAGCTTCAGCGTCGCTGTGGCCGCGTTCCCCGCCACCGGCACGCGCCAGACGTCGCCGGTGCGGAAGCTCGAGAGGTAGTTCGAGTCTTCGTCGGTAAACCAGTTGATCGCGTT
>JAYVXB010000037.1:0-8847 GCA_043785585.1 Deltaproteobacteria bacterium | reverse complement strand
GAGATATCTCATCGACGAGGCGCGGCGAATCCGAAAGCGATGGGGAGGCGCGATGCGGCAGTCGGGGATCCTCGCGGCCGGGGCTCGCTACGCTCTCGCGAACAACCGCGCACGGCTCGCCGACGATCACGCGAACGCGAAGCTCATCGCGACGCGCCTCGCGAGCTCGCCCGGCGTACGGCTCGATCTCGCTTCGGTGCAGACCAACATCGTCAACATCGATCTCGATGGACCGCGCAACGCGGAGCCCCTCTCGAAGATCCTCCACGACGCCGGCGTCGCGATCAACGCGTACGGGCCGAAGCGGCTCCGCGCGGTCACGCACATGGACGTCTCACGCGCCGACGTCGAGCGCGCGGTGGACATTCTCGCGCGCACGATCGCGGGCGCGGCGTGACGCGAGCCCGAACCATCGCGACGCTGCTCGCGCTCTCCGGAGCGACGGCGATCGGCGCATGCGCGCTAAATCACGGGGCGACATTTCCCGGCGCGTTTGCAGCGGCGCAACGCGCCGAGACCGCCGGGCGCTACGCCGAAGCCGCCGCGAGGTACGACGCCGCCGCGAAAGAGGCCGTGAAGGAGCGCGACCGCGACTACGCGCGCTACCTCGCCGCGCGCATGCTGCTCCGTGCGGGGAACAATCGCGACGCCGTCGCGCGCCTCGACGAGGTGGCGAGCGCGTCGCCACCGACCGAGCACTCCGCCGAGGCGGCGTACCAAGCCGCCGCCGCGCGCATCGAGAACGGCGACGCCGAGCGCGGTTGGCGCGACATGGATCAAGTCCTCGTCCGATTTCCGAGCCACGGGATCGCGCACTCGGCGCTCCGTCGGATCGTCGTGCACAAAGACGAGACCGACAAACGCGCGACGCTCGAGTGGCTACGCGCGCAGGCGAAGGGGCCGCTCGGATCGAGCGAGGTCGGCGAGCTCGTGTCGTTTCAGATCGCCGAGCACCTCGTCACGCTCGAAGACTGGGGCGGCGCGCACGACCAGTACCTGGAGACCGCAGCGCGCTGGCCCTACCCATACGGCTCGCTCTGGGACGACTCGCTCTACCGCGCGAGCGAAATGGACGAGAAGCTCGCGCGCCCCGCGCACGCAATCGCCGATCTCGAACGGATGCTCTTCGAGCGCGAGACGACGTCGCTGGTCGGCAGCTACCACCGGCCGCGCATGAGCCCTGCGCTCTTCCGCATCGGCGTGATCTACGCGCGCGACTTGCACGACCGCGTCCAGGCGCGCGCGGCGTTCCATCGCCTCTACACAGAGTTCACGACGTCGAAGCTGCGGCCCGACGCGCTCTGGTACGAGGCGTCGCTCTGGGCGGACGAGGGCGATACGAAGACGTCGTGCGCGCGCCTCGAGACGCTCGCGGGCGATTTTCCCGACTCGCGCTACGTGCCGTGCGCGGTCGAAAAATGCCCGACCTTGAAGCCGTCCGAGAAGAGCAAGGCGCCGAAGGCGTGCCACCCGTACCTGCGAAGGCCCGAGCGGCTGCCGCACTGAGGCGGGCGGTGCACGCGAGGCGCGGGCTCAGCCGCCGCGCTTCTTGTCCTCTTCGTCCGCTTCCTCTTCCTCTTCTTCGTCGTCTTCGGCGTCTTCGTCCTCGTCGAGGTCGTCGTCTTCGAAGTCGCGCGCGTCCTCTTCTTCTTCCTCGGCGTCGGCGGCCGCGGTCGGGCGCTTCTCGAACTTGAGATCGACGCCTACGTCGCCGAGCTGCGTGTCGAGGAGCTCGAAGAGCTCGTCTGCGTCATCGCCCGACCACTCGTCGAGCAGATCGGTGAGGAACTCGAAGAAGTCGCCGTTGTCGAGGCGACGCTCGATTTCTTCGACCTGTTCTTCCGTGAACGCTTCGAGGATGTCCTCGCGCAGCGTCTCGGTGTCCCCCTCTTCGATCGCATCTTGTGCAGAAAGACGAATCTGCTTCACAGCGCGTTTGTCGAGAAGGATCTCCATCTGGCTCTCTCCGTACCTCGCCGTACGACGGCGAAGCAACACCTGAACTCGCGCAACGCGGATCTCGCGCAACGGCTTACTCGCGGAACGCCCAATCAAGCGCAAGGGCGCCGCGCGAGCAAGGGTCGAATAGGCGATGCGGCTCCGGCCTGTCAATACGATGGTCACGGGAGCTATCCTCTTCTTCGTGCCTCTCCGTGTTTCGCCCATTTCTTTGTGCTCGGCCGTACGCGCGTTCGCCGCGGCGGTGACGGCCAGCCTGATCGTCGTCCTTCCGTCGATCGCCCGTGCGCAGACGTTCGACGCGAGCGCGAGCACGAGCGCGTCCGACCTTCCGATGGGAGATCTCTCCGCCGCCGCTCCGCCGCCCGCGCGGCTGTCGTATCTGCAGTACGGCGTGGCGTTCACCGCGGAGCTCGCGACGGGCGGCGCGTTCTGCGAAGACCCGCAGCTCGATTGCATTCTCGGATCCGGCGGCGGCATCGCAGGGCGCGCGGGCTGGCGAGGTTCTGGCGATTGGTATTTCGGTGGCGCGTACGAGCTGTCGAAGCAAGATCCGACGAAGCTCTACCGCCTCGCGATCCTCCAGCAGCTCCGCTTCGAAGCGCGCCGCTATTGGTTCCACGGAAAAGATACGCAACCCGTGCTCGCGCTCGGCGCCGGCCTCGCGGGTTACGGCAACGAGTGGGGGATCGCGACCGGCGGTCCCGTCGGATTCGTCGGCGTCGGCGTCGAGTCGCAAGTGCAGAACGGTCCGGTGCTCGGCTTCACCGTCGGATACCGACCGCTCTTCCTGGTGCGCTTCGCGGACGAGACCGGTCATTCGCATGGCCCGGGCTTCGCGCACATGTTCGGGATCGAGCTCGCGCTCGAGGCGCGGGATCCTCTCTAGTGCGCGCCTGGCTCGCGCGCCGAGCTTCGCAGTAAGTTCGCTAGAACACGAAGCGAGTTGACGGCGGGCCACGCGCTGATGTCCCATCCTGTGGCGTGATCTGCGGCACGTGCGGGCGACATAACCCGAGTCACCTCACTTTTTGCGAAGAGTGCGGGCAGAGACTCGCGCCGCGCGTCGCACCTCCGACGCCGCCGGTGGGTCTCCCGCAGCCGGCGCTCGGCGCGCCGTCGACGAAGACGGTGCCGCTCGCGCCTCCGCCGCGAACGCCGATCCCTCCCGTCGCAGCGCCGGCCCAGGTGCGACCCGCGGCTCCGGAGCTCCGGTTCGCGCCGCGTTCCGGCGCCGCGCCGGAGAACGTTCGGTGCGCGACCTGCGGCAGCGAGAACCAACGCGGCCTCCGCTTCTGCGTGACGTGCGGACACGCGCTCGACGGTGCGAGGCAGCCGCCGCCCTTCGCGTCGCAACCGCCAACGTTCGGAGTGGCGCCGCCCGCGCCGCACGCGCCACCGCCGCCGCCACCGCCGACTCCGCCGCCCCCACCGCAAATGGCGATCTCGCCGGCGCGCGTCGTCGATCTCGGCGGCCCTCCGGCGCCGAAGGCGGCCGTCCGTGTCTGCGCGCGATGCCGCGGCACGTGCGACGCCGCCGCGCAGTTCTGCAAGTTCTGCGGCGCCGCGCTCGCGGAAATCGCCGCGCCCATGGCGCCGACGCCGATGCCGATCGCCCTTTCACCGGGACCTGCGTCGGTGCCCGTGTCGTCTGCGCCGCACACGCCGGCGATCGATCCGAACGCGTACCAGCCGTACCAAGCGATGAGCGCCGCGTCGTCGGCCACCGGCGCCCCCACGCGGCAAGTGCCCACGCCGATCACGGCACGCGCCCCCGTCGATCTCCGCGCCGAGACCGGCGTCGCCAGCGCGGTCTCCTTCCCGCAACCCCAAGCCGCTCCACGCCCGACGGCCGGGCGCATCGTGATCATCGCGCGCGACGGCGGCGAGGGGCCTGCGTTTCCGCTCGCCGACGTCACCGACATCGGACGCACCGAAGGCAACGTGCTCCTGGCGGAAGATCGCTACATCTCGCCGCGCCACGCGCGCATCCTTCGCCGCGGCGAGCACATGTTCCTCCGCGACCTCGGCAGCGTGAACGGGATCTACATCCGCATCCCGAGCGGCCTCGGCAACGCGCTGTCCACACCGCCTCCTCCCGGAGCAGGCGTAACCGACGACGCGAACGCACCTGCCATGGCCGCGCCGCACGTCTCGGTCTTGCTGCAAGACCAAGATTTGTTCCTCGTAGGACAACAGGTGCTAAGGTTTGAGGCCGTGAATGACGCCGAGGAGGGGTTTGGGACAGCCTCCCAACATGGCACTCTCCTGTTTGGCACGCCGGCCGCGGCGAGATACGCTCGGCTGAGTCAGCGCACCGTAGAAGGCGTCACCCGCGACGTCTTCTACATCCGAAAGGTGGAGACAGTGCTCGGCCGCGAATCGGGAGACATCGTGTTCACGGAAGATCCGTTCCTCTCGCGGCGTCACGCGGCGATTCACTACGACCGCGAGACCAAGCGCCATACCCTTGCCGATCTCGGCTCATCGAACGGAACGTTCTTGCAGATTCGCGAGGAGGTCAGGCTGAAGGACGGTGACCATTTCCGCATTGGTCAGCAGCTGTTCCGCATCGACCTCGAGCTCGGTTCCGGCGGCGTTCCGGCGGGCTCTGCGGGCGCGGGCGGGGGCGGTCAAGAAATGCGCGCGGCGTCGAGGCTCTGAGCGAAATGCCTCTGAAGTCCTCCCACCGCGGACCTTGCTCGTGACGCAGCCCACCCGCGAGACGCCGGTGCCCGAGCCAACGGTCGGTGAGAAACCGAACGGCGAGGTGCCTGCCACGGCCGCGCCGACGAGGCCGACAGGCGACCTCAGCCTGCGGCTCTTCGCTCGCACGGACGTCGGACAGATCCGCGAGCACAACGAGGACAACTTCCTCGTCGCGGATCTCACGCGCCGATCGCGCGGCCTCCTCGAGGCGAACCGGACGACGACGCTCGGGATGCACGGAACGCTCTTCGCGGTATGCGACGGCATGGGCGGCGCGGCTGCGGGTGAGATCGCGAGCCAGCTCGCGGTCGACATCATCTACGAGCGGATGATCGATCAGCTCGACGACACCGCTCCCGTCGTACGCGACGAGATCGCGCGCCGCCTCGTGCGCGCCGTCGAGTCCGCGGGCCTGCGCATCTTCCAAGAAGCAAAGCTCGATCGCACGCGACGCGGCATGGGCACGACCGTCACGGCGGCGGCGCTCGTCGACGATCATCTCTTCCTCGCGCAGGTCGGCGACTCGCGCGGCTACCTTCTCCGCGACGGCAACCTCGTGCAGGTCACGCGCGATCAATCGCTCGTCAACCAGCTCATCGAGGCCGGCCAGCTCACCGAAGAAGAAGCCGAGACGTTCGAGCACAACAACATCATCCTGCAAGCGCTCGGCACGAGCGACACGGTGCAGGTCGATCTCACGTACGTCGATCTCCGGCGCGGCGACATTCTTCTCCTGTGCTCGGACGGTCTCTCGGGCATGGTCCGCTTCGACGAGATCCGCGAGATCCTCCGCACGATTCCCGAGCCGCTCGAGGCGTGCAAGACCCTCACGGATCGCGCGAACCAAGCGGGCGGCCACGACAACATCACCGTCATCGTCGTGCAGTTCGACGGCGAGCGACTGAAGCCGCTCGGGACGCAGCCCGAAGGCGAGCCGATCAAGTACCGGAAGTACCAGCTCCCCGAAGAGCCGCCCGACAACACCGAGCCGAACCGACGCGCGCTGATGGGGAGCGATCCCGCGGCGCCTCCGGCTCACCCGCCGAGCGGCGGGCCGCCGGGGAATCTCTATCCCGCGCCCGAATCGAAAAAAGACGAGGGGACGAGCTCGCGGCAGGGGCTCAGCAGCACGATGGTGTTCGGCGGTCCCGCGCCGCGCCCAGGATCCGGCGCGCCGTCGTCGAAGCCGCCCGCGCCCGGCGCCTCGCCCAACGAAGGATGGGGCGAAGGACAGAACGCCGGATCGCTCGAGGCCGAAGAGCGGATCGAGATCCCCGGGACGCACGTGCCGGCGTGGGTCGTCGTGCTCCTCGTGACGGGCGTCGTCGGTCTGCTCGCGGCGATGGCGTTCTGGCTCCTTCGCTGACGATGCTCCCGACGTTCGTGCCGCGACGTCGATCTCAACGACGAAGCTGACGCGCCGTCTCCATCGCGTAACGCGCGACGGGATTTTCGTCGTCGAGCAAGAGCGCTTCGCGCGCGGCGGCGACCGCACCTTCGGCGTTCCCCTGCCCGAGGCGGGCGACGCCGATCCACGCCCACGCCGCGGACGCGGTCGCGCGATCGCCGTCGCGCGTCAGCGCACCGAGCTTCCCCTCGGCCTCCGCGAACGCCTCGCGCCGAAGCATCTGCCGCGCCTCGAGGAGAACGATCCCGGGATGCTCGCCGAACCGCTGCCGCGCGCGCGTGAGCACGTCGTCGGCGTCACCGAGTCGCCCGAGCCGAAGGTGGGCTTCGACCAGTCCGAGCCAACCTTCGATCATCTCGGGCGCGACCTCGGTGAGTCGGAGGAACTGCTCGCGTGCCTCTTCGACCGCGCCGCGTTCGAAGAGTCTCCGCGCGAGGTTCGCGCGCGCCGCGCCGAAGCCGGGATCGACGCGGAGCGCTGCGCGGTAGTGGCGCTCCGCTTCGGTGACGTGGCCCTCCTTGTCGGCGAGCAGGCCGAGCGCGTGGTGCGGCGCGGGGAGATCGGGGTTGAGATCGCGCGCGTGGACGAGATGCTTTCGTGCGATCGCGAAGTTGCCGCGACGGAGCTCGACGAGACCAAGGTTGACCCACGCCTCGACGAAGCGCGGGTTGTATTCGAGCGCGACCGCGATGCGCGCCTCGGCCGTCGCGAGATCGCCGGCGGCGAGGGCGGCGGCGCCGTCGCGATTGAGGCGCACGGCATGCGCCGGGAGCGGCGCTGTGTGGTTGCACGCGAGCGCCTCTACGGCGAGGGCGAGCACGAGTGGCAGCGCGAACGAGCCGGTGACGATCTTCATGAAGGTAGTGTCGGCACAGTGCGCGCGCGGTTGCGCGGAATCGACGCCTCGTAGCGTCGGCCCTGCATTGCGCTATCTTTGCCGACGATGAGCGCACCGAAGCCCGCCGACGAACGCGCCTGCGTCTCCGCGACGCACGACGTCCTCTTCGTCGCGAGCTCCGCCCCGAGCGAGCCGCGTTGCGACGTGTGCAACGAGCCGATCGCGGACTCCGACGACGAGGGCTACAGCGTTACCGGGCGCGGGCTCTACATCTGGACGCGCGGGAGCGAGGTGCGCCGCGAGGAAGCACCGCTGTGTCCGCGGTGCGCGACGGGGATCGGAGCGTTCTGTTTCGCGCGCGCCGAGATCGAGGAAGAAGAAGACTGATGCGCCCGATCGGCCGGCGGCAGCGACGCGCCGGACGCGCGTGACCGCGAAGAGCGACGGCGCGAGGTTTCGCGCGGCGATGGACCTCGTCGATCGCGCGCTCGATCTGCCGCCCGACGAACGCGAGACGCTGCTCGCGCGCGAGTGCCCGGACGCGGACCTTCGCGCGGAGGTGAAGAGGCTGCTCGCAGCGGACGCCGAGGCGGGGAGTTTTCTCGACGAGCCCGCGGCGATGAAGCTTCCGTCGGCGCTGTCTCGACTCGACGAGCCCGAGGCGACGCGTGCGTCGGCGGGCATGATGATCGGGCCGTTTCGCTTGGTGTCGTTCCTCGGCAAAGGTGGCATGGGCGAGGTCTGGATCGGCGAGCGCACGGGCGCCGACTTCGCGCAGCGCGTGGCGGTGAAGGTCTTGCCCGGGGGCGGCGACGAGGCCGACGCCGCGCGGCGCTTTCGTCGCGAGCGGCGCATCCTCGCGCGTCTGTCGCACCCACGCATCGCGCGGCTCCTCGACGGCGGCGTGGCCGACGGGCGGCCGTGGCTCGCGATGGAGCTCGTCGACGGCCTGACGCTCACCGAGCATTGCGCGTCGAAGGAGCTCGGCGTCGACGCGCGCCTCCGCATCTTCGTCGAGATCTGCGACGCCGTGCAGTTCGCCCATCGAAACCTCGTCGTCCACCGCGATCTCAAGCCGAGCAACATCCTCGTCGGCGCGAACGGCGAGCCCAAGCTGCTCGACTTCGGCATCGCGAAGCTCCTCGAAGAAGACGATCAAGAGAGCACGGCGCTCACGCGCGCGGGTGAGCGCCCGATGACGCCGGACTACGCCGCGCCCGAGCAGGTGCGCGGCGAAGCAGCGACGACCGCGAGCGACGTGTGGGCGCTCGGCGTGATCCTGCACGAGCTCTTGACGGGCGTGCGGCCGTACCGAGCCGCCCGCGGGAGCCGCATCGACGTGGAGCGCGCGATCCTGGAGAGCTTGCCGTCGCGACCGAGCTCGCACGTGACCGCGGTGGACGGCGACACGACGCGACGGCCCGCCGGGGTGTCGCCGCGCGCGCTGCGGAAGCGGCTGAAGGGCGATCTCGACGCGATCGTGCTGAAAGCGATGCGCCGCGAGCCCGAGGATCGCTATCCGTCGGCCGAGACGCTCGCCACCGACGTTCGCCACCACCTCGAAGGCGCGCCCGTCGCGGCGCGTGGCGACGCGACCAGCTATTTGATCCGCGCGATGGTGCGACGTCATCGCGTCGGGTTCGGCTTCACGGCGCTCGTCGTCCTCGCGCTCGTCGTCGGTCTCGTCGGGACGCTGTGGCAGGCGCGCCGTGCACGCGAAGAGGCGCGCAAGGCCGAGCAAGCGCAGGATTTTGTCATCAGCATGCTGCGCGCGTTCGATCCGCAGGAACAAGGTGGCAAGGCGATCACCCAGCGCGACATCCTCGCGCGTGGCGAAGCGCGCGTGATGCAGGAGTTGGAGGATCAGCCGGAGGTGCAGGCTCGGCTGTTGAGAGCGATCGCGGAGACCTGGTACGGGCTCGGAGACCTCGAT
>JAYVXB010000036.1:0-8862 GCA_043785585.1 Deltaproteobacteria bacterium | reverse complement strand
CAAGCCGCGCGCGCCGCTCCCGTGCGAAGCGGGACGACGGAGGCCGGCGATCGGCGATGCCCCCAACGCCGTCGAACAGGCACCGCGCCAGTCAATTGCCTCACCAACAAGGGTCGTGCAGCGTGCGCCGGTTGCGACGATGGGGCCGATTCCGCACGCCGCGCCGCGGCAGCTCGATCCGTGTCCCGCTGCCTTGTCGCTCGACTCGCGCGCCTGCGCCGCACCGCCGAGCGTCGCGGGCCCCGCCCCCGTCGAGGACGCGACGGCGAAACTCCACGCCGAGCACCTCGCGCCCAACGTGATGAGCGTCCGCCATTGGAGCCGCCTGCTCGACGGCGCCCTCCTCGCCATCTCGACGCGCCTCGACTGGGCCACGCTGCTGATGCGCACGTTCGCAGTGGACGTGCTCGAGTGCCCGTCGTGCCGAGGTCGCCTCCGCGTTCTCGGCAGCATCACGCACCCCGACGCCGTCCGCGAAATCCTCGAGCGGCTCGCCATCCCGACCGAAGCCCCGCGCGCCGCCCGCGCCCGCGACCCCACCGACTTCGAGGACGACGCCGCCGACTGACGCGCCACGAGCGCGCGCGTCGCTCCCCAGAGCGCGGTTGCGAACGAGCGCGCTTTGCAAGTGGTCAAAGTGTACGACGCTACAGGCGAAACGAAATGTCAATCCCAAGTAGAAATGTCGGGTCTTCTCCAAAGTAGAAATGTCGGGGTTACATCCGGCCTGAGCGGCGTTCGTCGATGGATCGCTTGAGCGCAGGGCGCTCGCGCAATGTGGCTTTCGCGAGCCTCTTCTCGTCGCGTGCAAGCTGCGCCGTCTGGATCGTTCGAAGGATCGTCGCGAGGTACTTGTTGTCCTCGATGTCCTGTTGCCGCACGCACGTTTCCTTGCGGAGCGGCGTCGCGGTCAGCGCGGCGCGCCCATGACGAATCGTGACCTTGCCGTCTTCGGTTTGATGGACGTCGACGAGCTTGCCGCGCAGAGCGAGCGCTTCGGCAGTCGCGTCGACGACGTAGAGCACGCGTCGATAGTGGACTGTCAGATTCTGCGTGAGCTTGCGCTGCTCCTTCCATCGCAGGACCTCACCGAGATCGTCGCTCGGTCGCAGCGGTCGGTGCGCATCGTGCGAACTCTGCGGCGTGCGCGCGAAACGACGGTTGTAGTCGGCAACGAAGAGCGGCGCGTACTCGTTGGCAGTCTCGATGCTCGCGATCCCGCGTAACCGAAGCTCTTTGACCAGCCGGTCTTGCAGCGTTTGATGCGCACGCTCGACTCGACCCTTCGCTTGCGGACTGTTGGCGCAGAGGATGTCGATATTGAGCTCGGCGAGCGCACGCGCGAACTGCGTCGTGCCTTCGCCGCCCTTCGGCTGTTTGGCGTTGATGCGGAAGATGCCGGCCTTGTCGCTGTAGAACGCGACGGGGCGGCCGTGCTGCTCGAGGTAGCCGCGCGTCGCCTCGAAGTAGTCGAAGGTCGATTCGGACTCGACGAACAAGATACGCATCAAGCGACTGCTCGCGTCGTCGACGTAGACGAGCAGCACGCAGCGTGGCGCGCGGTCCTCGAACCACTCGTGATCGCACCCGTCGATCTGAACGAGCTCGCCCAGACACGGACGCCGCAACCGGGGAGGGTGCGGACGCGACGCGCGCTGCGAGCGCGATGTCCAGATCCCGTCGGCGAGCATCCACTTGCGCAGCGTCTCGACCGAGACCTTCACGCCGTGCGACTCGGTCAGTTTCTCCTGCGCGAGCGTCGGACCGAAGTCGGCATACCGCTCGCGCACGAGCGCAACGACCTGCTCACGCAGCGATGTCGAGAGCCGTCGCGGACTCGGTCGGCCGCGCTTCTTCGACACGAGAGCCGCGGCGCCGCCGGCCTTGTACGCGCGAAACAGGCGCTCGACCTGCCGCACCGTCAGCCCGAGGTGCTCGGCCACCTGCGCCTGCGTCGTGCGTCGCTCGCGCAACCGCGACATCCACTCCGCTCGATCCAGCTCTTGTCCACTCATCGTCAGGAACGCCAGCGTCATGGCGGACCCGGTAGCCGGAACCCGACATTTCTACTTGGCAGAAACCCGACATTTTCACGTGGGCGCTACACGAAAATCGCGTGGTTGAGGCGTTACGTAAACTCCTCACCGCGCGGCCGCGCGCGCCGAGTCCACTACGACGGCCTTTTCGCCGAATTGGATCGGGGGGGAGATCGGACGATCGCCCATGCGATCCAATTCGACGGAGGTGGGGAGTGTGGGGATCTCCCGACGCAGGCGGATTGGATCGCGTGGGTGAGGGCGCGATCGCCCGCGTTGGGCGGAAGTGACGCGCGTCTTGAGTAGAGAGGCGGAAGCAGTTTTCGACGCGCCCGATCGCGCTGCAGCCGACGTCGAGAATCATGCTGCCGGCCCCGCGCTCGCCAGCGACGCTTCTAACGCGGTCCGCGATCCGCGCGCGACGCCGCGTCGAGCCGTCACTCGGCGGCGG
Source organism: Deltaproteobacteria bacterium (assembly GCA_043785585.1). Classification (GTDB taxonomy): domain Bacteria; phylum Myxococcota_A; class Polyangia; order Polyangiales; family Polyangiaceae; genus JBBQXV01. Next base: position 6,375 of record JAYVXB010000036.1, on the reverse strand, counting down.
CCTGAAGTCCGACCGGATGGCTGCGCTGCTCGCGGCAGCGGGAGCTGGGCTGGTAAGCAACGCCGAATTGGATGCGGGTGTAGACATCCTCGGTACTGGTGAGCTGATTTGACTGACCGACGGCCTCCAGGTCGAACCCGACAAACGGAACCCAGTCGCAAAAGACGTTTGCTTCGGCCCGAGCCCACCCTCCGAAGGTCCCGTGCACCAAAGCGTCGTGCGTGGAGTAGTTCGGGATCTGACGCCAGCGCATGCCGAGGCTTCCGCCCGCGGAGAGCGAGAGGACGGAGAGCGGGAGACGAGGCCCTGTCCGAAGGCTGCCGCCGTACGTCGTGAAGTCCCCCGAAAGACTGTCGTTGCCGGCGTCGAATACCTTCGTCCCGCTCGCCGTGCCGGTCGCGACGGCCACCTCCCCGGTTACGACCCACCAACGTGTGTACAACCCCCCGTCGATCGCGACGCCCCAAAGGTTGTCCGCGGACCACGTGAAGGCTACGGCGGCGGCGTTGTTCGAACGGTACGTGTTCATCGTCATCCGCACCACGCTCAGTCCGACGCGCCACCCATCAGGGTTCCCCGCAGGGGACTGCGCGACAAACGACTCCCGCGGCTCCAAGTTCCCCGTCACCATCGTCGGCCGCGCAAGCTGCGCATCGACGGACAGAGTGTTGGACGTGCATCCAACCGCGGCGAGGCGAACGGAGTGTGCGCCAGGTTTCGCCGCGTACGACACGTAGTCCACGACGCCATGACCGAGCACCGCGTCGAATCGCTTCTTGAGCGCGACGGGCGACGCCGGCTCGCCCGCGTCGTCGATGTAAACCTCGAGCCCTTGCTCGGGCGCCAAGGGCGTCGCGCCATCGCACGTAACAGCCACTTTGATGCGGGCGTTCGCATCGGCCGGATCCGCCCCGACGGGCTTCGATCCAACTGCCCCCTTACGCGCGAGTGGCTCGACCTCCAAACGCAGGAGTGCACCGCAGTTCGGCGGCGGCTCCCCCTCCTTCAGAGGCGCCGCTTCGCACTGAGCCGCATTGCCCGCCGTGTTGATCGTCTCGCGACTCGCAGTGCTCTGAACGCCCGCGACGCTCACCCCGGCGCGCACCCGAGCGTCGCCTTCTTGGTAGAAATCGAACGCGCCGACGTTGATGCCACGAACGAAGTGCGTCGCGCGGGAGCAGTCGCCGTCGAGATCGTCGAACGTGACGGCGCGCTCCGCCTGGTAAGCACCGACGACGCTCATCGAGACTCGGAGCTGTCCGCCGCGATCGAGACGCGCTTCGAGCTTCGCGGCGCCGAGTGGCAGATTTGCGTAAAGCTCGTCGGTGTCCCGAATACGGACTTCATCCTTGTAGACGCTCGTCGACACGAACTTGTACGCCCCCTCCTTCACCTTGCAGGAAGAGAGCACCTCCATCTCGCAGCCGGCGTAGTGCACGACGACGAGGCCGCCCTTGGCATTCGCTTCGAGGCTCGCTCGATCGGGGGCAGGCCACTCGACGATGAGCGGGCGCGATTGACTCGCCGCCACCTGGCACTTGGTTTGATGGGAGGGGTTGTACTCGGGCGCACGAACGAATGCGCCCGCCGACGCCCCCGGCGCGCAAGCGACGATGCATGGTGCAGCCAGGGCGAAGAGGAGTACGAGTCTTCCGACGCCAACATTCATCGCCACACGCCCGATCGGTTTGAGATTGTTCGTTGCAAACGGCCCAACGTAGTCGAAACGGCCGGGCGCTCATCGATCATTCTCACGACCGGGGTCGTCTCGAAGCGGCCTGCTTGTCTTCTACGGCGACGTCCGCCACGCTTCGCGCATGCCCCGCGTCGCGCTCCTGCTCGTCGCGTGCGCGTCGCTTGCCGTCGCCTTCGTCGCCCATGTGAGCTGCGGAGGCACGACGACATCGGCGCCCAAAGTGTACGACGCTACAGGCGAAACGAAAATCGCGTGGTTGGGGCGTTACGTAAACTTCTCACCGCGCGGCCTCGCGCGCCGAGTCCACTACGACGGCCTTTTCGCTAAGCGGAAGCACGGCGTCTCCTTCGAAGAGGCGAGCTCCGTCTTCGAGGACCCGAGCTTGCTGCGTTTCGCGGACCTCGACGATCCCGAAAGGCACCTCGCGCTCGGCTACTCGTCCGTCGCACGCATGCTCGTCGTGGTGCATGTCGCGGGCGATGATACGATTCGAATCATCGGCGCGCGGAATGCGAATCGACATGAGCGGGCGGTCTACGAAAAAGCAGGCGGCTAAGAAGACGCAGACGGAGCCGTCGGCGGCGTCGCTCGCCGAGATCCCCGAGCTCGACTTCACGAGGCTCCGACGCGTGCCGAACCCCTACAAGGGAGCGCGGTTCTCGAACGTAGGCGTTCTCGATCCGGCGCTCGAAGCGGCGTTCCCTGATTCGGAAGCAGTGAACCGCGCACTCTACCGTGTGCTCGCGGCGCGCAAGGCGGCGCGTCGAAGATCGAAGGCGGCATAGACCGCCTCGTCGGCGACTTACATCTGTAGACCGACGGACAGCCCTCGGCGTCGCGCAGCCGCGCCATTCGCCGCGCAGGCGCGCCATTCGCCCGACTCCCACGCCTGCGCATCGCGCAGACGCGTCCGTTTCGCCGATCGCGCGCCTGCGTCGCGCGCAGACGCGCCCGTCGACTCGCTCTCGCGCCTCCGCTCCGCGCAGGCGCGCCTCTCGCCTGGCAGCCGCGTCTGCACGTCACGCAGACCTGCCATTCGGCCCGCAGACGCGTCTGTTGAATCTTCGGACGCTCCAGAGGAACTGCACCGGCAACACCGCTCCCTGCTGACGCGCCATCACTCCGCCGATCGACGCTTCCACAGCCATTCCCCCGCCCTCGCATCACCGCTCCCACCACTTCCTCCAGAGTGCCGCCAGAGTGCCGGTAGAGATCCACTCCCCCTCCGTGGGTACCGGGGTCACGACGAAGCGCTCTCCGGATCCTCCGGCGCGCCTCGCCGCGAACCGCGCGCATCGCCCCGACGGGGCACGCGGTCACGCAACGTCGCAACGCTGCACCTCACAACATCGCAGCCACGCCAAAGTCGGGAGAAAGGAATCTCTAAACCAAATGAGTACCCACAAGAAGCCGCAGAAGCTTCGTGTGGCGCCCTCGAACGCAGTGGCCGATATCGACGCTCTCTCCGCGTCGCTCGGTTACTCCGCGGCTCTCCCGCTCGCGCAGCTCGGTACGCTGCGCGCGCGAGGAGCGGGCATGCCGGTCGACGTCATCGAGCTCGTGGCGAATCTCGCCACGCAGCACGACGGCGCCGTCGCCGGGATGGCGTTCGATGCTGGAGCCGCTCGTGATGCGCTCGCGCGTGCGAAAGCCGCGCGTGCAGTCGCGACGGCTGCTCGTCGGCTCGCGCGTCGCGCGGAATCGGACTCCGTCCAATCCCTCGCGCTCGTCGCGGATCGTACGATGGCGGTGACGCAGGCGATGGGCCGCGTCGTTCGCACCCCCGAAGGAAAGGCCTTCGTGGAAGCGCACGATCAGGTCCGCGCGATGATGCGTGCCGCTGCAGGGCGCCCGCGGAAGTCGACGAAGGCGAAGTCCCCGGTCTCCACGACCACCCCGCCGACCAACGGCGTCGTGATCGCGAAGCCCGCGACGTCGCCCGCGTCGCTCCCGAGCTGAACGTCGGCAGCACCCGCGCTCCGCGCCAAAGCGGAGCGCACCCACGCGATCGGCCGAAGACGAGACGCGCGGGACCCAAGGCCCTGGTGGCACGACGCGAGTCGAGCTTCTGGGGCCGCGGTGTTTGTGGGAGTGCCCCGGAAGCTCGCGGTCGCGGCAGGCTGCGTCTGAGCTCGCGCCCGAAGACTGTCCCCGAAAACTGACACCCGTTCGTCAGTGACGAGCCTGCGCCACCGTGCATCTCAACCGCTCCGGTGTATTCTGCGCGCGCTCGACCCATGACCGACCAGCTCTCCGCCGATCTGGCATCGCTCCGTATTTCTCGTGACGAGCCGCCGCCGCCGCGCCGCTTGTGGCGCTGGCTCATCGCGCTCGCCGTCGTCGGCGTGGCCGCGTTCGCCGTTCGCACGTGGGCGCTCCCGTACGCCGAGGGGCGGATCTTCAAGACCGAGGTGAGCATCACCGAGGTGAGCATGGTCTCGCCCGCGCAGGCGACGGTCGATCTGACGGCGACGGGCTACGTCGTCCCGCAGGTCGTCGCGAAGGTGGGCGCAAAGCTCGTCGGGCGCATCACGAAGGTGAACGTCAAAGAGGGCGTGACCGTCAAGGCGGGGCAGATCCTCTTCGAGCTCGATCCTGCAGACCAGAAGAGCGCCGTGCTGTCGGCACAAGCGCGCGTCGCAGCGGCGCGGGCGCGCGCGGCGACGGTGCGGGCACGGATTCAGGTCGCGAAGGCGAACGTCGCTGAGATCAATCAACAGTGGGAGCGCGAGAAGCGCCTCGTCGCGTCGGGCGCGGTGTCACCGGCGACCGCGGACGACCTCGGCGCGCGCGTGAAGGCGCTTCAAGAGCAAGCGCGCGCCGCGGAGGTCGAAGCGACCGCCGCCGATGCCGAGGCGAACGCCGCGCAAGCCGAGGTGAACGCGCTCGTCGTCAACCTCGGCAACATGACGATCCCGTCGCCGATGGACGGCACCGCCGTGACCAAGCCGGCCGAAGTGGGCGACGTCGTGACGATCAACTCGACGCTCGTCGAGCTCGCCGATTTCGCGTCGCTCCTCGTGGAGGTCGACGTGCCCGAAGCGCGCATGGGTCTCGTGAAGAAGGGCGGCCCGTGCGAGATCGTCCTCGATGCATTCCCCGACAAACGCCAACGCGGCGAGGTCGTCGAGGTGAGCCCGCGCTTGAACCGCGCGAAGGCGAGCGGCACGGTGAAGGTGAAGTTCGTTGACGCCTCCGTCGGCGCGCTCCCCGAGATGGCGGCGCGCGTCAGCTTCCTCGCCAAGGCGCTCGACGTCGCCGAGCTGAAGCAGCCACCGAAGAAGATCATCCCTGCCAGCGCGGTGATCGAGCGCGCCGGCGCAAAGGTCGCCTTCGTCGTCGACAACGGCAAAGCCCGCATGGTCACGCTCACGCTCGGACCGCCGTTCGCCGGTGGCTTCGAGATCATCGATGGTCCCGCGTCGGGGACGAAGGTCATCAAAGATCCGCCGGCGTCGCTCGCGGATGGTCAGCCTGTGAAAGAGAAGGGTGAGTCATGAGCATCGAGGTTTCCGAGAGCGCCGGGCCGAAGGAGAACGCAGAGGCACTGATTCGCCTCCGTGGGATCGGCAAGACGTACGAGCGAGGCGGCGAGAAGCTGCGGATCCTCGACGGCCTCAACCTCGACGTCCCAAAGGGATCGTTCGAAGCGTTGATGGGGCCTTCCGGTTCCGGCAAGTCGACGCTCCTCAACTTGATCGCGGGCCTGGATCGCCCGACGACCGGCACGCTCGAGATCGACGGCAAGCGCCTCGATCAAATGAGCGACGGCGAGCTGGCGAAGTGGCGCGCGAACACGATCGGCTTCGTCTTCCAGAGCTACAACTTGCTCCCGGTGCTCACGGCGATCGAGAACGTCGAGCTCCCGCTCCTCTTGACGAACGTCGCGTCCGGCGAGCGACGCAAGCGCGCGCAGACCGCGCTCCGCGTCGTCGGCCTCGAGGATCGCATGACGCACTACCCGCGGCAGCTCTCCGGCGGGCAAGAGCAGCGCGTCGCGATCGCGCGCGCCATCGTCAACGATCCGAAGATCATCGTCGGCGACGAGCCGACGGGAGATCTCGATCGCCACAGCGCCGACGAGATCTTGAACCTGCTCCAGAAGCTCAACAAAGAGCTCGGCAAGACGATCATCATGGTCACGCACGATCCGGCCGCCGCCGAGCGCGCGACGCTCGTCCGGCACCTCGACAAAGGCGCGCTCAAATGACCCTCACGTCGCTGGCCGCGCGCAACATCTTCCGGAACAAGTTCCGGACGGCGCTGACGGTGCTCGGCGTCGGCGTCGCCATCCTCACGTTCATTCTCCTGCGCACGGTGCTGAGCGCGTGGGGACGAGGCGCCGAGTTCGCCGCGAAGGACCGCATCGTCACGCGAAACAAAGTGACGTTCGTGATCCCGCTCCCCAAACGCTACATCGACGACGTCCGCCGCGTGCCCGGCGTGAAGCAGGCCACGTGGGCCAACTGGTTCGGCGGAAAAGATCCGAAGCACGATCGCGAGTTTTTCGCGACGCTCGCGATCGACACCAAGACGTACTTCGACGTCTTCGACGAGCTCTCGCTCCCGGCCGATCAAAAGGCAGCGTTCTTCCAGGACCGACGCTCCGCGATCGTCGGCGACATGCTCGCGAAGAAGCTCGGATACAAGCTGGGCGACAAGGTCACGCTCGAGAGCGG
>JAYVXB010000035.1:0-2692 GCA_043785585.1 Deltaproteobacteria bacterium | reverse complement strand
TCTACAAGGATCTCGCCAAGCACATGCCGGACGATCGCATCGTCCTCGTCAACGCGACGGGCACGCGCGCCGAGGTGCACGAGCGCATCTACGCGGTGTACGCGCAGACGTTCGCTGGCTGAAAACTTGCGCGCCGCCGGCCGCGCGAGGCAGGGTGAAGCGATGAGGACGCTCCCTCTCTCGCTGTGCCTCGCGCTTTGCCTGCCCGCGCTCGCGTGCGTCGACAACGCGATGCCGCCGGAGAATCCGTCGGGCATGGGTGATTTTGCGCCGCCGCCGCCGGAGGTCGCGCCGCTCCCGCCGAACACGCTGCGACGCTCGGCCGTGAAGCGCGCGGTCGCGGAAGGCGTCGGAGCGCTTCTCCAGCGCGTCGAGGTCGACGATCGGCCCGTGTTCGTCGCGGGGAAATTCCATGGCTTTCGGATCGCGGCGCTCCGCGGCGATCCGCGCTTCTGGAACGGCGTCGACGTGCGACCCGGGGACGTCGTCACGCGCGTGAACGGGCTTGCGATCGAGCACCCGGAAGACGCGATGCAGGCGCTGCAATCGCTCGAGGTCGCGAGCGAGCTGCGCGTCGACTACGAGCGCGGAGGCGAGGCGCGCGAGCTGAGGTTCGCGATCGTGGACGACGAGGGGCCGGGTACGCCGGTGCCGGCCGCGTCGGGGAAGGCGCTGCCGTCGGCGAGCGCGTCCGCGACGTCGCCGTCTCCGAAGACGCCGCCCGCGCCGTCCGCATCGACGCCGCCCGCGCAGCCGCCGAAGAAGTAGCGTCACGCGAGACGCGCGAGGAGCGCGCGATCGATGTCCATCGTCGACGTCGCGTCGTGCTCGGTGACGAAGCGAAGCGTGACTTCGCCGGTCACGTCGACAGTGATGTGCTCGGCGCAGACGCAGCCGTGCGCGGTCCCCGTCGCGTGAAGCGCGTCGAGCGCAGCCACGAGCGCGCGTCTCTCGGACGCCGCGAGCGCGCGATCGAGCGTGCGACCGCGCGGCGTCTCGAGCCAGATCTCCCCGGCGTCGCGATCGACGCGCAACACGGCCTGGAGCGCGGGGTCGCCGGCGCGCGCGAACGCAGCCGCGCGGGCGAGCGTCTTTTCCGTGAGCGGCACGCGTTCGATCGTTCGGCCGATCCAACGATCGACGACGCGTCCGTCGAGCGTCACCTCGAGCCGTCCGGCCGCGGGTCGTTCGCTCGCCTTTCGTTCCGGCACGGGACGCGGAGCGGCGGGCTCGACGGCGCTCGGCCACGGCAAGGCGAGCAGCGCCGCGCGCGCCGCGAACGCGTCGGTCGGCCGCGCCGACGGCTCGATGTCCGTGAAGCGCAACACGACGTCGTCGTGCCGAGCGTCGAGATCGCGGTGCGCCGCGCTCGGTCGCACGCGTGGCGGTTCGCTCGGGCTCGGCTTCTCGCCGGTGAGCATCTCGCGCAAGATCGCGCCCACGCCGAAGAGATCGCTCGCGATCGTCGCCGGCCTCCCTTCGCGCTGCTCGGGGCTCATGTACGCGAGCGTGCCGATCACGCCGGCGGTCGCCGTCGCCGTGAGATCTCCGAGGTGCGCGACGCCGAAGTCGGCGAGCTTCGCGGCGCCGGCGTCGTCGAAGAGGACGTTCGCGGGCTTGATGTCGCGATGGAGCACGCCGAGCCGGTGCGCTTCACCGAGCGCGCTGAGCACCACGCGCGCGATCTCGATCGCTCGCGACGGTGCGATGGGGCCGGCCGCGAGCATCGCTTCGAGCGTGCCTCCGCCCATCCACGCGAGGACGAGCGCGGGTCCTTCGGCGACGTAGTCTCGCAGCGGAACGACGCTCGGATGATCGAGCGCGCCGAGGACGCGCACCTCGCGCTCGAACCGCGCGAGCGCATCGCGCCCCACGCCGCGAACGTCGTACGCCGCGAAGATCTTCACGGCGACCCGCTCGCCGCGCACGACGTCGACGGCCTCGAGGACGCGTGCGGTCGGCGACGAGGCGACCTCGCGTATCACTTCGTAGCGACCGTAGAGGCGCGTGCGTGGCGGGGCGAGAGGAGCGGTCGACGTCGATGGAGGTGGAGCGGTCGCGATGGGCGGACCGCCGAGCGCGTCGAGCTCGCGCGCGGCTTCGGCGGCGGCTTGCGAAAGAGCCAGGCGGTCCAACGCGGCGACGAGCGACGCGAGCGCCCGCCGGCGGATCGGATCGCCCGGCGGGACCTTCTGCAGCGCGCGGGCCGCCGCCTCCGGCTTGCCGTAGCGAAGGAGCAGCTCGCCGAGCGCGACGTGGAGCTCCCATCTCTCCGGAGTTCGACGAATCGCCGCGTCGAGCGTGCGCGCCGCTTGCGCCGCGTCGCCCGCTCGCTCGAAGAGCTCGGCCGCGCGCGTCGCTTCACCGGCGCGATCCCACGCACGCGCCGCGTCGCTCGGGCGCTTCGCCGCTTCGAACGCGCGCGCCGCCCACGCATGATCGCCGCGCCGTTCGAGCTGCCGCGCGACGCGATCGGCGTGCGCGACGTCGCCCTCGATCGCCGCGAGCGCGCTCTTCGCGAGCTCGTCGTCGCGCGCGTCCATGGCGAGCACGAGCGCGCGCGCGGCGTCGCCTGCTCGCATCGCTTCGGTCGCTGCGCGCCCCCAATCGCACGCACGCTCGAAGATCTCGCTCGCGCCGCGCGCGTCGCCTCGCGTACTCGCGAGCTCCGCCGCTTCGATCAGGCGCTGCT
>JAYVXB010000034.1:0-8878 GCA_043785585.1 Deltaproteobacteria bacterium | reverse complement strand
AGACTCGTGGCGGCGGCGCAGCGGACACTTGCGCGAAGGTCGGAAGCGGTCGCTGCGGAATGTACGCCGGGACCGGCTCCGGTGCGGGAGGCGGATCGGGGGCGAGGCCTTCCGCCGTCTCGAGGATGTCGTCGACCTGAATCTCTTGCGTGGCGGCGACGTCGCGCTTCGGCACCGGTGCGCTCGGTCGAACGGAGCGTGGCGTGTGTCGTGTCGTTTCGGCCGCTTCGAAGCGGAATACGGAAGCCATGATCTACACCCCTCCGCGACGGCGCCGGCGAGGCCGGTGCGCGCACGCAGCCCGATTGTGATCGGCCTTGGCCCGCGGACAATGCTTCACGGTCGATTTTCGTGAAATGCCGCGTCGCCGTCGAAAGTTTGCAGCGTGCATGGATTGAATTGCGACACGCGCGCACACGAAGGCCGCGCTTCGCCTCTCGGTAGCCCCGTCGCGACAAGCTCTCGCACTCGGAGTAAGTTGCCCCCGTGTCCACCGACGTCGTGACCTACACCCTCGAAGCCACCACCGCCGTCGTTCGCATGGACGACGGCAAAGCCAACGCGCTCTCGCTGCCGATGATCGAAGGCGTGCTCGAAGCGCTGACCCGCGCCGAGAACGAGGCGAGCGCGATGGTCCTCATCGGTCGACCCGGGCGCTTCTGCGCCGGCTTCGATCTTCGCGTGATGATGAGCAGCCCCGAAGCCGCCAAGGGGCTCCTCGCGCGCGGCGCCGACATGCTCATGCGCCTCTACGGTGCCAAGCTCCCGCTCGTCATCGCGTGCTCCGGGCACGCGCTCGCGGGCGGCGCGCTCGTGGTGCTCACGGGTGACACGCGCATCGGCGCGTCGGGCGATTTTCGCATCGGGCTGAACGAGGTCTCGATCGGAATGCCGGTGCCGGTGCTGGCGATGGAGCTCGCGCGCGATCGCCTGCTTCCGACCGAGCTCGGACGCGCGACGTTGCAAGCGCAGATCTACACGCCGGACGATGCCGCGAAGGCGGGGTACCTCGACGCGCTCGCGTCGCCGGACGATCTCCTCGCTCGCTCGCTCGACGAAGCGAAGCGCCTCTCCGCGCTCGCGCGTCACGCCTACCAAGCGACGAAGACCCGCCTCCGCGGCAAGACGATCGCGCACATCTTGGCGACGTTCGAAAACGACGCGAAGAGCCTGCTCACGCCGCCGAGCTGATCGGCTGCCGTTCGCCGTTCAGCCGTAAGCGATCTTGAAGATCGTCGCGGCGTAGTCGATCCGCTGCTCGCGCGCCGGGAGCGGCGGCGGCACTCTGCGAAGATGCCCGCGGAGGATCAACCGATGCACGGCGTCGAGCGTGCGAAAGCGCAGTCCGACGGCGCGACCGCGATCGGTCGGGCGTCGTCCTTCGAGGACGCGCGCGACGGTCGCGACGGTGTCGAACCAAATCCCGAGCTCGGTCGCTTTGAACGACACGACGCACTCGTCGCCGACCTCGACCCCCATCTCGGACGGAATGAGCATCCCGTCCTGCGACAGATCGAGCGTCTGCGTACCGAGCAGCTGGAAATCCATTTCGCGAACGACGCGGCACGGGACCTTGATGGCGCGGCGGATGGCGCTGCGCTGACGCGCAATGACGATGCTCATGACGACCTCACTGGAGCGCAAGCATGTGGATGGTGGCGGCGTAGTCGACGCGCGGCGCGCGTGACGGGAGCGGCGGGGGCAAGTCGCGGAGCGTCGAGCGGATCTGCCTGCGCGTGTCCGCGTCGAGCGACGAGAACGACAGGCCGAGACCGCGCGCGCGATCCGTCGGACGGCGTCCGTGGAGGACGCGGGCGACGGTCGCCTCGCAGTCGATCCAGTGGTGGGTGCGCGGGACGCGGAAGCTGACGATGACGTCTTCTCCCGTGAGCACGCGCGCATCCGAGACGACGAGCATTCCGTCGCTCGAGATGTCGAGCCCCCAACGCCCAACGAGCTTGAAATCCCGCTCGCGGACGACTTGGCATTCGATGGGAACCGCGCGACGAACGGCCGTGCGCTGGCTTGCGTGAACGAGGGTCATGAGAAGTCTCCTCGTCCCGAATGGTAGTAAGCCGCGATCGACGGCGTCCAATAACGCGCGAACTCGCCGCCGCGAACGTCACTCCGGAGCGGACAGGAAAGCCTCGGCGTCGCGCGCGGTGACCTCGGGGCTTTCTTCCATCGGGACGTGCCCCGCGTTCGCGTACGTGATGAGCTTCGAGCCGCGGACGCCGTCCTTCCAACGCTGCGCGAACGCGAGCGGGATTCGCACGTCGCGCTCGCCCCATTCGATGAGAACGGGGACGCGAATCTCGGCGAGGCGATCGTCGAGCGCCGGGTCCGCAGGGGCGGCGAAGCGATCCAGCGTCGCCTGGCGATTCCCCTCGCGGCGCGTGAGCTCGTAGTAGCGATCGACGAGCGCGTCGGTAACGAGCGACGGATCCCCGTAGACCTCGTCGACGGTCTTCCGAACCATGAAGCGCGGCGTGACCCAGCGGAGCGAACGTCCGACGACCGGCGTCTGCGCCATCGCGAAGATGGCCGACGGCTTCTGTCCGCTGAGCCCTGCGGCGTCGACGAGAACGAGGCGCGACACCCGCGTCGGATGCTCGAGCGCGATCGTCGCTGCGATGCGCCCTCCGAACGAGTTGCCCGCGATGTCCGCACGATCGATCGCGAGTCGATCGAGCAACGCGACGACGACGCGCGCGCACCGCGACGCGCTGTAGATGCGATCCGGCGCGGGGCCGGTGAGGCCGTAGCCCGGCAGATCGAGCCGGACGATCCGGCGTCGCGCTGAGAGGCGCGTCACCCACCCGTCCCACGTGTGCAAGGACGACGGCGCGCCGTGGATGAGAACGAGCGGAGGCCCGGAGCCTTCGTCCTTGTAGTGGACCGACATGCCTTCAATCGTCGCGAACTTGGACGTGGGCCCGCCGTACTTCGCGGCGATCTCTGCCTCCGGGATGTCGGAGCGAACGAGCGAGAGAAGGAAGACCACGAGGAGCGCGACGACGATGCCGAGCCCACGCAGCGCGCGCCGCAGCCGAGAGCGTGGCGTCGGAGGCATGGCGGGACCGTAGGGCGTGCGCGGCGATTGGCGAGCGCCCGCGGACTAACCTGCCTTCTTCTTCTCCGCGATCTTCGCCTTGAGCGCCTTGAGCGCCTCTTCGTACTCCTTCGTGGCCGCGTCGATCTGCGCGTCGATCGCCTTCAGCGACTCGTCCGCCGACGTCGCCGCGCGATCGAGATCCGCGCGCCCCTTCGCCGCCACCGCGATCCGCTCGTCGGATGCCTTCTTTTCGGCCTCCGTGCGCCCGGCCTCGGCCTGGAACGCTTTCTCCTCCTCGATGAACTTGTCGAGCGTCTTCGCGACCGTGTCCTTGTCGGCGAAGCGCGCGCGGAGGCGCTCGCGCTGCTCGAGCAAGTCGACGTGCACGATGTAGCTCGCCCGCGCGACGTCGTCGGCGAGCTTCTCGAGCGACGTCGCGTTCTCCTTGCCGAGCGCGACCTTGTACCGATCGATGATCAAGAACGCGTCGTTCCGTCCGCGAAGCCGCTTCTCGAGCTGTTTGTCGACGGCCTCTTTGAGCGCGTGCGTCGCCGCGCCGCCGACGTCCGCCGTGCACGACGCCTGCTTCGCCGCGTAGTTCGCGTTGCCTGCGACCTTCGCGTTGATCGCGTCGTGCTCGTCGTTCCAAAACGCGCGCACCTCGTTCGCTTCGGTCTGCGCGCCGGCGTACCCGGCGCTTTTACCGGCCTCGTCGGACTTTTCGACGATCGTGAGGACCTTGTCCCAGTCCGTCTTCTTCAGCTCGTCGGCGCGCGCGGCGAGCCCCGTCGAGATCTGCTTCGACTCGGCCTGCCGATCGGCGAGCGCCTTCGTCGTCGCGGAAAGATCGTCGGCGTACTTCATCCCGCACGCGGGCTGCGACGCGGACGACGCGAGGACCGGCCGCGCGCCGGAGCTCGAGCACGCGGCCAGGGAAGCGAGGGACAGCGAGAGAACGCAGGCGCGGAAGAGCGAACGAATCATGCGAGCAGTAGTAGAACGCGATCGTGGACTCGTCCACGAGGAGCGACCGACGATTCGACTAGAACGTCGACTCCTTCGTGTAATCGAACGACATCTGTTCGACATACAAGGTCGCCTTGACCTTACGCACGCCCTCGGCGCCCGCTCCGGGGTCGACCGTCTCGAGTCGACTGATCCCGATGTTCTTGAAGGTGAGCGTGAAGTACGTCCCTCCGCTCGGCGACAAGTACTCGAGCGAGCCGTTCTTCTCTTTGTCCTGTCCGTTGTTCCCCTTGATGATGAAGTCCTCGTGCCAGTCGTAGAACGCCTTGGCGTACGCCTCGGGGAACGTGATCACGAGGTTGGGGACTTCGAGGTTCCCTGGCTCCTTCTGGTAGTCGCGCTGCTCGCCGACCGGATTCGCGCTGACGCTCTGCCTTATCGTGAGCGCCTCGATCTTGCTGACCCGCGTCACGTCGAGGTTGTCGATCTTCAGGCGGAAGCCGTTGGCGAGCCATTTTTTCGCGTTTTGATGGGTCTCGTGGCTGGCCACCACTCCGCCGTTGCCGGCGATTCGACGTGTGTACTCGGGGGCGAAGGTGACGTGGATCCGCGCCGGGTCTTTGCTCGCCCCGTCGAGGGCAGGCATCCCGATCTCGGTGACCAATCCGTTGAAGAAATTGAGCGCCGACGACTGCTTGCCGTCGTAGTCCATCACGATGACGGAGCCGTTTTTTCTGCTGTGCTTCGGCGAGAAGCTTTCCTTCACCCAGTTGTAAAATGCAGGCGACATCCCGGTCCCGGCGTTGAGCGTGATGTCCTCGTACTTCACGCCGGCGATGTGCTTACGCGCGATGTGGTCCGCACCGACCTTCTCGGTCACGACGTCGGAGTACGCACTTCCGCCCGCGATCGCGGTCGCGAAGCCGGCGTTCACGCCGTCGAGAGCGAGCTCGTACTTGCCCGAAGCGAACGTGCGGCCGACGGCCGCGTCCGACGCGCCGACGGCGCCCATCGAAATCCCGCCCAAAATCCCCACCGCGACGACTGCCCTGACGAAATTGCGCATGATCTTCTCCTCACAAGCCCCCGGACCGCATGCCGGTGTGGCTCGGTAGGACGGACGAGGTCTCCGCGCAATTCAATCTCGCGCGCGGCTGGACGCGCGGCATGACGACGTTTGACCGGGGTGGCGCGTCGTCGTACGGACACCGACGTTCCAAACCCCTCACGGAGGTTCAGTCGTCATGAGTTCCATTTCCCTCGCGCGGCGGCACACGCTGCCGGTCGCGCTTCTCCTTGCGCTCCCGACCTTCTCCGCTGCATGCACGCAGCCCACGGGTGACGACGACGCGCGTACCGCCGAGAGCGCAGCCACGACGACGATCACGCTGCTCGCGTCGACGTCGATCGCGAAGGGCGCGAGCAAGACCGGTGTCTACACGTCGACCGTCGCGGGCACGATCACGTTCAAGACCTCCGGCACGGGCGACGCCGACCTCTACGTCAAGAAGGGCGCCGCTGCTTCGCCGAGCCTGCACGATTGCGCGTCCGAGGGGAGTACCGCCGTCGAATCGTGCGCGATCACGGTGGCCGTCGGCGACAAAATCTACTGGGACGTGTACGGGTACGCCGCGTCGACCGCGAGCCTGGTCGTCGTTCTTCCCGACGCGTTGCCGCCCCCGGCGACCACGACGGTCACGCTCTTCGCGACGACGTCGCTCGCGAAAGGCGCGAGCAAGAACGGCTCGTACACGGCGACTGCCGCGGGCTCGATCACCTTCAAGACGAGCGGCACGGGCGACGCCGATCTCTTCGTCAAGAAGGGCTCGTCCGCGTCGCGCACGGTCTACGACTGCAAGTCGGACGGATCGACGGCGACCGAGACGTGCGCTGTCACGGTCGCGGTCGGCGACGTCGTCTACTACAGCGTCTACGCGTACACCGCGGCTTCCGTCGGACTCGTCGTCGTGGTCCCCGTGGCGAGCGGCGACGGCGGCGACACGAGCGTCGCGCTCCCACCCGGCTATCAATACTGCACGACGGCGACGCTGTGCGGGACGACGATCCCACGCGCGAACGCATGCGCGCCAGGATCGACGTCGTGCGCACCGACGCGGACGACGACGGTCGAATGGACGGTCAACGGCGCGCCGGTGAGCACGGTCGGGTTCAACCTGCGCACGGTCGCGGCGACGCCCGTCGTCGTGAGCGGCCCGGCGTCGATCTTCGCGGCGCAATTTCTCGCGGCGAACAACGCGCCGCGCATGGTGCTCGGATCGAGCCTCGACGTGACGCTCTCGTACTACGACGTCGCGCCGGTGTGGGGCGGCACGACGCGCCTCGGCTTCACGGGGACGTCGGCGACGACGGCGCACGGTGCGTCGAGCCTCTTCAAGTTCGCGACGTACGACATCGCGCTCACGCACGCGACGCTCGCCGCGCGCATCGAGCAGATCGCAACCGACGAGATCGCGATCGCGCAGGTGACGCCGCCTCCGTACCGCGCGTTCTTCCTACCGACGGAAATGGCCGTCGTCCTCGGCGTCGAAGGAAACTTTTCTTGGGGCGACGGCACCGTCGCCATCAACTACGGAAACCCCGACTGGATCGTCGCGAACGGGGGAGTGCTCGCGATCGCGGCGCACGAGTTCTCACACGAGCACACGCACACGCTCTTCGCGCAGATCGCGAGCAAGTTCACCGGCAACCCGACGTGCTTCAACGAAGGTCTTGCCGACGCGCTCGGCAACTACCTCGGGTACGTTCCCGATAGCGACTTCGGCGTCGCGCAGGACGGAACCGACTTCGCGCTCGGCTGCACGCAGCAGACCGAGATCCACGCGAAGGGAAATTGCGTTCTCTGGCGATTGAAGCAAGCCGGGTATTTCACGCGCGCGATGTTCACCGCGCTCTTCGCGCCGAAGCACACGTATGCGTTCGACTCGTGTAGCGAGACCTCGCCGATGACCGCGAACACGTACGTCGTCTACCTGACCGAGGCGACGGGCACGGACATGAGCGCGTTCGTCACCAGCATCGGAATGGCGAACGCGGGATCGTACGCGGCGGCGAAGACGGCGCTCGGGTTCTAGAGATCAAAGAGGTCGCAACGCGGCCTTCGACGCAATCGACGCCGCCCCCGGCTTGCGTTCCCCGCGTTTCCCCGTAAAACGCGAGATCCCCGATGACTCTTCCCGCCGCTGAACACCCGTACGCCTCCTTCGTGCACAAGGTGCAGAAGCCGGCGCGTTACCTCGGCGGCGAGGTCGGCGCGACGAAGAAGGACTGGAGCGGCGTGCAGGCAAAGGTCTGCCTCGCGTTTCCGGACGTCTACGACATCGGGATGAGCCACCTCGGCTTCAAGATCCTCTACGACATCCTCAACAAGGATCCGCGCACGCTCGCCGAGCGCGCGTACACGCCGTGGATCGACATGGAGGCCGAGCTTCGCGCGCGAGGCTTGCCGATCGTGACGTGCGAGAGCGCGCGGCCGCTGTCGGATTTCGACGTCGTCGGGTTCTCGCTCCAGTTCGAGCTGACGTACACGAACATCCTGACGATGCTCGATCTCGGCGGCGTGCCGCTTCGATCGTGCGATCGCGACGACGCGGCGCCGCTCGTGATCGCGGGCGGTCCGACGGCGACGCACCCGGAGCCGCTCGCGGCGTTCATCGATGCGTTCGTGATCGGCGACGGCGAGGCGCGCGCGACGGAGATCGCGCTCGCGTGGACCGAGATGCGATCGCGCGGAGTGCCGCGTGCGGAGCGGTTGCACGCGCTCGCGAAGCTGAAGGGGGTGTACGTGCCGTCGCTCTACGCGACGAAGATCGATCCCGACACGGGCTTTCACGTCGTCGACCGCGCGACCGTCGAGGGCTTGCCGCTCCCGATCGTGCGGACGCTCGTCGACGACTTGAACGCGTACCCGTTTCCCGAGATGAGCCCCATCGGGGGACCTGAGGCGATCTTCGATCGCATGTCGATCGAGATCGCGCGCGGATGCACCGAAGGATGCCGCTTCTGCCAAGCGGGGATGATCTACCGCCCCGTGCGCGAGCGCGATCCGGAGCAGATCGTCCAGACCGTCACGAACGCCGTGAAAAAAAGCGGTTACGACGAGGTGTCGCTGACGTCGCTCTCGACCGCGGATTACAGCTGCATCGCGCCGCTCATCAAGAAGGTCGTCGACGCGCTCGCGCCGGAGAAAGTTTCGCTCGGCGTCTCGTCGCTCCGCGCGTACGGCCTCGAAGAGAACGTCCTCGACGACATGCAGCGCGTCCGCGCGAGCGGCGTGACGTTCGCGCCCGAAGCGGGCAGCCAGCGGATGCGCGACGTCATCAACAAGAACGTCACCGAAGAGCAGCTGATGCAGACCGCCGAGAGGATCTTCTCGCGCGGCTGGAGCAGCATGAAGCTCTACTTCATGATCGGGCTGCCGACCGAAGACGAGAGCGACGTGCGCGAGATCGCGCGGGTCGGCGGGCGCGCGCGCGACATCGGGAAGCGCGTGAAGCGCGATCTCAAAGCGGGCGGCGCGCCGAAGGTGACGGTCAGCGTGTCGACGCACGTCCCCAAGCCGCACACGCCGTTTCAGTGGTGCGCGATGGACGTGCCCGAGAGCGTGTACCAAAAGCAGAAGTGGCTCCGCGAAGAGGCGCGCGCGGCGGGCGTCGAGCTGAAGACGCACGACTGCAACACGTCGTGGCTCGAGGGTGTGTTCGCGCGCGGCGATCGTTCGCTGTGCGGCGTCATCGAGCGCGCGTACCGCGCCGGCGCGCGCTTCGACTCGTGGGAAGAGACGAAGAAGATGACGATCTGGGAAGAGGCGTTCGCCGCCGAAGGGATCGACGTCGCGAA
>JAYVXB010000033.1:0-2696 GCA_043785585.1 Deltaproteobacteria bacterium | reverse complement strand
TCGCCGTCAATCCAGCGGCCAAGGTCAAGGAGCTTGCAGCGGTCGGAGCAGAAGGGGAACGAGGGCAGATCCTCGAGCCGCGCGATCTCGAAACGCTTGGAGCAAATCGGACAGCGTGCTCGGATCATCATGAGGTTCCGCTACTAGTTCCTGACGACGAGGAAGACGAAGAGGACGAGGAAGAAGAAGCAGACGAGAAGAAGTCCAAGTCCTCCGGCAAGAAAGGCGACAGGTAGAGCGCCATGTCGAGCACCGAAGAAGTGAAAGACGCCAAGCGAGACGCGAAGAAGAAGGACGAAGACGTGGAAAAGGCGATCGACGAGCAAGAAGAGCGCGACGAAGAAGAGACCGACGAGGACGAGGACGAAGAGTCCGAATCCCCGAAGCCTTCAAGTGACGTGAAGCGTGTGGCTCCGGCCGATGCGGCGGGCTCGATGCGCGGCATCAAGAACATCGCGACGATCGCGGGGCGCGAGCTCCGTTCGTATTTCGATTCGCTCGTCGCGTACGTCGTCCTCGGCGGAAGCATGGCGGCCCTCGGCCTCTACTTCTTCAACGACCTCGGCCCCATCTCGGCCAGCTTCTGGAAGTCCGATCGCGCGTCGATGAACCACATGTTCGAGTTCTTCCCGCTGTGGCTCAGCGTCCTCATCATCCCGCTGGTCACGTCGCGCGCCATCGCCGAAGAGAAGCGCTCGGGCACGCTCGAGCTTCTCATCACGATGCCGGTCCGCGACAGCGAGGTCATTCTCGGCAAGTACCTCGGCGCGCTCGCGATGATGATCATCCTCTTCATCGCGACACTCCTCTACCCGATCATGCTCTTCGTCAGCCCGTGGAACCTCGGCCCGCTCGATTGGGGTCCGGTGTCCGCCGGCTACCTCGGCCTCGTTCTCTTTTCGATGGCCGGTCTCGATATCGGTCTCCTTTACTCGGCAGTGACCGAGAGCCAGATCATCGCGTTCTTCCTCACGGCGTTCACGCTCGGCGTGCTCTGCGCAGTCGGATACTTCGCCGAGGGGACGCGCGGTTGGATTGGCGAAGTCGGCTCGTTCGTCAGCTTCCAGTCGCGCTTCCGGGGTTTCGAGCGCGGCCTCATCGACTCGCAGGCGATCGTCTATTTCCTTTCGGTCACCACGATTTTCCTCCTCTTCGCGTTCCGCTCCCTCGAGAGCCGGAAGTGGTCCTGAGCTAGTCATGCAAAAGCGAACCAAAGCAGCCACCGAAAGCGGCGTTCTCCTCGTCGTCGTCGCGCTCATCCTCGTCGCGCTCAACACGCTCGGTCACTTCGGCGTGTCGGCGCGCAAGGACACCACGAAGACCGAGCGCTTCACCCTGTCGAAGGGGAGCGGCAACCTCGTTCACAACATGAAGCAGACGCTGACGGTCGACGCGTACGTCACGCGCGGTCTCCCCAAGCTCGACACCTTCGTGCGAGACCTCCGCGATCTTCTCCAGGACTACAAGGTCTCGAGCGGCGGGAAGTTTCAGTACCAAATCATCGACGCGAAAGACGAAGAGACGCGCAAGAAGGCGACCGAAGCGGGCCTTCAAGAGCAGCCGTTCGCCGAGGTGAGCGACACCGACGAAGAGGCCGGGATCAAGAAGGGCGTCATGGGGCTCGTGCTGAAGTATGCCGAGAACCAGGAGGTGCTCGACTTGCCGTCGCCCGAGCAGTCCACGGGCCTTGAGTTCTGGATCTCGAACAAGATTCGCTCGCTCACGTACAAAGGCGACGGCATCAAGCACAAGATCGGCGTCCTCTCGGGACACGACGAGATCAAGCTGACGGAGGCGAACCTCGCGCCGTCGCAGATGGGCAAATTCGCGATCCAGGGGATCATCACGCAGAACTTCCCGTTCTACGAAATCGCCGACGTCGACCTGAAGAACGGCGACGCGGAGGTCGAGGATTCGATCGAAGGGCTCATCATCACGCAAGCGGGCAAAGAGCTGAACGAGAAGGAGCTCCGCCGGATCGATCAGTTCGTGATGAAGGGAAAGTCGCTCGCCATCTTCGCCGGCGCGGTCAACGTCAAGTCGGGCGATCACACGATGAACGCCTCGCTCAACACGCAGGGCCTCGAGAAGCTGCTCGACGGCTACGGCATCGAGCTCCGCAAGGACGTGCTCCTCGATTTCGGGCGCTCGTTCCGCGTCAACGTGCAGACGCAGACGGGCGTCGGGACGTTGCCGATGCCGCAGTTCTTGATGGTGCAAGACGACGATCGCTTCAGCGGCAACGAGCAGCTCCTCGACTCGTCGTTCCAGCCGATCTTCCGCATGCAGCAGCTCGCCGTTCCGTTCGCTTCGTCCATCGTCGTCCACTCCGAGAAGCAGCCGGAGGCGAAGCCGAAGGTCGTCATGCGTACGACGCCGCGCACGGTCCGCATGACGGGCGAGACGGCCGACCTCAAGCCGTTCCAGGATTGGCGGCCGAAGGGCGAGACGGGGCAGTTCACGATCGCCGCGTACCTCGAGGGGCCGATGAAGACGGCGTTCCCGGGCGGCGACAAGCAGGGCGTCGAGGCTCCCGAGAAGAGCGCGCGTCCGTCGCGCGTCTTCGTGCTCGCGTCGTCGCAGTTCCTCGCGAACCCGCTCGCGCGCGCCGGCAACGGCCCCGAGATGCCGCCGCAGATGATGGGGATGCAGATGCCGCCGCAAGGCGACCGTCAGCTCCTCCAGCTCGCGGGTCC
>JAYVXB010000032.1:0-8884 GCA_043785585.1 Deltaproteobacteria bacterium | reverse complement strand
TTGATCCGGCGACGAGAAAAATTTTTCTCCGCGCTCGGGGGAGCCGTGCAAACGCGCGGCGTGGCCCTCATGGGGGTCTGCAACGTCACGCCGGATTCTTTCAGCGATGGTGGTCACTACCTGACGCGTGAGGCTGCCTTTGCGCGGGTCGATGTGCTCTTCGCCGAGGGGGCAGACATCGTCGACATCGGAGGCGAGTCCACGAGGCCGCGCGCTCTTCCTGTTCCCGCCGCCGAGCAGCTCGCGCGGGTGATCGAGGTCGTGCGTTACGCGGCAAAAAAAGGTGCGGTGTCGATCGACACGACCAACCCCGAAGTCGCTCGCGCGTGCTTCGAGGCCGGAGCCTCCGCGCTGAACGATGTGTCTTGCTTGCGCGACGCTGATCTCGCGCGTGTCGCCGGCTCTTTCGGCGCGGCCTACGTCCTCATGCATGCCCGCGGGACGCAGGCAGAAATGAAGGGCTTCAGCGACGCCCCGGCCGACGCCTACGGAGACGTCGTGGAAGACGTCCTTCGCGAGTGGGAAGCGGCCGCCGCCCGCGCGCGTTCTCTCGGCGTCGATGGCGACGCGCTCATCATGGATCCTGGTCTCGGGTTCGCCAAAGCCGCAGGTCACAGCAAAGAGCTTCTTCGTCGAACGCGTGACCTCGTGGACCGCCTGAGCGTTCCGGTTCTGATTGGCGCGAGCCGCAAATCCTTCTTGCGCTTGGTCGACGCGGACGCCGCACCCGAAGAACGTCTCGGGGCTTCTGTCGCAGCGGCAGCGTACGCGGCGCGGGCGGGGGCACAGCTCCTTCGAGTGCACGACGTTCGCGCAACGAAGCAAGCCATCGACATGGATCGGCTGCTCTCCCCCTTGGGGACACGCTAAGCGATGCTCGAGGGGCTCCTCCATCTCTTCGCGATGCGCTCGCTCGGGCAGGTAGCGATCGACGTCCTCGATCTCGCGGTGGTGACCTACATCATCTACCGCGCGCTCCTCGTCCTTCGCGGCACGCGGGCAATGCAGATGGGCATCGGGCTCGCGGTCATCTTCGTGATCTTCGTGATCTCGAAGTTCGCGAACTTCATCACCCTCTTCAATCTGCTCTCCTCTCTCCTCTCCCAGGTCATCCTCATCGTGGTGGTCGTTTTTCAGAACGACATTCGCCGCGGCCTCATGCGGGTCGGCTCACGCGCCTTCTTCAGCGGCGTGTCGCGGCAGCAGGAATCAAGGGTGATCGACGAAGTCGTGGCGGCGGCGACCGAGCTCGCGCGTCACCGCATGGGAGCGCTCATCTGCTTCGAGCAAGACGCCAACCTCGACGAGTTCGTCGTCTCGCAAGGCACCACGATCGACGCGTCCGTCCAGCGCGAGCTCCTCGTCGGGCTCTTCGTTCCGGAGAGCGTGAACAAGCTTCACGACGGAGCGGTGGTCATCCGCAACCTGCGTATCGCGAAGGGCGGCGTCTTCTTCCCGATGCCGGACACCAAGCTCCTCGACAAGTCGCTCGGCTCGCGCCACCGCGCCGCGCTCGGGATCACCGAAGAGACGGACGCCGTCGTCGTCGTCGTCAGCGAAGAGCGCGGGACGATCAGCTTCTGCTTCAACGGGAACATCGTGACCAACCTCGACGGCGCGTCGCTGCGTCAGGCGCTCCTCGGTCTCTTCGGGCAGCGCGCGGGCAAGAAGAAGAAGCCGGCGGCAAAGCGCTCGACCTCGGGGACGGGATCGTTCCGCCTGTCGGTGCCGCCGTCGTCGGCGCCTCCTTCTTCGAACGAGCGGGAGCGGGAGCGCGATCGCGTCTCGAACGTGCCGACGGGCTCGATTCAACTGCCGCCACCCGAGCGCGTCGAGCGCCAGGAGGACAGCGTGCACACGCGCCTCGACTCGATCCTCCCGCCGAAGCCAATGTCGCCGGCAAAGCCGATCGAGACGCCGACGCCCGGTACGACCGTCGTTCCCACGCCGCCGCGCGGCCGAGAAGAAGACTGACGCGATGACGACACTCGACATCTCGCAGCGCGTTCGGAGCGCATTCACCGAGAACTTGAACCTCAAGCTCTTGTCGTTCGCGTTCGCGCTCGTCCTCTACTCGCTCGTTCACGGCTCGCAGGATTGGCATCGCTCGGTGCGCGTCACCGTCGACAGCCGCGTCCCTCCCGACACCGCCGACCGCGTGCTCGTCACGAAGATCCCACCCGAGGTGCGCGTCACGTTGCGCGGCCCGCGCTCGGTGCTCGAGGACTTGAAGGGCGACGAGATCGGCAGCGTGCAGATCGACGTCCATGAAGGGACGGAGATGCACGTCGCCTTCACGCCGCAGATGTTCCACGTCCCCGCCGGCGTGAAGGTCGAGCAGATCGAGCCTGCGTACGTCGACCTCGTCTACGAAGAGCGCGTGGTTCGCGATCTCCCCGTACAGGTGAGCGTCGTTGGCTCGCCCGCGTCGGGCTTCGTCGTCAAAGGCGCGCCGGTCGCCGAGCCTTCGATGGTCCGCGCGCGAGGACAGAAGAGCCTGGTCATGGTGCTCCAGCACGCGCGCGCCGACGCCTTCGACGTCACGGGGCTGAGCGAAGGGAAGTACACGCGGTCGCTCGCGATCGACGGACCGCAGGTCGGCGTCGGATACGAGGTCGGGAGCGTGGCGGTGACGCTGGAGATCGCGCGCGAGGTGGCGGAGCGCCCGTTCACCAAGGTGCCGGTCGCGGTCGTCGGTCAGACGAAGGCGAAGACGCAGCCGGCCGAGGTCGACGTGCGTCTCACGTGCCCGCCGGAGATCTTGCGCGGGCTTCGCGTGGAGCAGATCGTCCCGCGCGTGCAGGTGACGTCGACCGCGGAGCGTGGGAGCGAAGCGCTTCCGGTGGTGCTCGTCATCGATCGATGCGAGGTGCACATCACGCCGCAGACGGTCGTCGTGCGGTGGGGGAACTGACAGACTCTGTGTCTGTCGTCCTGAGCGAAGCCCAGGATGACAGCCACAGAGTCTGTCATCCTGAGCGAAGCGAAGGATCCCCCGCAGACCATCTGAGCGCAGACGGATCGCCGCTCGCTCGGGACCGCGTGCTCGCGTCGGCGGGTCCTCCCGCAGGGTCGACTCGGCGCTTCGCGCCGATGACGTGCGAGACGCGGGTCCTCCCGCCGCCGCTGCGCGCGCGGTCCCGAGCGAGGGGCTCTTCTACAGGGTTCCCCGAGCGAGCGGGAGCAGCGATCTCGTCGAGTAGGCTTGTCATCCTGAGCGGAAGCGAAGGACCCCCCTCGTAGTCAGCGTCATGACCAACCCGCGTCACGACAACCCAACGTCACGACAAACCCACGTCCTTCTGCTCGTGCGGGCTGCGGTAGCCCTCGGTCCGTCGCTCGTCCTTCTCCACGCGACCGTCCTTCAGCGTGATCATTCGCGGCATGCTCTGCGCGAGGGCGGTGTTGTGCGTGACGACGACGATGGTCGTCCCGCGCTGCTTGTTGATCGCGAAGAAGAGCTCGTGGATCTGCGCGCTGGTGGCGGAGTCTAGGTTGCCGGTCGGCTCGTCGGCGAGGATGAGCTTGGGCTCGAGGACGAGTGCGCGGGCGAGCGCCACGCGCTGCTGCTCGCCGCCCGAGAGCTCGCCCGGCCGATGGAGCACGCGATCCTTGAGCCCGACCTCTTCGAGGAGCGCGGACGCGCGCGGCTCCATCTCGCGGCGCGAACGGCCCTGGATCAGCCCCGGCATCAGGACGTTTTCGAGCGCGTTGAACTCCGGGAGCAGGTGATGGAACTGGAACACGAAGCCGATCGTCCGGTTGCGAAGATCCGCCAGGCGCGAGCCAGGCATCGTCGTGATCTCCTCGCCCGCGAGGCGAATCGACCCCGCCGTCGGGATGTCGAGCGTCCCCATGCAATGCAGGAACGTCGACTTGCCCGCGCCCGACTGCCCGACGATCGCGATGACCTCGCCCTCGAAGATGTTGAGGTCGATGCCGCGGAGGACTTCGAGCGTGCGCCCCATGTGCTGGAACGACTTTTTGACGCCGGTGGCGATGACGAGCGCGCTGGACAAAGAAGGACTCCTCGGGAGACCGAGCCTCTAGAAGATGGACTGCGGAGTATCACTCATAACGGAGGCCGTCGACCGGGCGCAGTTGCGACGCCGCGAACGACGGGAAGATGGTCGCGAGCGTGCAGATGATGAAGGCCGACGCCGTCACCGCGAGAAAGTCGACGCCGCTCACGTCGATCGGCAAGCGATCGATGTAGTAGACGTCCGGATCGAGACGGAGCCCGAACCACGAGAGGCCCGTACATACAACGAGCCCCGTCGCTACTCCGTACACCGTACCTATCCCGCCGATGATCATGCCTTCGAGCATGAACGTGCGGAGGATCGATCCGTCGGGCGCACCTATCGCCTTGAGGATCGCGATCTCTTTCGACTTCTCGGTCACCATGAGAAGCAGCGTGCTGACGATGCAGAAGCTGGCGACCATGATCGCGATGCACAAGATGATGAATGTCGCGTAGCGCTCGAGCTTCAGCGCGCTGAAGAGGTTCTTGTTGATCTCGCGCCAGTCGCGGACGCGGAGATCGGCGCGACCGACCGCGCTCGTGACGATCGGCGTCAGCACGTCGGCGTTCTCGGCGTCCTCGACCTTCACGTCGATCGCGCTGATTTTCCCCTGCACGGTGAAGTAGTCCTGCGCGACCTGCATCGTCGTGTAGACGTGGCTCGCGTCGTACTCGTACATCCCGCTGAAGAAGATGGCGGCGACGCGAAACTTCTTCGTGCGCGGCATGACGCCCATCGGTCCGAGATCACCGAGCGGCGAGACGAGCGTGACCTCGTCGCCGACGTAGACGTGGAGCGTCTTCGCGAGCTCGCGCCCGATGATGATGCCCGGCCGAAGCGGCGGTCCCGTGTCGATGATCGCGCGCACCGCAGGGTCGAGGTCGTCGTTCAGCGACGGTAAGTCGGGGCCCTTCATGTACTGCTCGCCGCCGGGGCCGAGACCGATGACCTCGTCCGGTGGCAAGTGGCGGAGCGCTTCGGGATCGTCCAGGTAGGCGAGCTTGCCGACCTCGATGTTGTTGGGGAGCTCGATGACGTTGCCGATCGTCTTCGGATCGATGCCGCGGACGATGACGCCGGCGAGGTTGGACGGGCTCGACACCATCACCTCGCCGTGGACTACGGGCGTCGACGCCGTGACGCCTTTGACGGCGCGGACGCGTTCGAGGACCGCCTCGTAGTCCGTCCACGGCGACTGCGTCGTCGTGTCGATCACGATGTGCGCGTTGTTGCCGAGGATCTTCCGCTTCAAGTCGTGGCTGAAGCCGCCCATCACGCTGACGACGCTGGAGAGCGCGCACGAGCTGATCGCCACGCCGCAGATCGACAGCACGCTGATGACGGTGAGAAAGCCGCTCTTCTCGGACCGGACGTGGCGCGCCGCGACGAACGAGACGAACGTGCGGCCTTCGAGCCGATCGAGCAGCCACGGCAAGAGCGCGGAGAGCACGCCGACCACGAAGAAGACCGCGAAGACGAGCGCGAGCGCCGACGCGACGGTGTCGATGTGATCGATGATCGCCTTCGTCACGCTGCGCCTGGCGCCGAAGAACGCGGCGACGGCGATGGCCGGCACGATCGCGAATCGTGCGACGAGCCAAAACCAAGGCCCATGCTTGCCGATCTTGCTGACGACGAACGTGCGCGCGGCGATCCAGACCAGCACGAGCACGCACAGCGTTCCGAGCACGCTGGCGGCGAACATGTCGTCGTGGCGGCCGAGCGCGACCTTGGTCCCGTGCGTGACGGTGCGACTCCAGAACGCCGCGCCCGCGAACAGCGGCCCGAAGATCGTCGCGCTCGCGAGCCACGCCGCGCGCCCGCGCTTGCCGCGCTTCGCCTCGACCCGCGCCCGAAGGAGCAGGAGCAAGACGCCGATCACGACGAAGCCGATCGTGATACCGGCCTGGTGCGGCAAGAGCGAGCTCGGGTTCATCGCGTGGGTACTCGCATCATGTCTCGGGGCGGAGCAGCGGGAAGAGGATCACGTCGCGAATCGAAGGGGCATGGGTCAACATCATCGCCAAACGGTCCATTCCCATGCCGAATCCGGCGGCGGGCGGCATCCCGTGCTCGAGCGCGCGGATGTAGTCGGCGTCGAAGTCCATGGTCTCTTCGGCCCCCTTGGCCTTCTTTTCGACCTGGGCGGTGAAGCGATCGGCTTGATCGTCGGGGTCGTTCAGCTCGCTGAACGCGTTGCACAGCTCGCGACCGTGGACGAAGAGCTCGAAGCGATCGACGAGCTCGGGGCGCGTGTCGTTCCTGCGCGCGAGCGGCGAGGTCTCGAACGGGTAATCTTTGACGAACACGGGGAGCGAGCGGGTGCCGTCGGCGGAGCGGAAGTCCTCGGCGAGGAACGGCTCGACGACGTACTCGTAGCAAGCGAAGAGGCGCTCGCCGTCGTTGTCGCACTTGGCGAGCCCTTTGCGAAAGTTGCTCCAGTCGATCCCCTTTTTCGCGCGAGGCGAAGACGCGGACCACTCTTTGATCTTCGCGCCGAAGTCTTCGCGAAGGAGCTCGACGAGCCCCATCCCGCTCTTCGACTCGATCGCCGTCTTCCACTCGGCGATCTGCGTCCTGTCGGCGCCGATCGCGACGGCGCAGTCCATCGGCACGCGCGCGAACGGCTCGTCGATCGTGAACGGCCGCGCGGCCTTCCATGTCGCGTGCGCCTCGGGCATCGCCGCAGCGAGCCGCGCGTCGATCCCGCGAATGAGCTGCTCGGTGAACGTCATCAGGTCTTCGTACGTCGCGTACGCCTGATAAAACTCGAGCATCGTGAACTCGGGGTTGTGCCGCGTGCTCACGCCTTCGTTGCGGTAGCAGCGCGCGATCTCGTAGACGCGCTCGAGGCCGCCGACGAGCAGGCGCTTCAAGTGGAGCTCGGGCGCGATGCGCATGTAGAGCTGCATATCGAGCGTGTTGTGGTGCGTGACGAACGGACGCGCCGCTGCGCCGCCGATGAGCGTGTGCATCGACGGCGTCTCGACCTCGAGGAAGCCCGCGCCGTCGAGGATCGCGCGCGTCGCGCTGACGATCGCGCTGCGCGCGCGGAAGACGTCGACGACGGCGGGGTTGGCGATGAGATCGACGTACCGCTGGCGGTAGCGCGTCTCGACGTCGGTGAGACCGTGCCACTTCTCGGGGAGCGGGCGGAGTGCCTTGGTCACGAGGCGCAGGCGTTTCGGCTCGATCGAGAGCTCGCCGCGCTTCGAGGCCATGAGACCGCCCTCGGCTTCGACGATGTCGCCGACGTCGATCTCGTCGAGGCGCGCGTAGTCTTCGCCGAGCGTCGCTTGGCTCACCAAGATCTGGATCTTGTCGGTGCGATCGCGGAGCGAGAGAAACGTCAGCCCGCCCGTGCCGCGAAGCGCGATGACGCGCCCGCGCACGTGGAACGTGTCGGCGCCGCACAGCTCCTTCACTTTTTCGTCCGCGTACTTGCCGTCGACGCCGTCGAGCTTTGCCGCCTCGGCGCGCGCGCGGACGTCCGCGATGTCGAGCGTCTGTCCGCCGGGGAGACGCGCCTTCACGTCGTTGGCGAACGGGTTCTCGCCGCGCGCACGGACGCGCGCCGCCTTCGCGCGACGCGCCTCGACGATGGCGTCCTCGGGCGACACGGCGGAGGCCACGTCGCGATCGGTATCCGGCACCTGCGTCATTCTGGATTGCGAGTCGCTCATCGGGATCCTCGGGGGGTGGCGCGGCGAGTGTGGCGAGCGCGGCTCATTCGGCGTCGGCATCGGCGTCGTCGGTGACGCCGCCCTTTCGGAGGTTGCCGCCCGCGGCCGCGAGAAGGTACGCCTCGATGAAGCCGTCGAGATCGCCGTCGAGCACCGCGTCGACGTTCCCCATCTCGAACGACGTGCGAACGTCTTTGACGAGGCGGTACGGCGCGAGCACGTAGCTGCGAATCTGGCTCCCCCACGCGATTTGGCTCTTGCCCGCCTGGTACGCGGCGGCCTGCTCTTCGCGCTTCGCGACCTCGATCTCGTACAGCTTGCCCTTCATCATCTTGAGCGCCATCCGCCGGTTTTGAAGCTGCGAGCGCTCGGCGCGGCACACGACGACGAGGCCGCTGGGCAAGTGCTTCATACGGACCGCGGTCTCGACCTTGTTGACGTTCTGCCCGCCCTTGCCGCCGGCGCGCATCGTCGTAATCTCGAGGTCTTCGTCTTTGACGATGATGTCGATCTCGTCCTCGATGTCGGGCGTGACCTCGACCGCCGCGAACGCCGTCTGCCTACGCGCGTTCGCGTCGAACGGCGAGATGCGAACGAGCCGGTGCACGCCGTTCTCTGCGCGCAGATAGCCGAATGCGTGATCGCCCTGGACGCTGAACGACGCGCCGTCGATCCCGGCCTCGTCGCCCTCTTGGTAGTCGATGACCTCGGTCTTGAATCCGCGACGCTCGCACCAGCGCATGTACATGCGAAGGAGCATCTGCGCCCAGTCCTTCGCGTCGGTGCCGCCCGTGCCAGGGTGGATGCTGACGATCGCGTTGGCGTGATCGACCTGGCCCGACAGCATGCGCGCGAGCTCCGCCGCGCGGACGCGCGTCTCGAGCGGAGCGATCTGCGCCTCGGCCTCGTTGAGCGTCGCATCGTCGTTCTCCGACGCGCCGAGCTCGAGGAGCACGCCGGTGTCCTCGACGTCGCGCGTGAGCTTTTCGGTCGTATCGACCAGCTGCTCGATGCTCGATCGCTTGCGCGTGACCGACTGCGCCTTCTTCGCGTCGTCCCAGAAGCCGGGGACGAGCGTCTGCTCTTCGAGCTTTTGAATCTGCGCCCTCAGCTTGGGCAGGTCAAAGATGCCCCCTTAGCGCCATGAGGCGCCTTTGGAGGTCGGCAAGCTTCTCG
>JAYVXB010000031.1:0-8900 GCA_043785585.1 Deltaproteobacteria bacterium | reverse complement strand
TCACTTCTTCCACCGCTCCGACGCCATCCACGCGCTTCAAAATGCCCAAGTTTTCATAATACGGAAGAAGCTCCGACGTCATCCGCTCGTACGTATCGAGCCTGTTCTGGACGACGTCTTCGTGGTCGTCCGCCCGGTGCTCCAAATCGGCATCCGGGGGGGGCGGTTTATACTTCAAGTGGTAAATCTGTCCAGTACGTTTGTCGGTGCGGCGCAGCACGGCCCGTTCCATGAGCAGTTCGCGGGCGACGACCAGGGCCAGCGCGGTGTCGAGCTTCTGCCCGCGGGTCTCCAGCAGCTTGCCGAGCGCCTCCGCCTGAGGCACAGTGCGCGGGAAGCCGTCCAACAAGAAGCCGTCCTTGGCGTCGGCCTCGGTGGTGCGATCGGCGATGAGCTTGATGACCGCGTCGTCGGGCACCAGACCCCCCGCGGCCATCCTGGCGACGAGTTCGGGGGGCAATTTTCCCGCGGCCTTTGCGGCCCGAAGCATGTCGCCCGTGGAAATTTGCGGGATCCCGAATTTCTCGACGATGAGCTTTGCCTGGGTCCCCTTGCCGGCGCCCGGCGGGCCAAGAAATACGAGGCGCATCAGACGTCCCTCCGGCCGCGGATGCGCGTGGCTTTGCCACCGCCACCGGAGAGCCCTTCGTAGTTTCGCGTGATGAGGTGGGCTTCGATCTGGCTCACGGTGTCGAGCGCGACGCCGACCACGATCATGATCGACGTTCCGCCCCACTGGAACGGAACCCGCAAGGCTTGGCTTATGACGGTGGGGACGATGCACACCGCGGCAACATAGACCGCGCCTCCCAGCGTAATCCGCGTGAGAACGTGGTCGATGTACTCCGCCGTCTGCTTTCCCTGGCGAATACTGGGGATGAACGCCTGCTGCTTTTTTAGATTGTCGGCGACGTCGACCGCCTGGAACGTGACCGCCGTATAGAAGTAGCAAAAGAAGACGATGAGGCCGGTGTAGAAGACGTTGAACACCCAGTCGCCGCGCGAGAGCGACGTCTGCAGAGCGTTCATCCCCGGGACCTTGAAGCTCGCGAGAGTCGCCGGAAACATGAGGAGCGACGACGCGAAGATCGGCGGGATGGTTCCGGCCGTGTTCACGCGGAGCGGCAAGTGCGCCGTCTGTCCGCCGTAGACGCGCCGGCCGACCGTGCGCCGCGCGTAGTAGATGGGAATGCGCCTTTGCGCGCGCTCGAAGAAGACGATCGTCGCGACCGTCGCGAGAATCACCGCGAGCATGAACGTGAGGTTCAGCGGCTGGATGTTCCCCTTCTGCGTCGCGAAATAGCCGAGCACGCCCGCGGGAATGCCGTCGACGATCCCCGCGAAGATGATGAGCGAGATCCCGTTGCCGATCCCGCGCTCGGTGATCTGCTCACCGACCCACATCATGAACGCGGTGCCCGTCGTCAGCGTCAGCACGGTCATCGCGCGGAAGCCCCAGCCCGCGTGCGCGACGACGTCGCCGACGCGCGTCGAGTCCGAGATGTCGCCGTTGTTCATCCCCTCGAGCGTCATCGCAATGCCGAAGCCCTGGATGAGCGAGAGGACGATGGTGCCGTAGCGCGTGTACTGGTTGATCTTGCGCTGACCCTGCTCGCCTTCTTTGCGGAGCTCGTCGAGCGGCTTGAAGACCATCGTCAGCAGCTGGAGAATGATGCTCGCGCTGACGTACGGCATGATGCCGAGCGCGAAGATCGACAGGTTGCCGAGCGCGCCGCCCGAGAACATGTTGAAGAGGCCAAGGAGCCCGCCGCCCTGCTTGTGCACGACGGCCTGCATGACGTTGCGGTCGACACCGGGGATCGTGACGAAGACCCCGATGCGGTAGACCGCGAGCATCACGAGCGTGAAGATGATCCGCTTGCGCAGCTCCGGCACCTTGCCGATGTTGGCGAACGCGGAGAGAGCAGCCATGTGAGATCGCTCGCTCTTCTTTGCTTACTGAGCCGCGACGGCGTTGAGGAGAACGGCCTTGCCGCCCGCCTTCTGAATCTTCTCGGCGGCCGCCTTGGAAAACGCGTGCGCGGTGACCGTGACGGCCTTGGTGATCTCGCCCGAGCCGAGGATCTTCAGGCGATCGAACGACCCCTTGATGAGGCCGTGCGCGCGGAGCGACTTCTCGTCGACCTTGGCGCCGGCGTCGAAGAGCTCGAGGTCGCCAACGTTGACCTCGGCGATCTTCGCGGGGAAGGGCGGGGTGAATCCGCGCTTCGGGAGGCGACGCTGAATCGGCGTCTGCCCGCCTTCGAAGTGGGGCTTGAAGCCGCGCGAGCGCGCGTACTGTCCCTTTTGTCCGCGACCGGCCGTCTTGCCGAGACCGGATCCGACGCCGCGCCCTCGGCGCGTCTTCGGGCGCGTGGACCCTGCGGGCTTCGCGAGCTTGCTGAGCGTGTCAGCCATTTTACACTTCCTCTACTTGCACGAGGTGCATCACCTTCTTGATCGCGCCACGGAACGACGGCGTGTTCGCCACCGTCACGGACGTGCCCGGACCGCTGAGGCCGAGCCCTTTGATCGTCTGGCGCATCGAGTGCTCCTGGCCGATCACGCTCTTGATCTGCTTAACCTGGAGCTGGCTCATGTGGCCGCCTCCAGGTTCTTCGTCGACTTGCCCTTGTCGAAGAGATCGGCGACCTGCTTGCCGCGCTTGCTCGCCACGTCCTCGAGGCTCTTCAGCATCTTGAGCGCCGTGATCGTCGCGCGAACGACGTTGTGCGGGTTCGAGCTGCCGAGGCACTTCGTGAGGATGTCGTGGATGCCCGCGCTCTCGACGACCGCGCGAACCGCGCCGCCGGCGATGACGCCCGTGCCCTGCGACGCCGGTTTGAGGAAGACGCGACCCGCGCCGAAGTGCCCGAGCACCTGATGCGGAATCGTGACGCCCGTCAGCGGCACCTTGAAGATGTTCTTGCGAGCCTGATCGTTCCCTTTGCGGATCGCTTCGGGGACTTCGTTGGCCTTACCGAGGCCGACGCCGACATGGCCCGCTTCGTCGCCGACGACGACGAGCGCGGAGAAGGAGAATCGCCGGCCGCCTTTGACGACCTTGGCGACGCGGTTGATGTGGATGACGCGCTCCTTGAGCTTGTCGTCATCAATTTGCTCGAACGCCATATCGATTCTCCGTTGCGGTCAAGCCGCAAACCAAAACTTGGGGGAGCCTTAAAACTTGAGCCCGGCTTCGCGCGCGCCGTCTGCCAGCGCACGGACGCGGCCGTGGTAGAGGTAACCATTGCGGTCGAAGACGATCTTCGTGATCCCCTTCGCGAGGAGGAGCTTCGCGACCGCCTGGCCGACCTTCTTGGCCGCGTCGGTCTTGTTGTCCTCGGTCACGGCGCCGCGCACGTCGCGCGAGAGCGTCGATGCGTGCACGAGCGTCGAGCCCGCAACATCGTCGATGACCTGCGCGTAGATGTGCTTCGCGCTGCGGAACACCGTCATGCGCGGCTGCTCGTTCGTCCCGCTGATCTTGCGACGGATGCGCAGCTTCCTGCGCTCGCGTCCCACAATTTGCATTGCCATGTTCGTATGATTCCTTCCGCGGCTCCCGAATCTTGGTTTGGCGATTCGAGGTCCCGCGCCAAGCGCTGTTAACGTCTAAAGACTTACTTACCGCCCTTGCCCGCTTTGCCCGCCTTCTCACGGACCTTCTCGCCCTGGTAGCGGACGCCCTTGCCTCCGTAAGGCTCCGGTGGACGGAACGCGCGGATCTTGGCGGCGGTCTGCCCCATCATGGCCTTGTCGGAACCCGTGAGGATGACGATTGTTCCCTTGGAGTCGCCCGGGATCTCGACCTTGATCCCTTGCGGGATGGGGAAGTTCACCGGATGCGAGAATCCGAGCGACAGATTGAGAATCTGTCCTTTGAGCTCGGCGCGATAACCGGTGCCGACGAGCTGAAGCGTCCGCACGTATCCCGTCGCCGCGCCCTCGACCATCGCGGCGATGAGCGCCCGCGCGAGCCCTTGAAAGCGCGCGCCGTCGCGACCACCGACGGTCGGCTGAACGTTGACCGACGTCGCGTCGATCTTGATGTCGACGTTCGGCGTCGTGGCGCGGCTGCTCGAGCCCTTCGGTCCTTTGACGTCGATCTTGCCGTCTTTGATGACGACAGTGACGCCCTTCGGAAGCGGAATGGGCTTCTTGCCGGTCCGCGACTGGCGAAGATCTTCGACTGCTGATTGCGGCTGCGTCATCGGATCACCAAACCTCGCAGAGAAGCTCGCCACCGACGCGCTGCTTCTTGCATTCCTTGTCGGTCATGACGCCGCGGCTCGTGCTGAGGATCGAGACCCCCATGCCGGAGCACACCTTGCCGATGCGGTCGTGGCGAACGTAGACGCGGCGACCGGGGGTCGACACGCGCTTGATTCCGTCCATCGCCGGCGTCTTGTCGCGCCCGTAGCGGAGGACGACCGTGAGGACCTTGGCCCCCTCGCCTTCGCTGGAGCGGACGTCGTCGACGTAGCCTTCGCCCTTGAGCACCTCGGCGAGGTGCTGCTTGAGCTTGGAGTGCGGCATCTCGCAGCGATCGTGACGCGCGAGCTGCGCGTTACGAAGGCGAGTGATCATGTCGGCAATCGGATCGGTCATCATGGCATCACCAGCTTGCCTTGATCACGCCCGGCACTTCGCCACGGAGGGCGAGGAGCCGGAAGCAGATCCTGCAGAGCTCGAACTTGCGGTAGTAGCCGCGCGCGCGACCGCACACTTTGCAGCGGCTGCGGTGGCGGACGGGAAACTTCGGCGCCCGGTTGAGTTTCGCGAATTGACTAGCACGAGCCATTTTCGATTTTCCTCGTCCTTCTCAGGTCGCCCTAAAGGGCATGCCGAGTTGCTGAAGGAGCGCGCGCCCCTCTTCGTCGGTCTTCGCCGTCGTCACGAAGCTGATGTTCAGCCCCTTGATGGCGTCGATCCGGTCGTAGTTGATCTCGGGGAAGATGATTTGTTCCTTGAGACCGAGCGTGTAGTTGCCCTTGCCATCGAACGCCTTGCGGGAGATGCCGCGGAAGTCGCGCGTGCGCGGGAGCGCGAGCGAGACCAGGCGATCCATGAACTCCCACATACGCGCCTTGCGGAGCGTCACCATCGCGCCGATCGGAACGCCTGCACGGAGCTTGAACGTCGCGATCGCCTTCTTGGCGCGCGTGACGATCGGCTTCTGACCGGCGAACGCTTTGAGCTCTTCGACGGCGGCGTCGATGATCTTCGGATTCGTCACGGCGGCGCCGAGCCCCATGTTCACGACGATCTTTTGAAGACGCGGAACTTGGTTCGGGTTCTTGTAATTGAACTGCTTGCGCAGGGCCGGGATGACGTCCTTGTTGTACTTCTCGTGAAAGCGCGGAAAGACGACCTTCTCGGTCGTGATGACGGCCGCGGCCTCTTGCTGCTGCGCCGAACGACGGTTGTCGCCGCCCTTCTTTGCAGGCTTCTTCTCGGCCTTTTCGCCGCCGCCCTTTTCGCCTGAGGCGGCCTTCTCGGCTTTCTCGGCCTTCGGCTTCTTCTCTGTCTCTTCGCTTGCCATCGCCGTTACTCCGCGCTCGCGACCGGAAGCTCCTCACCGCTCATCGCGATGCGGACCTTCTTGCCATTGGACTCGACCTTGAACTTCACGCGCGTGCCCTTGCCCGTTTTCGGATCGACCGGCATGACCTTGCACGACGCGAGCGGGGCTTCTTTTTCGATGATGCCGCCGCCTTGATTGCGAGCCGAGGGCTTCGTATGGCGCTTGATCAGGTTGAGCCCCTCGACGACGACTTTGTCGTGCTCGACGAGGACCGCCTTGACCTTGCCGGTCTTGCCCTTCTCTTTTCCACTGATGACGATCACGAGATCGCCCTTACGAAGACGCGCGGCCATCACAGCACCTCGGGCGCGAGCGAAATGATCTTCATGAACTTCTTGCCGCGGAGCTCGCGAGCGACCGGGCCGAAGATGCGCGTGCCGATGGGCTCGTTCTCTTTGTTGACGAGGACTGCGCTGTTCTCGTCGAACTTGATGTAGCTGCCGTCGGGACGCGACTGCTCGCGGCGCGTACGCACGATGACGGCGCGCGCGGTCTCGCCCTTCTTCACCTTGGCGGCGGCGCCTCCGCTGACTTCCTTGATCGCGACGACGATGACGTCGCCGATCGAGGCATAGCGACGGCGGGATCCGCCGAGCACCTTGATGCACTGCACGAGCTTCGCGCCGGAATTGTCGGCGACCTCGAGCGTGGTTCTCATCTGAATCATGGCAGCCTCTATTCCTCGACGAACTTCTTGAGAAGCCGCGTCACGATCCAGCGCTTGTCCTTCGAGATCGGGCGGTGCTCCTGAATCTCGACACGGTCGCCGGCCTTGTACGTGTTGGTCTCGTCGTGCGCCTTGTAGCGTTTGCGCGCGCGGACGTACTTGCCGTAGAGGGCGTCCTTGCTCGAGACGATGCACTCGACGACGACCGTCTTGTGCATCTTGTCTTTGATGACCTTGCCGACCATCTTGCGACGGAAGCCATGCGGCTCGTGCGCGGCGTTCGGCGCCGTGGCTTTGGATGTTTCAGTCATGGCTACTTCGCCTCACTCTTCTTGGTCTTCTTGGCGGTCTTCTTTTCCGTCGCCGGCTTGTCGGCTTTCTCGACCGCGGGCTTGGACGGCGCCGCCGCCTTGACCTTCGCGGGCTTCGCCTTCGCGACGGGAGCATCGACGTGCTTCACGCCAGATGCCGCCACCGGCGCGGCTGCACGCGCGCGCTCGGCGAGGAGCGTGTGGATGCGCGCGAGCTCGCGGCGCGTCTTGCGGATCATGCTGGTGTCGTCGAGGCGGTTCGTGAAGTTCTTGAAGCGCGAGTCGAAGACGCCGCGTGCGGTCGTCTTCAGCAGCTCGTTCAAGTCCTCGGTCGACTTCTCACGCAGGTCTTTGGCTTTCATCACACCACCCCGCGAGCGAGGAATTTGAAGGCGACGGGGAGCTTGTGGCCCGCGAGACGGAACGCTTCGCGCGCTGCCTTCTCGTCGACGCCGGAGAGCTCGTACATGACGCGGCCAGGGAGGACGTCGGCCGCCCACTCCTCGACTCCGCCTTTGCCGCCACCCATGCGGACTTCGAGCGGCTTCTTCGTGACCGGACGATCCGGGAAGATGCGGATCCAGAGCTTGCCCGCGCGCTTGACGTGACGGGTAATCGCCATACGCGCCGCTTCGATCTGTCGCGACGTGAGGCGGCCCGGCTCGGTGGCCTGCATGGCGAAGTCGCCGAAGGAGACGTCGCAGCCGCGGTACGCCGTGCCGCGGTTGTGCCCCTTCTGCATCTTTCGGAACTTGGTTCGTTTGGGAGAGAGCATCTTTCAAATCCTTGAAGGCATCGATGTGGTTTGGGACGGGACCCAAACCGCGGAGCTACGCTCCGGTGACAGTGGGACGACGGACGCGGCGCTGGAGCACCTCGCCCTTGAAGACCCAAACCTTGACGCCGATGATTCCGTACTTGGTCCGCGCTTCCGCGAGACCGAACTCGATGTCCGCGCGCAGCGTGTGCAGCGGAACGCGACCTTCGCGGTACGTCTCGACGCGGCTCATCTCGCTGCCGCCGAGGCGACCCGACGTGCGCACGCGAATGCCCTTGGCGCCGAACTTCATCGCCGTCTGCAGCGCCTTCTTCATGGCGCGGCGGAACGCGACGCGGCGCTCGAGCTGCGTCGCGATGTTCTCGGCGACGAGCTGCGCGGCCGTCTCGGCCTTACGGACTTCCTGGACGTCGATGAAGACTTCGTTCTCCGTGAACGACTGCACGCCCGGGAAGAGCGTCTCGCCTTTGGCGGCCGTCTTCAGGTTGCCGATCTTCAGGGTCTCGATGCCCTTGCCGCCTTTGCCGATGACCATGCCGGGCCGCGCCGTGAAGACGATGACCTTGCATTTGTTCGCGGCGCGCTCGACTTCGACGGACGCGATGTTCGCGTTCATCAGGTAGTCCTTGACCGCGCGCTTGATGCGAATGTCCTCGTGCAGCCACTTCGCGTACGCCTTGTCCTCGAACCACTTCGAGTTCCAGGTCTTGATGACGCCGAGGCGGAAGCCGTACGGATGTACTTTCTGTCCCATGATCGTTTACGCCCTCTCGCCGAGGATGAGAGTGATGTGGCTGAGCCCCTTCTGAACGCGCGTCGCGCGACCCATCGCGCGCGGGCGCCAGCGGCGCATGTGCTTGTTGGGCGCCTTGTCGACGAAGCACGTCTCGACGAAGAGCGTGTCGAGGTCGACACCGGGGCTCTGCGTGCGCGCGTTCGCGACGGCGCTCTCGATGAGCTTCTTGACGATGGGCGCCGCGCTCTTCTTCGTGAACTCCAAGATCTGGAGCGCCTCACCGGCCTGACGGCCACGGACGAGGTTGATCACGACACGGGCTTTGCGCGGACTAATCCGCGTGAAGCGGGCAATCGCCTTGCTGACGCTAGCCATTTTACGGGGGACCTTTCGGCGCCGTCGTACCTTCCGGGAGCCTCAGCGCTGGAGCGCCAAGGGGGGAGGGCCGTTACGGGACGCCTGAAACGTACGAAATCGCTACTGAATCAGGATAACTCGCGTGATTGGGGCACGCGAGGGAGGCGTACTTTACGTGCGGGGCGCGTCTTTGCAAGGGAAATGCTGTGAAATCTACAGGAACCGCAAGACGGACGCGGCGCGGACGGTGTCTCGCGGTGTCTCGATAGCGCCTCCACGAAGGTCTGCGCGCAAGGCACCGGCGAGCTTTCCAGCAAGATGGGTCGCATGTCGATCCTGCACGGGAGAGGGTTTGCCGCCGCGCTTCTCGTCGCAGGGCTCGCGGCGCCGGCATGCGCGCAGGGGAGCAGCGAGCTCACGGCGGGGGACCGCGGGGCGGAGGACTCGGGCGCGACCGGCGATAC
>JAYVXB010000030.1:0-8902 GCA_043785585.1 Deltaproteobacteria bacterium | reverse complement strand
GCCCGCGTAGTACGCCGCCGTGCGACCGCCGACGCCCAGAAGCGCCAGCGGCTCGCCGGTCGCGTGCACCTTGCGGTAGCTCTCGAAGACTTCCTTCGGCGAGAGCTGGTTCGCGAGCGCGGGGTAATACGCGACGCAAAGCACGCCCCCGACCATGGCACCGCCGAGCGCGAGCGCGGCCGCGCGGTGGCGGACGAGATCACCCGCGATGCCGAGCGCGAGAAAGACCGCGACGCCGAACGGCACCGAGAGCGCGACCGCGGTGATTGGCTTCGTCCCGTGCGTCAGCAAGTAGCCGAGCAGCCCGCCCGGAATGACGAGCACCATGAAGACGGCCGGGATGAGGCCCGCGAGGCGTTCGACGCGCGCTCCCGGCTCGTCGGCGATGGGAGCGCGCATGCGCCGGTAGAGCTCTTCGAACGGCTCGAAGCCGCGTGTGAGCGATCCCTTGCTGAAGGGCTTGGAGCGATCGAACGCCCAGACCCAGAGATCGCACGCGAAGTAGAGCCCGAGGATCACCGCGAGCGGCACGAACGCGATCACCCACCACGCGTTGAGGACGCCGTCGCGAATCTGCAACGACATCACGGGGAGCCACTTCGCGTGCGTGCGAACGCCGACCCAGACGAAGAGGCCCGCGAGGGACGCGCCCGCGACCGTCGCGAAGAACGCGAGCGCGAGGAGGCCGTCCCACGCTTCGCGCAGCGCGCGCAGAACGCGCATGTAGTTGGCGGGCGCGAACGGCTCGCGCTTGGAATCGCGCTCGACCCACGTGAGGAACGCGACGAGCGCGAAGCCGCCGAGCGCAGCCCACCAGAGCGAGAGCGCCGTGGCTTTGAAGCTCTCGGGGAACGTCGCGCCGACGACGGCGAACGCTTGGTAGGCCTTCTCCGGGATCTCGTGGAAGTCGTGGTGGAACACGCCGAGCAGAACGCCCGTGCCGACGCCGACCGCGATCGACGCGTGCGCGCCGCGCTCGAAGTCGCGGATCGCGACGCCACACGCCGCGGCAACGAGCGCCGGTGCGCAGAACGCGATGAGATCCGTGCGCGCAGCGAGGAGCCCGTGCGCGCCGAACGCGACCGCCGCGCCGACGAGGAGGGCCATGCGTCCCCAGCTTTCGCGCTGGAACTGGTGACCGACGCGACCGACCGGCGGAAGGAAGAGACGCCCGAGCGCGAACGGAATGAACGCGCTCCACGGCGCGAGCGCGTGGCCGAGCGTGCCGATGTAGAAATCGAACGTCGGGTACTTCGCCTGCGTCTTGATCATCGCGCCGACCCAGAGGTTCAGATCTTTCGGCGGCGTCTCGGCGCCGAGGACGGAGAGCGCGGCGACGATGCTCGCGACTCCCGCGACGAGGCTGAGCCCGCCAACGGCATCGCCCACGCCGTCGGCGCGACGACGTCCGCCGGCCCACGAGAGCGCCCACGCCGCGCCGACGCCGGTCGCAGGGACGCCGATCCCGATGAGCCCGCCGCGACTCCCCCACCCCGCCGCGAGCCCGAGGAGCGCCATCGCAATCCACGGAATCCGCGCGCCGATCGGCGTCGGACCGTCGTCGTCGCGATCGAACACCGCGACGACGAGCCCTCCGAACGCCATCGCAAGCGCGCTCATCGTGCAGATGTCGCCGAGGATCGACCGCGACTGCACGAAGTAGAGCGGCATCGTCGTCAGCGCGACGGCGGCGTAGACGCCGGCGCGGCGATCGAACATTCGCGCGACGAAGCCATACGTTGCGACGACGCCGAAGACGCCCCAGAGCGCGAGGGGCGCGCGCCCGGCCCACTCGTGGAGACCGAAGTACTTGAAGCCGAGCGCGACCGACGTGAACGGGAGCTGCGGCCGCCCGAGATCGTTCAGGTGCGGGAGCGAGTTGTCGGCGTTCTCGAGCGCGAGCGCGGCGGCGCCGTGGAGGTTGAGCGCGAGGCGGCGTGCGAGATCGGCGACGTTGAGCTCGAACGGATCCCAGAGCCCGCTCTTGGTCAGCGGCGGGAGCAAGAAGAAGAAGAGCGCAGGGAGACCGACGGCGATCGCGAGCGGCACCCAGCGCGCGGGGCCCGGCGCGTCCGGCTTCACGAGCGGCGCTTCCTCGTCGAGCTCTTCCTCGGTCTTCGCCGGGACCTCGTCCTTCGGCTTCTCGACCTCGTCCCATTGAGCCTGCGCGCCGTCCGTCCGCACGGCCGCTTCCGGCTCGGCGTCGATTGTCGCGTCTGCCTCGCGCGGCGCGAACGGATTCTTCTCCTCGGTCGGCCCCGCCGTGACCGCGGCGTCTTTGACGCTGGCGTCGGCCGCCATGTCTTTGACGCCCGTGTCGGCGGCAGGCGCCTCCGCCAGATCGTCCTTCTTGTCGGTCTTCGGCTCGTCTTCTTTGGTCATGTCGAGGCTCGCGGGCGGATAAGGAGGACCGCAATAGCAACGGGGGCGAAACGGATCTCGGCGCCCAGACGTATCGCGCAAGTGCGCGCGGACCATACTTGCACCGGCGCCAGGCGCGCAACGTGCTAGAAGCCCGCCGATGCCGCCCCCCAAGAAGACGCCACCCGCGCGCGCCACCCGCGCAGGGCGCATCGCGATCGTCGGGCGGCCGAACGTCGGGAAGAGCACGCTTCTCAACGCGCTCCTCGGCGAGCCGATCGCCATCACGAGCAAGCACCCGCAGACCACGCGCGACCAGATCCTCGGCGTCGTGACAGACGGCGACGCGCAGTTCATCTTCGTCGACACGCCGGGCGTGCACCGCGCGCGTCACAAGCTCGGCGAGCGCATGAACACGCTCGCGCGCGACGCCGCCCGCGAGGCCGACGTCGTCGTCTTCATGACCGACGTCGGCAACGACGCGCGCACGCTGATGAGCGAAGAGGATCGCGCGATCCTCGCGCACCTGCCGAAGCTGCCGACCATCCTCGTGCTCAACAAAGTCGATCGCATCAAGGACAAGACGGATCTCCTCAAGATTCTCGCCGGCCACTCGCAGGAGCACGATTTCAAGGCGATCGTGCCGATGAGCGCGCAGCGCGAAGGCGTGCGTGCGGCGGCGCGAACGAAGGGGCAAAAGGCCGACGAGGGGCTCAAGGCGCTCTTGTCCGAGCTTCGCGAGCTCTTGCCCGAGCAAGAGAAGCCCTACGACGACGACACGCTCAGCGA
The DNA here is from genome assembly GCA_043785585.1 of Deltaproteobacteria bacterium. Classification (GTDB taxonomy): domain Bacteria; phylum Myxococcota_A; class Polyangia; order Polyangiales; family Polyangiaceae; genus JBBQXV01. The sequence goes on along the minus strand of JAYVXB010000030.1, from coordinate 5,752 downwards.
CAAGCCGGTGCGCTTCTTCGTCGCCGAGTTCGTTCGCGAGCAAATCCTACGAAAGACATTTCAAGAAGTGCCACACGGCGTGGCCGTCGTCGTCGAGCGCTTCGACGAGCCGTCCGCGAAGGAGCTCGCGAAGAGCGCCGACGCGCCGACGCGCATCGAGCTCGCGATTCACGTCGATCGCGAGGCGCACAAGGGGATCCTCATCGGCGCGCGGGGCGCGATGCTGAAAGAGGTCGGCACGCAGGCGCGCGTGAAGGTCGAGACGATGCTCGGCAAGCACGTGCACCTGCAGCTCTGGGTGCGCGTCACGCCGAAGTGGTTCGAGAGCGACGCGCGACTGAAGGAGCTCGGATACTCCGGCGCCGGGCCGACCGCGAGCACGGGCAAAGAGGACGCATGACCAAGCACTACAGGCAGCGCGCGATCGGCGATTTGCCGGCCGGGCTCGGCGGGCGACCGATTGTCGCCGTCGTCGGACGACCGAACGTCGGCAAGTCGACGCTCTTCAACCGCCTCGCGCGCGCGAAGGTCGCGATCGTCCACGACGAGCCGGGCGTCACGCGCGACAGGCACTACGCCGACACCGCCGCGTTCGGGCACGAGTACACGCTCATCGACACGGGCGGATTCGATCCTGAGAGCGCCGACCCGATGAAGAGCGGGATCGCGGCGCACGTGCGCGCGGCGATCGCCGAGGCGGACGTGATCATCTTCGTGACCGACGCGACGACCGAGCTCACGACCGCGGATCGCGCGGCGGTGAAGCTGCTTCGCGTCTCGAAGAAGCCGGTGCTCTACGCGTCGAACAAAGCCGACTCGCCGAAGAGCGACGCCGACGCGTTCGAGCTGTACCGGCTCGGCGTGAAGCACGTGCTGCCGGTGAGCGCGCTCCACGGGCGCGGGATCGGCGAGCTCGAAGCGGCGCTCGTCGAAGTGTTGCCGGCCTACGAACCGCCGACGGAGCCCGAAGACGAAGCCGTCGCGCGCGTCGCGATCATCGGACGACCGAACGCGGGGAAATCGAGCTTGCTCAACCGCGTCCTTGGCGAGCTCCGAATGCTCGTCGACGATCGTCCCGGCACGACGCGCGACGCGATCGACGCGCTGGTGACGCGCGATGGGAAGCGGTACGTCTTCATCGACACGGCCGGCATCCGCAAGAAGGGCAAGGTCACGAAGGCCGACGACGCGGTCGAGGCGATCAGCGTGCTTCAGGCCGTGCGCGCGATCGAGCGCTCGCAGGTCGTCGTGCTCATGTGCGACGCGAAGGAGGGCGTCGCCGAGCAAGACGCGAAGATCCTCGGCCTCGCGCAGGACCGCGGGCGCGGGATGATCATCTGCCTCAACAAGTCGGACCTTCTCAGCAAAGACGAAGCGTCCAAGGCCGAGGAGGCTGCGCGCGACAAGATCTCGTTCGCGCCGTTCGCGCCCGTCGTGAAGATCAGCGCGAAGACCGGTCGCGGCGTCGGCGAGCTCTTCGCGACGATCGACAAGGTGCGCGAGGGTTTCACCAAGCGCATCACGACCGGTGCGCTCAACCGATTCTTCGAGACGGTGCTCGACACGCGGCCGCCGCCGACGATGGGAGGCCGCGCGCCGCGCCTCTACTACGTGACGCAGGCCGAGACCTCGCCGCCGGCGTTCGTCATCATCACCAACGCGCCCGACTCGATTCACTTCTCGTACCGCCGCTTCGTGTCGAACCAGCTCCGAAAGAAGTTCGGCTTCGACGGCGTGCCGATCCGCATCCACTACAAGGAGAAGCGGAAGAAGGAGCGCATCGGCGACAAGACCGAGAAGCGCTTCGTCGAAAAGGGCGGCGAGGACGACTAAGCCGGAGGCGCGGTCTCGACGTGCACGCCCATCAGCATGTCGGCGAGCTTCGCGAGCAGCTTCAGATCGTGCACGTCGCTCGGAAGCTCGGGGATGCGCACGATCGGAACCTTGCCGGCCGCGCGCGCGTCGAGGCTCCGCACGTAAAACGCGTCGAGGAGCGCGAGCTTCGTCGCATCGGAGTGCGCCTTCACGAGTCGCATCGGCGCGTCGTCGTCGAGCTGCAGCCCGCGCGCCCTCACTGTATCGGCGCTCTCCGCCGCCGTGATCGTCTCGCCCGCGAGAGGCGGCGGCATCCGAAACCGATTCACGACGAACGCGCCGCGCGGCATCCGATGCTCTTCGAGGCGCTCGGAGAAATAGAGCACCTCTTGAATGCTCATCGGCGCCGGCGACGTCACGAGCACGAACGCGACCTCGGGCGATCGCAGCGCCTTCTGCACGACCTCCGCGCGCTGCTTGAAGCCTCCGAAGAGATCGTTGAGCTCGGAGATGAACTCCGCCATCGCCTCGAGAAACCCGCCGCCCGTGATCTTTCCGAGCCCGCGCAAGACGAGCGCCGCCGATCGCGCGAGAAGATTCAGCGACAGCTTGCCCGACGACTCGAACGCTTGGATGAACCACTTCATCGTCGCCGAATCGAGCGCCTCGACGAGACGCTCCGGCGCGTCGAGAAAATCGAGCGCGTTCGCCGTCGGCGGCGTATCGAGGAGGATCAAGTCGTAGCGAGGATCGCTCTTTACGGCGACGAGCTTCTCCATCGCCATGTACTCCTGCGTGCCCGCGAGCGACGTGGAGACGTATTTGTAGAGCTTGTTGTCGAGGAGCTTTTTCGCCTTCTCCGGCGTCGACGAATACTTCACGACGAGATCGTCGAACGTGCGCTTCGTGTCGAGCATCATCGCCGTCAGCGATCCGGTGATCTTCACGCCCGCCGCTTCGAAGCGCTTCGGATCGACGAGCGCCGCTTCGCTCGACATGACCTCGAGCCCGAGGCTCTCGGCCAAGCGCCGCGCCGGATCGATCGTCAAGCACAGCACGCGACGTCCTCGCATCGCCGCCGCGACGCCGAGCGCGGCGGCCGTCGTCGTCTTGCCGACGCCACCCGCGCCGACCGTCACGATCACCCGACGCGTCTCGACGAGTTTTGCGAGTGATTCTTGCGCGTCGGTCATCGCGATCGTTTGGGTAGCAGACTCAGCCCTGCTCGTCGTCGACATACTCGCCCTCGGCGAGGTTGTCGAAGCGTGTGTACTCGCTGTCGAACCGGACCTTGGCTGTCCCCGTAGGGCCGTTTCGCTGCTTGGCAACGATGAGCTCGGCGATGTTGCGCTCGGTCGTCGTCTCCTTGTTGTAGTACTCGTCGCGGTAGATGAAGCAGATGTTGTCGGCGTCCTGCTCGATGGCGCCCGACTCGCGCAGGTCCGACAGCTGCGGCCGCTTGCTCTTCTCGCTGCGCGTCTCGACGGCGCGGTTCAACTGCGAGAGCGCAATCACCGAGACGCGCAGCTCCTTCGCGAGGCCCTTCAGCCCGCGCGAGATCTCGCTGATCTCTTGCTCGCGCGACTGCGCCCCTTCGCGCCCCTTCATGAGCTGGAGGTAGTCGACGACCACGACGCCAATCTTCTGCGTCTTCCGTCCGTCCTCGCCGACGCGATCGTACTCGGCCTGAAGGCGCCGCACCTTCGCGCGAAGCTCCATGATCCCGAGCGCCGGAGAATCGTCGATCCAGATCGGCAACCGCCCGAGGAACGACGCGGCCTGCGTGAGCTTGCTCCAGTCGTTCGGCGTCAGAAATCCCGAGCGCACCTTGCCGACGTCGACCTTGCCCTCGGCGCAGACGAGCCTGTTGGCGATCTGCTCGCGCGGCATCTCGAGCGAGAAGACGGCGACGCCCGGGCCGGTCTGCTCCCAGCGCTGGTTCGGATCCGACGCGAGCTCGCGCCCCGCGGGGCTCGCGATGTTCGCGGCCATGTTGAGCACGAAGCTCGTTTTTCCCATGCCGGGGCGCGCCGCGATGATCGTGAGATCGCCCTCGTGGAGCCCGGCGGTCAGGCGATCGTAGCGCTCGAAGCCGGTCGAGATCCCGGTGATCTGGTTGCCGCGCGCGCGCGCCTCGGTGAGCTGCCGGAACGAGGACTTCATGACCTCGCTGAGGCGTTGCACCGTGCTCGACTCGGGCGTGCGCGCGATTTCGTAGACGGCCTGCTCGGCCTCGTCGATGAACGTCTGCGTCTCGCCGTAGTCGACGTAGCCTTGCGCGGCGACGCGCTGGCAAATCGCGATGAGCCGGCGAACGCGCGCCTTCTCGCTGATCGTGCGTCCGTACGCGGCGACGTTCGCGACGAACGGCGCGGCGTTGAGCACCTCGGTCAGGTAGGCCATCCCGCCGACCTGCGCGATCCGCTCCTTGCTCTTCAAGAGCGTCCCGACCTGCACGACGTCGACCGGCTGCGACTTCTGCCGCAGCTCGAGGCACGCCTCGAAGATTCGGCGATGCGCTTCGGAGTAGAAGTGCTCGGGCTTCAGGAACTCGATGACGCGATCGAGCGCGAGCGGATCGACCATCGCCGCGCTGAGGACGGCCGCCTCGGCGTCGAGATCGTGCGGCGGAACGCGCCCTTCGATGACCGAGGGCTCGATCTCCCGAGCTTCCGCACCGTATCTGCGCATCTTCTCCACAGGCCGCGCCTCCAAATGACGCGCGCCCCGATCGGGTGACCCGATCGAGGCGCGAATCCGTCATCTACATTTCTATAACTACTTCGCGACGACTTCTACCTTCAACGTCGCGGTGACGTCGGTCATGAGCTTGACGGGGATCTCGTACGAGCCGGCCGCGCGGATCGCATCGGCCATGACCATCTTCTTGCGCTCGATGGTGACGCCCTGCGCTTTGACCGCTGCCTCGATGTCCTTCGTCGTGACGGAGCCGAAGAGCTTGCCGTCCTCGCCGATGCGGTGCGGGATCTTGATGTGGAGCGCGTTGATCTTCTCGGCGATCTCGCGCGCCTCTTTCTTCGCCTTGTCGCCCTTCGCGACGGCGACGGCCTTCTCGTGCGTGATGCGATTGACCGCCGCGGTCGTCGCCGGGACGGCGAGCTGACGCGGGAGGAGGAAGTTTCGCGCGAAACCCGGGCGCACCTTCACCAGATCGCCGGACTTGCCGACGTTCTGGACGTCGTGCTGGAGAACCACTTGGATCGTTGCGGGCATGATGACTCTCCTCAGCCCGTCACGGTGAACGGAAGCAGCGCGATGTTGCGCGCGCGCTTGACCGCGAGGGTGACCTTGCGCTGATGACGCGCGCAGTTGCCGCTGATGCGGCGGGGAACGACCTTGCCGCGCTCGCTGATGAAGTAGCGAAGCGCCTGCGGGTCTTTGTAGTCGATGAGCACGTTTTTATCCGCGCAGTACTTGCAGATGCGCTTCTTGCCACCGCGGCGGCGGCCCGGCGCGTCGGCGTTGAGATCCGGGCTGCGCCCGAGGTCCTTGTCGTCGTCCATCATCATGACTGCGGCTCCTCATCCTTCTTCGGCTCGGCAACGGCGGCGGCCGGGGTTGCGGCCGGGGTCGCGGTCGCGGCGAGCGACGCCGGGACGATCTCGTCCGCGTCGGCAAACTCTTCTTCTTCTTCGCGCGGCGGGCGCATGCTGCGCGGCGCGTCCGGCCCGAGATCGACGAGACCGAGCGCGCGCTCGCGCGACTCTTTCTCTTCTTCTTCCGGCGGGAGCTCGAGGCGGAGGTTCTTCACTTCTTCCGGATCGATCGCGACGCCGGCCATGTCGATGTCCTCGCGAACGAGGACCGTCTGGAACTTGATGACGGCGTCCGACAGCTTGAGATTGCGCTCGAGCTCTTGCACGAGGCCGCCGCGTCCCACGTACTTCACGTAGACGTAGACGCCCTTCTTCTGCTT